>JAYTCK010000031.1:0-3335 GCA_043736515.1 bacterium
TCGTGATGACGGAGCCAATCAATTCAACATCATATGCGCTTTTGGTATACACGTTTTTAGGATCCCACGACATCCATGAGGTGAGTCCTGAATCGTACACAGCTTTTATCTGTGCGCGTACATCTGCTTCGGTATAAACTTTGCCGTAATTAAAATCTTGAATCCAAGGACGAAGCTTTTTTGCATAAATTCCTTTTGGGATAAATTTTGTCGCTGTGGATGTTGCACTATTGCCCGTACTTGTTCCCATAACAGGCGCAATCCACCCTGACTCTTTTTGCTCAAGAAGATTCGCACGTGCCACTGCTTTACTCATAGAAAAATGAATAATGCCGTACGGATACATATTGGGATCTTTCCAGCCATTAAAGTTGGGAGGATAGTGTGACGGATACACCATAGGTGCAACGTAATCAAAATGAAGGAGTGCGTCCTCCAGGATTTGTCCGATTCCCAGATCATCGTAGTTCGTCGTGGTCATACCAAAAATATCCGCAGAAATTGGGATTCCCCGCATCCCCTCCCCCAGATACTTATAAAACCTCTTCATTACCGCAGCTTTCGTACTTGACCCACTGCGCGTAAACTTCGCATTGGACATGTCTCCGTCGGACGGATAACGAATATAGTCATAATTAATTTCATCGAACCCAAGCGCATAGGAAGCTTTTCCAAGATCAACCATATACTGCCAGTACTCTGTTGCACCGGGGTCAACAAAGGCAAGACCTTTTTTATCCCTCCATGTGGCGCCATCTGATTTGCGTTTTACTGCCGCGTCAGGATGAGACTTCGTATAGACGCTGTCCTGCATCACCGTGACACGTCCGATCACATAGATATTCTTTTCATGCAGCTCAGCAATATATTCTTTGATATCTGAAACAGTGCAGCCCTTTGTGTTAAGTACAAAGCGCGGATCATCAAGATCGATAGAGACGTAGCCTGAAAAATCTTTAATATCAATCATCAGAGAATTAAGCTCCGTTTGCTCAACGAGACGAGTGAGCGGTGCGCGCAATTTTTTTCCGCTCGCAATGCAGCTCGTCATATACGCCATCTTGAGCGGCACCGGTGCGGGGAGATGCGTCACTATTTTTTCAATTTTCTGAGGAGGGAGTGTGATTGATGATGTCGCCTGTGTTGCAAGTACTGCTCTCGTTCCCGTTGCGGCGCGTACCCCTTCCTTTGTGTACACAACTGAGCTTCCGTCCATGCTTCCCCCATACAGAAAAATCCCCCCAAGCAAAACCGGAAGAAGTATGCGCAAGGGGGTGAAATGGGTAAAAAAGTTCATGAACTAAGTATTGCCGCTGTCATAATTTGAATAAGTGGACTGAGGAGCACTCTCTGCTTTTTTACGTCTACGGACAACTGAAATTTTTCGCTCAACAATCGTGTCTCGGGTCGGTGACTCCAGGGTGCGCTGTGTGTCTACGACAGTTTCGCGCTCGATATGCACTTCGCCTTTATCTTCTGTTTCTCGTCGTTCAACATGAAGAGAGCGGGGAATATCATTCTCTGTGTTTCCTCGTTGCCCGCGAGTCATTTGACTCATCTCATCAAGTCGGTCTTCAAGACGGCGAATTTTTGGTGTGCGCGGCAAGAGCACAAGGAACACAATAAGAAAACCGGCACTCGTCCACACCCATTTGTTATAGTCATAAGGAAAACCGAGATACGGAAGTAGCGCCACAAGTAGCCCGAGGAAAATAAGTATTTTACGTCGCATGTAATTGTAGTATAGCGCAAATACACAAAAGCGCATTTGTGGAGAACCTCTCTCGGTAGGACCTCCGGCGCGAAACACGTGAGCTTCGCAGCGATGACGTGCAAAATCCCGCGAAGCCTTGTCGAGACAAGGCTTTAATGGGTTTTGCGCGTCATCGCCGGAGATCGCATGTTGCAGCAGGAAAGTTCCTACTGAGAGAGGCTCTTAGTCAGCTTCGACCACCACAACAAATTCCCCGCGAACCTTGTCCGGATGAAGAGTAAAATACGCCAACACTTGATCGGGGGTGCCGATGACATTTTCCTCAAATATCTTAGTGATCTCGCGGGCAACCAAGATCCGCCGTTTAAATTCGGGGCGTCCCGCATCCAAATATTTTTTAAGAGATTCAAGGGCTTTCAAAATGCGGTGTGGTGACTCGTAGAAAACGATGGTGCGCTTCGCAACCGCAATTTCTTTAAAGAGGGTCTCTCTCCCCTTCTTGTGCGGCAAGAAGCCCAGAAAAAGAAATTCTGAGGTGGGAAATCCTGACACGGAAAGTGCAGATAAAACCGCAGAAGGACCGGGAATCGGGACAATCGCTATGGTATCACCAAATTTCTCTCGAATTTGTGCGACCAACATACATCCCGGATCAGATATAGTAGGTGTGCCTGCGTCAGACACGAGTGCCAAATTCTTTCCTTCCTCAAGAAGACTAAAAATTTTTTCTACTTTTGAAAGCTTCGACTGTGCGTGATAACTCACTGTTGGTCTGTCAATTTCATACTTCGTAAGCAGTCGTTTCGTCACGCGAGTATCCTCACAGAGAATGAGGTCAACCTCCTTAAGTATGCGAATTGCCCGAAGTGTGATGTCTTCGAGGTTGCCGATCGGGGTCGCTATGATGTAGAGAGTTGGCATCCATGAACGATAGCACTCTCCCCCAAAAAGAAAACCCCTCTGCAACTGGGGTTTGATAATCACACAACAAGGGCTGGGGATGATAGGTCTTTGCCTCGAGCAAGCCAATCCATGTGGAGGAGAGCAAGTCTGTAGCCCTTCAGCTTTCCGTGTGTATAGAGGTGGTGAGCCAGTGCCTGGATAGTGCCGCGCTGGCGCACGATCATCTGACTTACTTCCTCTTTGATTCGATAAAGGTCGAGCTTAAATCGCTGAGAGAGCACGTAGGCAAAGTAAGTATCCAAACCCACTGCTTTTTCGGTCGGCAGTGGGCAAATGAGTTGCTCACCATAGTCTCCGGCAAGAACAAAAAGTGTGTCTCTGCGGACAGTGCTTTGATTCACCTCACGAAACATTGAGGTGGAGGAGTACCACCGGGAAAGCCGTGTTCTTCCTTGTCCATCACTTGAAACTTCTACCTCTCCAACAGGGATTCCGAGTAGCCATGCGACCGCCACGTGCGCAGCTTCATGGTACGCAGCTAACATTCGACTGTTCATATCTTTCTCCTTGCTGTTAATCTTTTGTATTATTAGTACGAAATCGATGGACTGTCAAGTACCCCGTAATGGTTCAATAGCTTGGAATCACCCTAACCATTAGGATGATTCATATGCCATACACCACAAACCCCCACATGCCCCGTATCAGGAAAGACGCC
>JAYTCK010000032.1:0-8510 GCA_043736515.1 bacterium
TCTTTAAGGATCTCCTCTGGGATCGGTGCCGTCCGGGCAACATAACTCATGCGTTCCGCGAGGCGCTCTGCCTTCGCTTTCCGCTGGCGTTCGATTGCCTCGACCGCTTCCGGAGTTGCCGGGATCACCACCCGCACTTGCGGGAGCGGCTTCACGCGAGCAGCCTTTGCGGCTTTCGCGTCCGCCTTAGCTTGAGCCTTGGCAGCCTTGCGCGCGTCATCTTCGGCACGACGTCGCGCGATCTCTTCGTCTGAGACCACGCTGGGCACCACCAGTGTGGCGATAGCTGCCAGTGGGGTATACCTGAAGTTTTGCAGGGCCTTTTGGTTCGAGGACTGGGCGGTTTTGAGGACTGCGTTCATGACGGATCTCCTAAGAAGAAAATAACGGGAAGTACTCATTCCGTGAGCAAGCGGGGTAGACCATATTTCACGGTCGCCCGAGAGGGTTCCTTTGCTTGAGCCATCTCGGTCGACCGTGAAAGTTGAGAATTTGACGACTTTCAAGGTGCATCTTACTATGATAAGTGTAGCATACTTCATGAAAACTGTCAAGCATTTGTGAGGTGAATTTTTAGCTGCTAACCAAGGCTTTATTGAGGCCTTTTTTTTGTCATTTTTTTATTTTTGGGTATAGTGATGTGCATATCACAGTGCGCAGGTATTGTGGTATACTGGACGAGTGACTGAGAAGTATAAGAGAAATCCAAATACAAAATGCTCAGTCTGCAGTATCCCGATGTATCGTAGACCTCTTCAGCTACGCAAGGGTCGCGTATTCTGTAGCTTAGAATGTTACGGGAGAGCCAATCGGAAAGAAACTCCTTGTCGGGTATGTGGAACTCCGATTCTTGCAAGCGCAAATAAAAAAACCTGCAGCAGGGTGTGCGCGAACAAAAGCAGAGTCGGAAATTTGTATAAGATTGGTCGCCCCAGTAAGGATAAAGTGAAGGACCAGCGGATACTCAAATTGCGCCTTATTGAAGAGAGGGGTCGCGCATGTGAACGATGCGGTTATAAAAAAACTGAAATTCTCAATGTGCACCACAAAGATCGGGACAGGAGTCATAATGAGTTATTTAACTTAGAATTGATTTGTCCGAACTGCCACAGTGAAGAGCACTACTTGGAGGGCAGTTGGTTAAAAAATATGTAGCACAAACAGGGAGGCGTGGCAGAGCGGTCGATCGCATCAGTCTTGAAAACTGAAGTCTCGGTAACGGGACCGAAGGTTCGAATCCTTCCGCCTCCGCATTAAAATAAAAGCGCCACATTTATGTGGTGCTCGGTGTGTCTCTTGTCTTGTTAACTCTTCCGACATTTGCGTTGCATTGCAAATACGACAACTGCGTTTGTATTACCACGGTGGAATATACACCCCCATTTGATCCGCAGTACATTTCCACGGGGCAAAGTTATGTTCATGCCCCGCCGCCTCGTTGGCCGGCATTGTTCTTCCAAACGGTATCAACGTTGCGGCTGTTTCTGAAAAAGAACAGCCGAACAAAGAGCACTCTCGATAATATAATTTTTTATCTTCCTGCCACCACCACGCATACGGAGAATGTTCTTTAAACACTCCAAGACACACTTGTTCGTTTTCGTTCATTCGCAACTCCAATCGTCAATTCTTACTACAATCTAATGGACTTACAAAACAAAGTCTATATGCAAAACTTGCCGCACACACGAATCGTGCTATGCTCCGCTTATGAAATACCTCGGTATCGACTACGGAACAAAACGCGTTGGACTCGCGACTTCGGACGATGGTGGAACGATGGCTTTCCCACTGCGTGTACTATTGAATTCACGTTCGTTGGTGCAGCATATTGCAAAAATTTGTCGGGACGAACACATCGACACGATTATGGTTGGTGACTCGCTAAACTTCCAAAATAAACCAAACAAGATTATGGATGAAATTCATCCGTTTGCCGAGCAATTACAAGAAGCAACTCTTCTGCCGCTTGTTTTTATGAATGAAGTACTTTCGTCTCAAGAAGCTATGCACCTGCAGGGTGACAATGCAAAGAATGACGCATCGGCTGCGGCAATTGTACTCCAAAGCTATTTAGACAAAATCAATCCTCCCAAACAAGAAACCGAAGAAGAATTTGATATAATAGAGCTATGACCATTGATGACTTTCATAAAATTGAATTAAAGATAGGCACTATTCTTGTTGCCGAATATATAGAAGGTGCTGACAAGCTCCTTCGACTGGAAGTAGATTTTGGGCCTTCAACAAATCCTCAAATTGAACTCGGAGGACATAGCGTTACGTTAGAAGATCAACCCGGGAGTGAAGAAGAACATCTACCCGTTCGTGATATTCGGCAGATCCTTTCTGGAATCCGCGAATATTATAAACCTGAAGATCTGGTCGGGAAGCAATGTCCGTTCGTCACGAATCTCGCTCCCCGCACTATGCGTGGGCTCGAAAGCCACGGCATGATCCTTGCTGTGGGGCTTGGGGAAAGCGCCGTACTGCTCCACCCTGACAAACTCGTTCCTCCAGGAAGTAAGCTCCGCTAGTCTGTGATTCACAGTATTTACGCGCAACTCACTGTTCGCTCTTCCTCACTCCCTGTATAATAGAATCAATGTCCCTCTTTGTTGCTCCAAAGTTTCTCGCGATGCCTGCAATTGGCCTTGATATCTCTGCAGACGCGATTCGTTTTGTGGAATTGGAAGAAAAAGGAGGAAAACTTTCCGTATCGCGCTATGCGACGCGTAATTTTCCGATGGGGATCATTGCGGAAGGACATGTGCAGGAAAAAAAGAAAATGCAGGATGTCATTGCGGTGTTGGCACGCGAATATCATCTCTCCTTTGCGCACATCGCACTTCCTGAGGAGCAGGCATACCTTGCAAACATGCGTATTCCGCGTGTATCCGATGCAGACATTCGTGGCGCAATAGAACTCCATCTCGAAGAGTATGTTCCTATTTCTGCAAGTGATGCGATATTTGATTATGTGGTGGTAAACAGCGGAGAACATCGCAAAGACACGATGGATGTTGTCGTATCGGTATTGCCGCGCGGAGTTGTCGAAGAGTATCTCGAAATTTTCCATGGGACAGGCATTATCCCAAAAGCATTTGAATTCGAATCTCAAGCGATGGCTCGTGCAATCATTCCTCGCGGAGACAATGGGACGTATCTCGTTGTTGATATAGGCAAAATGGTTACTGATATTTTTGTTGCCGCTCATGGAGTAGTCCAGTTTTCGGCGTCGCTCGATATAGGGGGACACTATTTAACGCAAGCTATCGAAAAGTCCATGAAGATCACTTACGAAGAAGCGGAACAACAAAAAATGAAACACGGCCTTATGGGCGGAGCAAACGAAAATGATCTCCGCGCAGCACTTATGCCGGTCATGAGCGATATCCGCACAAGACTCATGCGGCATTACTCATATTGGCAAACACATCACGGCGAGAAAGTTGGAGGGAACATAGAAGCGGTGTATGTCACCGGCGGAGGTGCAAATTTAAAAGGAATTACTGAATATCTTTCGCTCGGACTTGATGTGCAGGTGAAGATCGCGAATCCGTGGGTGAACGTGCGCTCATTTGACGACTATATTCCTCCGCTTTCTCAGTCCGCGTCACACGGATACACCGCTGCTATTGGCCTCGCGCTTCGTAATACGTTTTTAAACTCGTAAGCATTTGTATCACGCATGATTAACCTCCTCCCCACATCAGAAAAGAAAAAAATACTTGGCACATATCGCATGCGCTTGGGGGTCATCATTCTTTGCATGAGCTTCGCGCTACTTTTGTTTGCGGTAGTAAGCCTTGCTCCATCGTATATATATGTTGATAGTAAAATTAAATCTTTGGCCGTAGAACTCGCTGAAAAAAAACAGGCCACTCCGGTGGGTGGAGAAAATGCCCAGCAGGAACTTACGCGCATCAAAGAGGAGATAGCTCGACTCAAGCTTCCACCCGAGAATGAGATTGCACCATCTACATTACTTACACTCGTGCTTGCACAAAAACCTGTGGGTATTGATGTGACATCTATGGCTTACGCTGACTCCAATAAAATAGTTACAGTGCAGTTGAGCGGCATGGCGGCGACCCGCGAAGACCTTCTTGCTTTTCAGCGTAACCTCAAAAGTGATACCCGTTTCACTGATACGAAATATGCACAAAGCTTCATCATTCAAAAAACCGACATTGCATTTCAATTGACGATAACTTTAAAATAGCATCATGTCACGTACCCTCATCACCATTCTTATCTTGCTCCTCGCCGACATGCTCGTCGCCGGGTTGTTGTGGTACGGCTACACAACCATGCAAACAAAAAAAAGTGATGAGGCGCAACAGCGGGAAGAGCTGCTTGCGGAAGGATCAAAGAGTGACAAACTCAGTGCCCTCTCTAAATCGATCGCGCTTGCAGAAGATGATCGTAAGATACTTGCAAAATATTTGTTTGACCCAAGCGAAGAAAACCAGATTAAGTTTATTTCAGAGATGGAAGGGCTCGGCACCGCAACCGGGGCATCGGTAACTATCAGCTCGCTCAGTGTGAGCGGAAATAAAGTTCACGCTGAATTTGTGCTCAAAGGGACGTGGTCGCAGGTCTACCACACCCTCCGACTTGTCGAAGAACTTCCTACACGTACTTTGGTGAACCGTTTTAGCGCAACACGAAGTACGTCCGGAGCGGAGGGGAGGCCGGATGAATGGAGCGGTGGCCTCTCTCTCGATATCACTAGTCTTCGACCCACACAATAAATTATATGGAAAAGCCTAACCTCAATATTTCTCTATCAAATTCTCTGCGGGTCATGCGCGAAGCCGTGGCACGCAGTATGAATCCCAACATCATGTGGCGGGTGGTTATTGTGTCATTCCTCTGCGGGGTAATTGCTATTGGTGTCTTTGCGTACTTCACCTATTCATGGGCGGTCAAAGTCGAAGTTATAAAAACTACTCCAAACAAAGATCTCAAGGAATTTTCAATAGATGAACTGCGCGGTGCCATAAAGGCGTATCAAGCAAAGGAGGAAACCTACAATAGGCTTCTTCGGGCGCGCCCTACCCCACCTGATTACGCGCGTGGAAAAGGTCTTATGTCACTATCAGAGCCACTAAGGGAGGTGGAGGTAGGAACATCGACCATTATTCAAAGCACGAGCACGCCGCCCGTTTTACGCTAACGACTCCTCTCTATTCGGTGTTTCAGAAATAATTTTTTTTGCCATTCCTATAATTTCTCCAGGATGCATACCGTGTGCACTCGCTCGGCACAGCATGATCCAGTCGGGATTATCGCGGGCAATGTTAGCAAGGTCTCCAACATCGGAGCGAGAAGGAAATGAACTTGTTTCCATGCTGTCGAGGATTGCTGTCGCCACGATTGACGGTATTCCTGCTTTTTCTGCAACGCGACAGAGGTCATGCTGAAGGCGAGCAAGTTTGTGAATAGGGGTCATGAGAGGGAGATCACCGCGTGCGATCATGAGCGCATCGGCTGCATTTGCAATTTCTGCAGCATGCGTCACACCCTGCGCACTTTCGATCTTGGCGACGATCTTCGGGCGCCACGCACTCCCCGTTAGTGGAGGCAGCTTCTTTTTAATAGCAATCAAGGATTCTTGTGAGTCAATAAACGAAAACGCAATATACTCAGGTGCGACCTCCCTCAATAGCTCGATCATTTCCCAGGTAAGAGGAGTCAGGTGTTCAGTGCCCACTGCTTCGGGAAGTGTGACGCTTGAGCGGCGCACAATAGGAGCAGAGTTCTCTGCGCGGACAAGCATTTCATCAGAAGTAATAATTTTCTCTATCGTAAAAAAGGCGATACCATCTCCGATGATGACGCGGTCACCTACATTTGCTCCATCCGCAATGCGAGGATGTGCGACAGGAATCATCGTTTCGATTGAGGGTGATTCGTCTCCTGTTTTCAGTGTGTAGGTACGGCCAGCCTCTACAAATTCTTTTGGTGCGAGAATATCACCAAGACGAATTTTTGCCTCGGGGAGATCTGCAAGGAGCATTGTGTCTGTTCCCAATTTTGCGATGAGTTTTTTCGCGGAGCGGAATGCTTCGAGAATATCTGCGGGTGAATCGTGTGAGCATTTAATGCGCAGCATATCGGCGCCTGCAATAATTATTTCCTCAACCTTTTTTTCATTAAAAGGCTTCTTCCATATCGTGGCAATTATTTTAGGGGACATAATGATTTATTATACAGGATGAAAAGGGCAGCCTAAGGTCCGACCTCAGCTTTGGGAGGCTGTACCTCGGAGAAGTTAGGCTGCCTTTTGATGTTTATTGTACTCGCTTGATGACGCGGTGAGGGACTCTCCCCCTGGGAGCTGCTTTCACAGAAGACTCTTCTCCTACAGGGACGGTTCACTTTGCTGGTTTTGCAAAGCCAAAACATCAGCAAAGTCTTCGAGTCCTCCACGAAAGCACGCAGGTGCTTTCTATCGCGCACAGACAAAAACGGCCCGCTTGGGGCGGACTCGTTTTTGTTGCTGTGCGCGATGGAGGACTCGAACCTCCGACCTTTTCAGTGTAAATGAATTGCTCTACCAACTGAGCTAATCGCGCAAACGATAAGATAGAGCATAACTTACTTTATTATTTTTTTCAAGTGCTTGTGGTATTGAATTTCAAACACATGAGATATATAATGTGTAGAATATAGTTGTAAAGTTCGATTTATGAAACT
Source organism: bacterium (assembly GCA_043736515.1). Lineage (GTDB taxonomy): Bacteria > Patescibacteriota > Minisyncoccia > Phycocordibacterales > UBA6899 > MHLP01. Next base: position 6,706 of record JAYTCK010000032.1, read on the forward strand.
TGATGAAAAAAACAGAGCTATTTTATTAAGAAAAGAAGGCGAGTCTATGAATGCAATAGCCCGCAAGGTCGGCGTGTCAAAATCGAGCGTCAGTTTGTGGGTGAAGGATGTGGTGTTGACAAAGAAAAAACTTCACATGCTCAGTAGAAACGGTTTCTCAACTGAGGTAGTCGAAAAAAGAAGAACGAAACGTATCGCAAATGAACAAGCAAAGAGAGCGCTTGTGATGAGTACGGCGGGTGAAAAAATTGGGCCAATGACCATCAACGATCTTCGGCTAATTGGATTATCCCTCTATTGGGGAGAGGGTGGAAAAACAGATCAAGGAGCAGCAAGAGTATCAAATGGAGATCCATCGGTGATCAACACCATGATGAGATTTTTTCGAGAAGTATGTCTTGTGGAAGAAAAAAAATTCCGTGGCCTTATTCATATTCATTCGCATCTCGATCAAGAGAAAGCTGAGCGATATTGGTCAAAACTGACTGGCATACCGAGAAAGCAATTTTATAAAACATATTCAAAACCGAGCATTGCGAGTAAAGGGAAAAAAGATAGTTTACCTTATGGCACTTTTGATATATATGTTTGCAGCACAAAATTATTTCTTGAAATCATGGGTCAAATAGAAAAAATGAAAGAAGTATTGGGTGTAAAACTAAGATAGTATTTACCTTTTTATCCACAAAAAACACCGTTAGGTGTTTTTCTTGAATTAATGCCCCCGCTAAGAATCGAACTTAGATCTAGAGCTTAGAAGGCTCTCGTTCTATCCATTGAACTACGGGGACTTTGTATATTTTACGCTATTTACGAAGCAAGACTCGTCCGTCGGGCTTCATGGTTCTCGTCCTCTCCGCTCCACTACGGGGACTTTGTATGCCTCTCCTCTCGTTCGCACAAGCAAAGCTTACTCTATCTTGGATGATAAAAAAAGAAGTCGCCAGCAAGCTGGCGACAGATTATTGGACGCGATGTGACCCTGCCCTGGGCCCGACGCTGTTGAAGGCGTCTCTCTCCGTGTTCCAGAGAGGCTTGAAGCTGCTGCTCCACCGCGACATATTCACGCGATAACGTTCGTGCGCATATGTCGCGGAAGGTCACTGCAACAAAATCATTATATTATAACTTTGTATTAAAGTCAAGCATTCTCTTATGCGAGAACTGAGTTAGCATAAGTACAATGCACAAGCGAATTGAATGTGTCATATCTGGGCGAGTACAAATGGTGATGTACCGTGATTTTGCTACCCGCAAAGCAAAAAGGCTCGGACTTGTAGGCGAAGCAAAAAATCTTCCCGATGGCACTGTGCGGATCATTGCCGAGGGTCCGGAAGAGAATCTAAGCGCGTATATTCCGCTACTTAAGCAGGGACCCATACTTGCGCATGTCACCGACGTCGCAGTTACGTGGGAAGATGCAACACGCACGTATGCAAAATTCATGATAACGTACTAATCATGGAAAAAAATATCCCACAATCGATCGGCATCATTATGGACGGTAATCGCCGATGGGCGAAGTCAAAAGGATTGCTCTCTTTGGAGGGGCATAGAGCCGGGTACGATAAACTCAAGGAAACTGTTGATTGGTGCCAGGAAGCTGGGGTGCGCAATCTCACCGTCTATGCATTCTCGACCGAGAACTGGAATCGCAGTGTTGAAGAAGTAGGCTATTTAATGAATTTATTCCGCACAATGGTAAGCAGTATGATTGCGGACGCACAAAAAAAAGATACACGACTCATATTTCTTGGTGATCGGACGCGTTTGGATGCGGATATTCGCGATGCGATTACTAATGC
>JAYTCK010000033.1:0-8485 GCA_043736515.1 bacterium
GTTCCGGATTTGCCCCCGTCAATTTTTCGTCCGCCATCTCCGGATTAACCAGCGGCACCACGTACTTCTACTGTGCAATAGCGTCGAACTCTGCAGGCATTGCCACCGGTACCGTCGTATCATTCATTACCATAGCCATACCCGACCTCATGATCGCCAATAATCCGGCACCCATCGCTGGCAGTGTCCTGGTCGTAGGGAATACTGTCACCTTCAGAGGAACCATCATGAACGGAGGAGGTGCCACTGCTGTTGGCCCCTACAGCAATCATTTATATATCGACCTCGGGAATAACGGTGGAGAGGATGTCATCCTCACTTCGAATCCCGCCAGCCTCAGCAATACCCTAGTAAGTGGACAGGCTGATGTAAGCGGCACATGGACCGTTACTCAAGGGACGCACCGTGTCGTTCTCTGCGCAGATCAGCCTCCGTTTCCGAACGGTGTTATTGGGGAACCAAGTGAGACAAATAACTGCTCCGAGTCTTTTGCGAACGGTGGGACGGTGGGAGTGTTCACGGTTGACACCCCACCCGAACTCACCATCACTCCGTTTAGCCTCGGTCGTGATTTCGGCAATGTTGTGGTGAGCACGTCAAAAGACATGTTCTTTACGGTCACTAATACCGGTGGCGGCACACTGACGGGTACTATGGTTTTCCCCGCAGGACCCTTCACGTGCAGCCCCAGTCCGGTGAATGTGGGAGGGGTGTGTACTTTTTCCCTGGCAGCTGGTGTGCCCAAAGACATCTGGGTGAGATTCAGCCCGACTGCGACTGGCTCTGTTTCCCCCGTTCCGATTCCCGTCACGTCAAATGTTCCCACACAGACCGTCCAAGTCTGGGGGGCAGGAGTTCCCGCTGTTACCGGAAATTCGCTCGACTTTGGTCGAGTCCTCGTGAATACAAATAGGGATCTTGTCTTGACCATCACCAATAACGGCGCCTCACCAATGAGCGGTACCTTGAATCTCCCGGCTCCTTTTACCTGCACTACGTCTTCTGCGGGCATGACCACCGGCCTTTGCAACTACAATATAGCCGGCGGGGGAGGCACTAACACCATGACTATCCGCTTTACCCCTCCCACTGCCCAAACTTTCACGGGCAATATAACCCTTTCCAATAATCCTGCACTGACGTTTGGTTTGATCGGTATCGGATATTCACCGAAGATCGATTTCAAGGAGTTGTAGCATTTCTTACCCGCTCCCTGCTACTCGGGTAACTTTGTGGGAATACGGGGTTTTGACTACGTCTCACCGAAGGGGAGGGAAGTACATGACCTCACGGACTCTTCGACTTAGTGACGACGTGGTAAAAATACTACCTTTACACACCTCCCAGGCTCTGCTAGTATGCCCCTATTATGGAAAATAAAGAGTTAACTATCGGGTCAACCCCGAACGATGCGACCATCTACGAGATTGGTTTTCACATCGTGCCAGTAGTTGCCGAGAGCGATCTTGGCGTGCGCGTAACGGCTTTACGCGATATTATTGAAGCTCATGGAGGAAAAACAATCTCCGATGAGTACCCCAAGCTCATCGAGCTTGCTTATCCGATGTTAAAGGTAGCGTCCAACAAGCGTGCCATCTACCGAACCGCCTATTTTGGGTGGGTGAAGTTTGAGGCAGAGGCAAGTGGCGCAAAGGGCATCGAAGCCGCACTGAAGGCAGATGACTTTCTTTTGCGCTATCTTTTTGTGAAGACCGTTCGAGAGAACACCATGGTCCCCAAAAAGGTGCTCATGAAGAGAAATGAAGATGGTAGCACCAAGCCTGATGAAAAGGTGGAAGAAAAGCCCCAGCTTACTGAAGAGGAGCTCGACAAAACCATCGAGGACCTCGTCATCAGTTAAAACTTCCACAATTGGCGCCCTTCAAATTTTTTATCGTCGAAAGGTTTGGAAGCAGTATCACTCATACAGCTTCTCAAACACTTCCAACGTAAAAAATCTGAATTGCATCCAATTCTGAAAGTTTTAAAATTAATATATTGTATAAATTTATCAGTTATTTGTTCCTTGCATGTATATCAACAAAGCATTGATTTATGGAAATTTAACGCGAGATCCAGAAACAAAGGCACTCCCTTCGGGAGCAGCGGTCACGAGCTTCTCGGTTGCAACCAATCGTGTCTACAAGGACAAGAATGGCGCAAAGCAGGAGTCCGTTGATTTCCACAATATTGTCACCTTCGGCCGTCAGGCAGAAGTTGTTGCACAATATTTGAAGAAAGGTTCAGCTGTGTATATCGAAGGACGCATCCAGACACGGAGCTGGGATGACAAGGACGGTACAAAGAAGTATCGCACGGAGATCGTCGCAGATACGGTACAGTTTGGCCCAAAGTCAGGTGCATCGGCGGGAGGCGACTATACGGCGAGCGCATCCTCGGGAAGCGGAAAGTCGGGCGTGAAGGCCCCAGCGGCACAGGCAGCTCCGGAGCTCGATACGATAGAATATCCCGAAGAGGACATTAACCCGGACGACATCCCTTTTTAAGTTCCATTTTAGGCGCCCTTCAAATTTTTTATCGTCGAAAGGTGCGGAAGCAGTATCATGACACGAGGTCACTTCCATTATTTCTAAGCGGAGTACCGCTAAGAAAAATTGGTCGCTCACACGCTTCTCAAACACTCTCAACGCAAAAAATTTGAATTGCATCCTAAAATGAAACTTAAAAGCACAAAAAAGTCGATCAGCGACCTCTGTTGCAATTAAATGGCAATTATTATAGATTTGAACCAACATGATAAAGAAAAAGCAGGACTATTTGTCCGCCAACAACATCAAATATATTGACTACAAGGACGTTGAGCTCCTTCGTATGTTTTTGACACCACACGGACAGATCGTGAGCAACAAGCGCTCTGGCCTTGGAGCAAAACAGCAGCGTGCCCTCGCACTCGGCGTGAAGCGTGCCCGCTTTATGGGACTCCTCCCATATATCGCCTCTTAAGCGAAGAAAAAAATACCCCCGTAAACTGCGGGGGTATTTTTTTGTTGACTGAGAAATGGCTTATGCTAGCATAGGTAGTAGATTTTTTGCAAAGGAATGTCCATGAGTGTCATTTTTCGTTTTTTCGCTTTATTTGGAAATGGTCCAAAGGATGGCGCCCTGCCTCCTTCAGCTTCAAGCAGTGGAAACAACATCAGGAACGAACAATGCGTTGATCCGACAAATGACGCCGAACAAGAATTGCTCGAACGCGTGCGCTCGCTCGGCCTTCGTGGTCCATGTGATATTCAGTATGCCAGCGAACGAAGTGAAGCAGGAAAATTTCTTGCGGTACTTCCTTGGCCGGGCGACGAGGATACGATCAAGCACGGCGCGTTTATCTCGCTGACTCTTCCCAAAGAAGGCGGGGCCGTTGACTTGCTCGTGTCTAACATCCGCGCTGCGACCCTGGGGGTGGCGGAAAAATATGGCTGTGAACCGCTCCTTACTGGACCATTAATGTATGCCGGCGGCGTTCTCGTGATGCTTTTTGGCATTAGACAAAAAGTTGTTAGGCAATAATTCAAAACACCCATCGGTGTTTTTTGTTGCGTTTTTATTGGAAATGATTATCATGTGCAAAGTATTCTTTTTGAATAGGAAAATAAATGAGTGTTCTGTACGAATTTTTTTTGTGGAATATCTCTCTCTGGGGTGGGTACTGGTATTGGATTGTAGCGATAGTCGGATTTTGGCTACAACTGCGGTTTGAGCAGGTGATAAACGGGGGCGGAGGAAGTACCCGCGAGTTCCTTTCTGCATTACAAGAGGGCTTCATGTGGGCGATCCCGGGAAGCAAGAAACGACGCGGAGCGTACATTCGTCAGATGCTCTTAGATGGTGGTGACCATGCCATCGGCAGCATTGAAGGATATTCCTACGAGGAAATTCGCAGGCATGATCTTTACGAAGAAGTGGGCCTCAAAATGCTCCCCGGACCGTTTTGGTTTTGGAGCCGTGTTGTCGGGTGGGTATTCTGGCCGGCAGCGAGCGCGACCTTCCTCCTTATCGCCCTCGTTTCTTGGATTATCCACGGAATACTCGTCCTTTTTTTGGGTGGAGTGCGCACGCAAGCAATTTACGAAAAAATATTCAGTTAAACTCAATCAAAAACCTCGCAGAAGCGAGGTTTTTTCTTCCCACAATCACCACGATGTGAGTATGATATTTTCAAAAGTCGAATCCGAGCGGCCTCTAAGCTTTTTCGACGCGTTCGGCGTAATCACCCGTCTCTGTATTGATGCGAATGACATCACCCTCATTAATGAACATGGGCACATGAATCGTCGCGCCTGTTTCAAGTACAGCAGCCTTGGTCGCATTTCCGGACGTGTTGCCCTTTACTGCGGGAGCAGACTCGGTGATTTTGAGCTCTACTTTGATGGGGTAGCGGAGTGCGATAATCTCGTCGTTAAAGGTAGTTGCCTCAAGGGTGCTGTTGGGTTTGATGAATTTAATATTTGTGCCGACCTGGTCGTCGGTGAGCTTATAGCGGTCGCTCGGGTTTTTGGGATCACAGAACCAGTATTCACCGCGATTAAGGTAAAGATATTTGATCTCCTTTACACCCATGTCGGCCTCCTCAAACTTCTCGTATTGATGAAACACCATATCGAGTGTTTTGCCGGTAAGGAGGCTTTTGAGGCGGACGTTGTTTACTGGCCGCGCTTTCTGTTTTTGGAAAACGTGGGAAGTAATAACTTCATAAGGGTGGCCTTCAACGAGGATTGCTTTGCGGGGTACGCATTCACTATAGTTCAACATAATATGGCTATTCTAAGCCATACATTGATATTTGTCGAATTATTGCCGACGTAGAGCGAAATGAAATGAAAAAGTCTTTTTTTCATTTCCGAGCCGAGGAGAGCTAAAAAAGGTTTAATACCCGCGGCTCCCGGCCGCTGACACGCACGAGGCTTTTCGAGTTCTTGCGGGTCAAAGGGCTCTGCCCTTGGGTTAAAAGCCTTTTATTTTTACAGCTTTCTCAGATGAGGCAAGAGGTGTGTCTTATGCCACTTTATCTGGTGCGCAAGTCCTTCTTCAAGCGACACCTTTGGAGTAAACCCAAACAATAGTTGTGCCTTTTTGATGGAGGCTTCGGTCTCGTGCTGGTCCCCAGGGCGTTTGGGTACAATGACGAGGTTCGCACGTTTTCCGAGAATTGCCTCGACTGCACGGATACCCTGTTCTGTGGTGTGTGTGTTGTCTGTGCCGATATTTACTATTTCTCCAATTCCTTTTGCATAATTTTCGAGCACTAGCTCCATTGCGCGTACGACGTCTCCCACATAAGTAAAGCTTCGCACGTGTGAGCCCGCACCTTCATGGAAAGGAAATGGTTGATCAGTGAGGATCGCATGGATGAGTTTATGATAAAGTTTTTCTGGTCGTTCGCGTGGACCAAACACAGAAAAAAGGCGAAGTGCAATAACGGGGAGTCCTCGCGAGCGTTGTGCGGCGAGTGCAAGTTGTTCGGATGCAAGTTTAGTCACTCCATAGCCAGAGGTGGGGCGGGGGAGCTCTTCTTCAGACCCACGAGCACTTTTGCCATATACGGAGGATGTGGAAATATACACAAGCGCTTTTAGTTTTGGAAGAGCTTCTGCGCGATCAAGTACACGCTCTGTTGCATTTAAGTTGTTGCGAATGTAGTGACTAAAAGGAGTTCCTGCTGAAATGCCCGGCTGTGCGGCAAAATGAAATATAAAATCAGTATCATCGGGTATATGTGCCGTTAGGTCGCCTGTAACAAGATCATCACGAATGACCGATGCACCCGCCGCTTCAACGTCCCGCAAATTTAATTCTTTGATATGCGTCGAATAGTATTCGTCCAGATTATCGATCCCGATAACCTCGTGGCCTTGCGCACAAAACGCCTCCGCGACATGCGAACCGATTGCTCCTGCGATACCCGTGATAAGAATTTTCATAAATAAAGTATGAGGCTCGTCAATTGATACTATAATATATCGTTATATGCGTCTACGTCTTGGCATACAAAGGCAGACTGAGGTCCGACCTCAGCTCTGGGAGGTCGTACCTCGGAGAAGTTGTCTGCTTTTGTATGTCGGATTGTCCTGTAATACAACTGAGAACCGCAGAATTTCGTGAAATGTGACATTCTAGGCTTCCATGGGTTATCATTCCCATATGACTCAGCAAGGAAAACATGCAGTAGTGACGGGTGGAGCGGGATTTATTGGCGCACATCTTGTTGAGGCGCTCATCGAGCGAGGCTGGGATGTAGATGCAATTGATTCGCTCATAGGGGGAAACCGTGAGCATGTACATCCGAAAGCACGTTTTCACGAGATCGATATTCGAGATACAGATGGTCTTCGACCGCTCATGATAGGAGCAGACTGCGTATTTCACCTCGCAGCGCTTCCGAGTGTCGAGCACTCAATTCAATATCCACAAGAAACACACGAGGTGAATTGCACAGGCACTCTCAACGTTCTTCACGCTGCAAAAGAGGGGGGAGCAAAACGTTTTGTATATTCTGCGTCCTGCGCTTCCTACGGAGAACAAGATAGCACCCCATTTCACGAGAGCCTTCCTGCAAACCCACTTTCTCCGTATGCGCTTCAAAAATATATTGGTGAACATTACGCTCGAATGTATGCGGGGTTACACGGGCTCCCAACTGTCTCACTTCGTTATTTCAATGTCTACGGTCCAAGACAGAATCCAGCGGGGCCTTACGCAAGTGTGCTGGGAAGGTTTCTTGTACAAAAAGGAGAAGGAGTACCACTTACGATAACCGGTGATGGCGAGCAGACCCGCGACTTCACTCACGTGCGCGATGTGGTTCGAGCAAATATCTTGGCGGCGGAAAGTGAGAATGTCGGAAGGGGAGAGGTTATCAATATTGGATCCGGCAGAAATGTCAGTATTAATGAGCTCGCTGCTCTGTTTGAGGGACCAACTGAGCACATTCCCGCCCGACAGGAGATACGCGATGCGCTTGCTGATATTACTCGAGCGAAAGAAATGCTCGGATGGAGCCCAAATGTGCACTTTGAAGACGGCGTGAACGAACTCTTGCGTGAGGCCGGATTTTAGCGCACTATGAGTCTGAACGGCCATCAGAATGGCCTGAAGGGCATCATCGGAATGATGCTGGCATCGAAAGGCCGATGCACAAAGTCCCAATAGCCATGTTACTCGACGATACAGACAAATTTGAAGAAAACATTTCTGACGAAGAAATGCTTGAGCGCTCCCTCGAACACCCAAGCCTTTTTGCCATACTGGTAGAGCGTTACCAGGCAGCCTTTTTGCGCAAAGCCGAAGGCATCGTGCATAGCCGTGAAGAAGCTGAAGATATCGTGCAGGAGACATTCACGAAGATCTACTTTAATGCACGGCGATTTAAGCCCGTAGAAGGTGCCTCGTTTAAGTCGTGGGGGTACAAAATTTTAATGAATACAACCTTTACGCACTATCAGAAGTTAAAGAAAAAGGGAGCCGCCCACGTCGAACTCGAGCCTGAGTTTTACGAAATGCTTCCTGATCCGGCGAATTATTCCCACGAAGAAACGATGCGCGATTATGTTGCCTCATTTCTCTCCCGGATGCCTTCCCAACTCGCCCGCCCGCTGCGTCTCCACTTTATTGAGGAGTATTCGCAAAAGGAGATTGCCGAGATGGAAGGATCGACCGTCTCAGCGGTCAAAACAAAGATCTATCGGGCAAAGCGTGAACTCGAGCGATTACTCGCAGAAAAAGGTACGTAATTCTCAATTTTCCAAAGGCAGCCTTTGAGAATTTGGATTTAAAGGCTGCCTTTGGAAAATAATATTATGGAACAAACATTACTCAAACGAGATGCACAATTGACGAAGCGTATTATGCGCCGCGTCTATCTCATCTCTGTAATTCGTCTTGCGATTCATCCAACGACAATCAAGGTCGCACTCGCCGCACTCCTCTTTTTCCGATCGATGAAATATGTTTCGTACGCACACGTACTTGAAAACATGACTTCACTCACCAATGCCTCTTCCGGCATAGGGTTTGTAAAAGGAGCAATGCTCCACGCGCATCCCATGACGCTTGTTCTCCTTTCGTCTGTTGTGTGGCTTGCTGTGTGGGCTGTGGCCGACGCATACTTCCGCAAACACGAATCCTGGCTCTAGGAAACGTCCAGGTTTGGTGCCCTGCTGGTCCTTCCCGATTTCGGGATCGGGGACAGTAGGGGACTACAGTCCCCGACCACCGAAACGGTCCAGGACTGCGCATCGCATCCAAACCTGAACGTTTCCCTGTGGTGCTAATAATGTATTGAAATTCATCATCTGGTCTGCTTATACGAAAAACGCCCCCATCATAGGCGTTTTTCTTTTTGCCAAAAACCTTGCATTCTATGCATGTGATGGTAGTTTATACACTACAAATTACTCAATTATCCCGCTATTATGTCCCGTACTCTTCAGATAATCTTCATTTTTCTCTCAATTTTTCTCGGGAATACCGC
>JAYTCK010000034.1:0-23106 GCA_043736515.1 bacterium
ACCACCACCTCTCGCGCACGTATTTTCTCCAGGATAGCAAAAGCAGGCTTCGTGAGCACACGATCAAACGGCATATTGCAGGAGGAAAAACTGAAAGGGAAGCATCCAAACAGTACGACCAAAATGACCTGAGGAATGCCGAGCTCGTTATGAAAACAAAAAATAAGGCAGATGAGGAATTAGTGTGGCCATGAATTTAATTTGCAGGATGCTTGTGAAGAAGTACCGCATATTCTGACTCTTTTTGATTTGGTAGGCAGTAAATCAGGAGGGGAGGAATCTTAAATTCGTTGTATTCATTGGGTTATTAAATATTCTAACGTCGCACAATATATCTTTTTAGCAGATACGGTTATTTAAACTTAAATAACCGTATCTGCTAAAAAGATCAGTGAGATTGTGCAACACGTCCTCGCTGTGCCTGCGGGTGCCGCACAATCTCACTCAGCTGCTAATAATATTTTGTTGCTTGAGAGCTGCGAAGTTTAATTCGAAGAAACAGTTGTGGCGGCGATATTTGTAATCGCAATTGTGCTCGTGCTCGAGGTCCCATTTTTGATAGAATTTGTGGGAAAACCGTGCTCTGCAAGCCAGACTGGGACGCCGGTTTTGTCGACGGTTGCCCGAACGTCTATATTGAAATAGTACACAAAACTCGCAAATAATATGAAACCGACGATAAAGCGACTGATCATGTTTGTATTATATGTGCTTTGCTTAAAACTGGCGAACTGTATGCTTAAAGATATGACTGAGGGTCTAGGTAGGCATTATGGGCCGCTACTGGAATCCTAAAGACTGCTTTTGCGCAGGATTTGCTCGGAAAATCTTGAATATTGACCGCATTTGCAACAAAAAGCCCAAAATGAAGATGGGGGCCTGTTGAATAGCCCGTATTTCCACTATACCCGAGCAGATCTCCGACCTCCACGTTTTGCCCTTCGCTTACTTTAATGAGATCAAGGTGCGCATAGAGCGATGATAGTCCATTTTTATGCTGTACCATAACCCAACGACCGTACGAAGCTCCTCGGCAGACTCTATCTGTATCCCCTGTGCCAATCACAATTCCATCCCCCGCAGATTTAATCGGGGTCCCAGGTGAAGCACGAAAATCCATTCCATTGTGTGTCCCTGATACATATAATCTTTGCGCATCAATACTTTTGCCAAATTTTTGCGTAACAAAAATTCCATCAATCGGATATGCGAGTACTTTGGTGCCTGGTGCTGGAAAACTATTTGGGTCGATCTCAGCCCTGAGCGCAGCTTCAAAGTCTTCTATTTCTCTCTCAAATTGCCTTTTTGCAGCTTCTTTTTGTGCGAGTAACTTTTTGAAATTTGATTCTTGATTTTTAGTAACAACTAATAGATTTGCCTGTTCCTGTTTTTGTCGATCAGCAATATTTTTTTGATCACCGTGCTGAGTGTTAAGTTTCAAAAGTTTTTTTTGTTCAGTTTGAAATGCATTGCGCTGGTCTCCGAGCGATAGCTTCAACTGTTGTAGGCTTTGTATATTGTCACGAATGGCAGTTTGCACACGGCCAAGGTCGTCAATTTCTTGGAAAAAACTCGAAAGGTCATCGCTACTCAAAAGCACTTCAAGTATAGTGCCCTCATCTGCTTGCGCGATTTTAAGTATTGAGCCCGCAATAACTTGTTTATTCCTAATAATGCGTGATTCTTGCTGGTCGATACTTCTTTCCAGGTCTGAGATAGTACTATTGGTACGCTCGATTTTCTTTTGTGTCAGCTGGATGTCTTTGCTTAACTTAGTACGAGTGAGATCGAGTGTTTGAAGCGTGCTTTGCAGTGTTTTCTTTTGATTTCCTACATTTTCGAGACGATAGTGATACTCAACAATCTCAGACTCGAGTTTTTTGATGTCCTGTTCCCTGGTAGAGATATTTTGCTTTAGTTCATCGACACGCGTCTGAGCTAAAACAGTAGGATGTTTTGAGTACAACGTAATGCTCAAAAGGATAAAAAGAAAAATTATAGTTTTTACTGATTTACTTTTTGTCATGACATCTAAAATGGTCATCATTTCATGAGCAGTGCGACTGCGTTATCCAGACGGAGTAGTGATTCTGCCTTGCCAAGAATACTCGCGAGCACAAATGGGTCAGGAGACTTTTCCCTTCCCGAAAGGGCATATCTGGTAGGCCAAAGGACTTGTCCCCTCCCCTCCTCCTCTGCATAGTCCCAGAGGGCCGTTTTGACGGTTTCAGGGGTGAAATTATCCTCTGAAAGGGCTACAAATCTCTCTTTTATGGCTTGCAGCCTCTCTACTAGCTTAGAAACATCATTTTCATCCTTCCAAAAAAGTTTTTCCTTTGCATATTGAGGAGACGCAAAAAAGTACCGTATATCTCCATCCTCTGCCATCTTCGCTACTTCTCCGAAATGGGTGATGCGCTCAAAAATAATCGGGGTAATCTTTTTTAAGGTAGCCGATGAGTAACGAGGTAGTTGAGTAATACTCCCCGGTAAAAACGATTCAATCATCCTTTCCTGCTCTTCCGGTAGTAGTTTCTTCATGTGCTCTTTATTGATCCACTCAAGCTTTTCGGGATTAAACACAGCTGGAGATTTTTGCACACGAGTGAGATCGAACTGTGTGATTAGCTGTTCTTTTGAAAAAATTTCCTGCTCTGTACCCGGATTCCATCCAACAAGCGATACCATGTTGAGAAGTGCCTCGGGAAGATATCCCTTCTCGCGATACTCAGTAAGTGCGAGAGCTCCTCGGCGTTTTGAAAGTTTCTGTTTGTCAGTGCCAAGCACCAGCGGAAGATGTGCATATGCGGGAGTAGATACGCCCATAGCGCGTTGAATAAGAATCTGACGCGGTGTATTCGACACATGGTCTTCGCCACGGATGACGTGCGTCACGCCTTCATCTGCGTCATCGACAACAACAGCCAGGTGAAACAGCGGCTCATGAATGTTTTTTGCAATCACAAAATCCCCAAGGTCGGCGGTGTTCATCGTGACCTCTCCTTTAATTTCGTCATGAAAGGATATGTCAGTGTTTGGATTACGAAATCTTACTATTTCACGGATCACTCCAGATCCATCTTTCGCTTCTTCCTTGGAAACATATGCATGGTTATCGCTAATAAGTTTTTCAAGCACTTCACGATGTCGGTCAATATTTTCAGACTGTCTTACGAATTCGTCGTACTTAATTTCCAGCCACGCAAGACTTTCAAGTATGTTGTCCTCATGTGTTTTTGTTGAACGCGCCTTGTCCGTGTCTTCAATACGAAGTATAAACTTCCCTTCGTTTTTTCGTGCGAAAAGGTACGCAAAAATTGCCGTTCGATAGGCTCCCGCATGGAGAAAGCCCGTTGGAGAAGGCGCGAACCGAGTCACCACTTTTTCAGGGTATAGGGCCATCCTCCTATATTAGCATTTATAAGGAGACTCAGAAAACTTTTGAATATTGTCTAATCGTGGTGCGAAGAAATGGATAAGAGAAGCTGAGCTATCTTGTCCGCGGCGTCCGATTTTGCAAAAGTCTTTGCTCCTTCTTTCATTTTTGCCTGATGTGCAGGATTTGTAAGAATTGCATCAATTACGGAGAAAAAGAGTGTGGGTTTAAGATTATGCTCTTCTATAACAGTTGCTGCGCCTGTGCGCGCATAGCTGTATGCGTTTTCTCGCTGATGATCTTCGCGCGAAATCTTTAGGGGAACAATAATTGAGGGAACTCCCCATAGGGCAATTTCGAAAATTGTAGATCCGGCGCGGGAAACAACTAGCGTTGCAGCCTTGGCAGCAAGACGCAACTGCTTTGCACCAAGAAAACCGACTGGTTTGTATCGAGAAACAAGCGGAGTGTCTCCCAATGCTCCAGCGGCACGCTTTCTCATCCACTCATAGTTTGCATCTCCTGTCTGATGGATTACTTGATACTTTTCAAGTAGGCGAGGCAATATATCAATAATATTTTCATTAATGCGTTCTGAGCCCTGCGAACCTCCGAGTACAAGAATGACGGGTACATTTTCTTCGAGTGCGAATAGTGTAGCCGGGTCCCCCTCAGGAATCTCATAGAGATTCTTTCTGATTGGCTGTCCTGTCTGGGCAACTCGATCCTTGTGGAGAAAATGATTGATTGCTTCTGGGTATGAGATGGCAATATCCTGCGCATAATTTGCGATCCATCGATTGACTCTTCCGGGAATTATATCTGATTCGTGGATAACAACGGGAATGCGAAGGAGCCGAGCTGCAAACATTGCAGGAAAGCTCGCGTATCCACCTTTGCCGAATACGATGTCCGGATATAAGAGAAAAACTTTCCATGTTGCGTGGATACATGCAAAAAATGTTTTAAAAATATCTACAAAGTTTTTTGGAGAAAAATAGGTGCGTCGTTTACCTGTTTTGACCTCAATATAGGTGATGTGCAGCTTATTGAGCAAGTCGATATCGATCGGATTATCCGACATGTAATAGAGCTTCACATCCATACGCTCCCGAACAGCAAGTGCGTAGACTGATTCTGCTATGGCGATAATGGGGAAAAAATGGCCGCCTGTGCCTCCTCCTGCAAATAGTATTTTCATATGTTGGTTAAAACTTGTTAATTACACGTGCTCCATTTCGAGCGCACTTTGAACTTGTCAGTGCTCGGTCATGGGGGCAGTAGCTGTCTACAGCCCCCATGACACTGCGACTCTTCCGCATTCAAATTGCATCTCGAACTGAATCACGCTAACGTGGTGCCTAGTGTTAAATGCAAATTACTATCCATATACTATAACTCATTGATGGCGATATCGTGAAATGTTCAATAGTATGCCAACTTCGGCCATCGCCACCATAAGTGCAGTCCCACCATGACTAATGAAGACGAGCGGTACCCCGGTTAGAGGTACAATGGCTAGCATTGAGCCGATATTGATGTATGACTGGGCAGTAATAAGTATGACGAGTCCCACCGCAAGGAGCCCGCTAAAACGGTCGGGTGCGTGCGCGGCTATCCACAGACCGCGTAGCGCAAAAAGTGAGTACAGCATAATAATAATGACTGAGCCAAAAAAACCGAGCTCTTCTCCGAGTACTGCAAATATTGAATCGCCTTGCGCTTCAGGAAGATAATTAAACTTTTGGACGCTTTGGCCTAAGCCTTTGCCGAATATACCGCCAGAACCAATTGCAATAAGTGACTGCCTCACTTGGTACCCTGCCCCTTGAAAATCATCATGATGAATGAGCGTTGTGATGCGCTCCCTAACGTAGGGCTTCCACATTGCCACACCACCCAAAAGAACAACGCCCATTACGGCAAGAATCAGAAGCTCGCGCCACCTTGCTCCTGCTGCAACAAAGATGGCCATGCCAGCAAAGACGGCAATGAGAAAAGTTCCCGTGTCCGGTTGACCGAGCAGTAGTGTTCCCGCAATAGCAAGAAGCCCCAAGAGTGGGTAAATACCAAAATATGGTGATGAAATTCTTTTACGTGCAAAAGTGAACCACGCAGCAAGGTAAACAATGACGGCAAACTTCAAAACCTCACCCGGCTGAAATGTGGTAATCCGAAGATTGAGCCATCGCTTTGCTCCACCGTGTTCCATCCCAATACCGGGGACGAATACGAGAAGTGCGAGCACAATAGCAGCAGCAAGGATCCAAAATGCATACTTACGCCAAAATTGATATTTGATGTGGGAGCAAATGAACATTGCTGCGCTCCCCAAGAGAAGTCCGAAGCCAAGTTGTCCAATGAGAATATTTGTGAACTGACCAGCGTCTTTTGCAAGAATACCCAGAGTAGCTGAAACGAAAATAAAAAACCCCGCACCGATAAGTGCGATGACAATACTCAAAAATATTCGGTCAACGCCCTGCCTACGCATATGTACAATTCATAGGTTGATTATATCCTAGATTTGCTCATATCGTTGTGTATAACGGCTCAACAAAGGCCTTCGCTGGTTGACCAACACTTGACATCGTGTATAAAAGAGATATGGTACTCATATAGCATATGTTGACCTGTTCTTAAAGGAGCCCACGTGACAAAACTTGGAAATAGATCCATTAATTTCTTCAAAATACCTGACGGTACTGCATTTTATTTCATGGCTGGTGCTTACATGAGGCACTTCCCTCTCGTGATGCAGGGTGAAAAATTCTCTCCTGTCACAGAACCGCACTTGCACGTTGTAATGGCAGAAAATTTGATTGCCATAGCCAAGCATCGCTTGTCGCAAGTCGACCCAAACCATAATTGGAGCAGAGAGAACATCGGAGGGATTGTGGAAGACGATAATCTTTCATGCCCCGAATCTCTTGAGTTTTGGCCATCTATTATTTTTGGTGTCGGTCAACAAGAAATTGCCGATGGTCTCGTGTTGGCAGAAGCGGGGCTAAAAAAAGCAAAGGAAGAGCTCGAAAAACTTGTGTGTAATCATTAATAAATATCCGCCCTATGGGGCGGATTTTATTATCCGATGAGCGCGACAATGATCCCCAGCGCGGCCAGGATCATGCCGAGCACCCAGTAGCGCATAGTAACTTTTGGTTTTGGCCAGCCCACCATGAGAAGGTGGTTGTGAAGAGGTGCAACGATGAATACTTTCTTACCGCGATATTTTTTTGAAAGAATCTGTATAAGGCTTGAAGCGCTCGTGGCAATAAGAAGAAGCGCAATAATAAGTAGCGGAATAACTGCCTTGGTGAGAAATGCGACAACAACCAACGATGTCGTGAGAGCCATGGTGCCAGTTTCGGAGAGGAAAAATCGGGCAGGAGGTATATTGAACCAAAGAAAAGCCAATAATCCACCTACGACGACGGATGAGTAGGCTGCAAGATCAATCTGTCCGTTAACGAGTGCGATGATAGCGTATGCGGAATAAATAATCGCAAAGACCCCTCCCGCAAGACCGTCTACGCCGTCGATAATGCCTCCAGAATATATGCCAATGAACATAATTATAAAAAACGGGATGAAGAATATGCCCAGTGTGACGTCACCCCAAAATGGTATGTGTACAGTATCTACAACCAGCTTTACGTAGAACCACCACGCACCGAGTATGCTAAGCAAAAAAACAAAGAGTAGGCGGGCGCGCAACGACAAGCCGCCCCCCATATATGTCCCCTCTCCGCGGCAAACAAGATAGTCATCGATAAGACCGCAGAGTGCTCCACCGATAAGGGTGAAGAACGGAAGCCATGTTTGGTTGCGTGAAAGAAAATTAAGTTTTCCCGTTGTGTCGGTTGGAAAGACAAGCGAAAGTAACCACAAAATAATAATTGTGATCGAGACGCTTCCCCATACAACAATACCTCCCATGCGAGGTGTTTTGCGCTCTTCGTCGTTATGGAGCTTGCTTGTAATCGCGGTTGACTGACCATCAATTGATTGGCTAACGCTCTTTTTTTTCCACATGCTGTATTTATAGAGTAGTCCGGCAACAAGCGGAGTAATGGCAATCCCCACCGTAAAGGCGATGGCTGCGGGAACTATGATCTTAATGACATCGAGAATGAGCATTATGCAATTAAGGATTAGATGCCACTGGTTTAACTATTTCATTCACTGTCGCGCGGATGAGTTGTTCCACGTCAGTAAAACGTCCGTCACGAGTTGAGCCGAGAGCTACGATGACAACCGGGTGGTCGATGCCAATGTCGACGATCACTACGAGATTGCCACCTGCAAAATCTGTATATCCCGTTTTCGAACCGATGAGGCCGGTGACGTGTGCAACACCAACATTAGTATTCGCAACTCGGTGTGTGATGTTGTCCCTCGACACAACGCTGACCTTCTCGTATGCGGTAGCAGTAAATAATTGAGGATGATTTTTCAGGATGTATTCAAACAAAATGCTCATGTCGCGAGGCGTGCCATATGCACCGCTCGCCACACTTTCGATGTCGAGGCCTGTGACGTTTCCGAAATGAGTATTTGAAAGACCGATCTCCTTTGCTTTCTGATTCATTTTTTCAATAAAAAGTTTTTTATTGGTGAAAGGATCTGTTGTCGCTAACCCATCATTTACAAACGTTGCACCTGCTACGCCCGCTATGGCACTTGCTCCATCGTTTGAAGAGGAAACGAGAGTAAAACGAAGCAGTTCGCCAAGACTCCATTTTTCTCCAACATAAAGCCCGCTATCCCCTTCTTCCATAAGATCATCCGGAAGGATGGTGATATTTGTATTTGGTGCGAGAGTTTCAGATGCAACAAGTGCCATCATCATTTTGGTGACAGAAGCGA
The DNA here is from genome assembly GCA_043736515.1 of bacterium. GTDB lineage: Bacteria > Patescibacteriota > Minisyncoccia > Phycocordibacterales > UBA6899 > MHLP01. Next base: position 8,246 of record JAYTCK010000034.1, read on the forward strand.
GCGGAAGCACCATGTGCTCATTTTGACCATAGAGTTTGCGGTGGGTTTTGATGTCCCACACGTATACACCCTTTGCCTGTATGTTGAGATCAGCATAAGGATCAATCACCACCACAGTGGTCGTAGGAGCTGTCAGTTCACTTTGGAGTACGGGAGAAGCAAGCTGTGTGGAATTTTTTGCACCCAACAAACCTTCTTTAGGTGAGAATCTTTCGATTGCGGGAATTACCCGGGGACCTGTAAGGAATCCCACAATGAGTACCAGTAAGAAAACTTGTATTTGCGTCGTTCGTGTCATAGATAGCGTTACTGTGGGTTGTGGTGCTCGCGGAGTTCAGCATCATCAAAATTTTTACTCGCTTCATCTTCTTCAACAACATCGGCTTCGATGTCAGCTTCTATTTCCTCTGTCGTAAGGGGGGCTTCTTCTGATATCGTCTCATCTTCTGTGTCCTCTATTTTTTTTGTCTCAGACTCCGAAGCATCTTCCTCTGTTTCAACTTTTGTTTGTGCAAACGTGTCAAGAGCAGCAAGCGTTTCCTTGTATTCGGGGAGATCAGCCAACTTGCTCACGCCCATGTATTCAAGAAGCGCTAGGGTTGTTTTGTAAAGAAAACTTCGTTGATCCTTTGGGTTCTCCACTTTTTCTACCAAACCTCTAATAAGCAAATTACGGAGAATAAATGTGGAGTTTACTCCGCGGATATAGTCGATTTCCGCGCGAGTTACTGGCCCTTTATACAGCACAATTGCAAGGGTTTCCAGGGAAGCTTTGGAGAGGTCTTTGTTCAGTTCTTCTTTTGCAATAGTTTCAATTATTGCGCTTGCTTCAGGATTGGTTCCGAGGGTGTACTCATCATTATTTTGGAGTAAGCAGAGACCCGTGCTTTCCAGTGAGCCTCCGAGTTCTAGCAGAGCGCTCCGTGTTTCTTCTTCGGGGCGCTTCAAGAGCTGCGAAAGGCGCTTCACCGTGATCGGCTCTGCTTGGTAGAACAATATTGCTTCAATTTGGTGGCGGAGTTCCATGCTCGATTAGTTTAGCCTATATTTCGTGTGTTTCAAAGGGCGCATTCATGCAAAATGGATGGATTCGTGTTTTTCCGCCCGAACGATCTCTGAGATGCGGTACGGGTTGGTACCGCTTCCAGAGTCGTTTGGGAGAAAAATACGAAGGTCGCCATTTTTTAGCCGTAACTGGGGGTAATAAATGTGTGTGTCTCGATATCGATATCGCCGAAATCTTCATGCTGGGCGACATGCACAACCCCCTGCTTCACAAGCTCGAGCATAGCAAGAAATGAAATGATTATTTCTACTCGCGCCTCTTTGTGGATCGCCTTTCCTTTTTCATATTTTGCAAATTGCCCAAAACTCATTTTGAGTGCATTGGTCACGCGCTTCGAGAGCTTGTCCATCATCTCTTCAATCGACACAACTTTCTTAATTGTTGCTTTCGGAACTAACGTCTTTTTTGGCAGGGCATTTTGTACATCACGAATCGACTGCGCCATAGATGTAATAGAAATCCTGTTATCGGGTACAAACACCGGAACGATTTCGGGCCTACCACTTCGCTCAAATATCACCTGCTTGCCGAAGCGCAGTTTAATTTCATTTGATAAGTTGCGGAACAGCTCATACATCGCAAGGCGTCGCTTGAGGTCGTCAATGTCGCTCTCCTCTTCTTGCGTAAGAGTGAGGTCAGGAAGGATTGATTTGGATTTGATGAGTACCAAGGTTGATGCGACGAGTAGAAAGTTTGCAACATCGTTCATGGGATATGCCTCGAAGCTTCTGATATGCGCTATGTAATCATCCGCAACTTTCGAAAGCGCAAAATCGCCGATAAAAAGCTTTCGCTTTTCGATCAGATTTAAAAGGAGGTCAAGCGGACCTTCGAACTGTTCCGTTTTGACGTGATAACTTACTTTGTGCTCCCCAATAACAGGAATATCCTCAGTCATGTTTCAATTGTAACATTATCTCACAAAAAAACCGCATGAGCGGTTTTTTATTTTTTGCCTTCTTTGAAGACAACATGCTTGCGGGATTTTGGATCGTACTTTTTAAGTTCAATCTTACGAGTGACGAGCTTCTTGTTCTTGCGCGTCCAGTACACCTGTCCGGTGCCTTTGTGTTTAAGTTGTATGAGCTGATCTTGGGACATGATTTAAATGGGTTAGTTTCTCGCTGGTTTCAGGGGCTCCCCAAAACTTAGGTAAGATGATACTAGCATATTGCTCTTATTTGTCTAGATTTTGGGGACTTTGGCCATTTTAACACCTACAGGTAGAATTTTTTCATAAGAGGATTCAGGCGGGTCACGATCTCACAGTGCGAGGTTGCGGCAAATTTGGCGATTTCACTTGCAGTAATGACTTCCCTTCCGTCACTCCCGATAAGCGTAGCGATATCGCCCATTTTTACTTTGGGGATGTCGGTGACATCAACAACGATCATATCCATCGAGACTCTGCCCACAACACGTGCAGACATGCCGTGAAGAAGCACTCTTCCTCGGCCCGACAGCAATCTCGGAAAGCCGTGCCAGTACCCAACAGGGATAACCGCAAGCGTCGAGTCACGGGTGAGCATTTCGGTGAAATCGTAGCCCACACGCTCTCCCTTCTTTACCTCTTTCACCTCCCCCACCTTCGCCCGCCATGCAAGCACAGGTTTTAAACTAATTTTTGATGAAAGGAAACGCTCAGCATCATCGGAAGGCCAGAGTCCATAACTACCGATGCCGATACGCACCATATCAAAATGCGCACGAGGGTAGAGCAATGTCCCTCCCGTTGCTGCTGCGTGTGTAATTGGAGTCATTCCTGCCACATGAAATACATTAATCCATTCATCGAATTCTTTGAGCTGGCGCTTTGTGTTATCGCTCGAACGTGGATTCTTGGCTTCGGCAAGATGGGTATAGAGACCTTCAACGATAAAGCCGGGGTGAGGTTTCTGAAGAAGTGCCATAAGCTCTTTCAATTCATGGAGTTGAAACCCCTGGCGATGCATTCCCGTATCAGCTTTAATGTGGATCTTTAATTTTTTCTTGCCGCTACCGGTCTGTAGCTTGCGCACCGCCATGAGCTGACGCGTTGATGAAATGGTGATGCTCACATCACGTTCTGCTGCCGCGCTATATAACTCCGGAAGCGTGTGTCCTAACACAAGAATAGGTTTCTTTATTTTTTCCTCGCGTAAAGTGAGTGCCTCTGTAATCGAATCAACACCAAACCAATCGACACCGAGTATTTCAAGCTCGCGACTGAACTCAATTAAATTGTGACCATAGGCATTCGATTTCACAACACCCATATAGCTAACTTTGGAGCCAATAAGTTTGCGAAAGAGCCGATAATTATTTGCGATGGCTTTTTTGTCGACCTCTATCCACGTACGCAGGGATTCATGCTTCATCTCATCATCATACTTCCAGATCCATGGCATTAAAAGGAACTGACCTTCTAGCTTTATCTTCATCTTCCCTCTTGCCTCATTCTTTATACTGATTCAAATGAGTCAAGAAATCGCATTAAGCACTTATGGCGGTCTATTTCTTGCTCTTATATTGGGTGGTGAAACTGTGCTTCTTCCGGCGATCTATCTCGCCACAACAGGCACACTTCAGCTTCCGCTTCTATTCGTTGTCTCTTTTTCGGCAACACTTGTCGCAGACGCAATTCTATATATCCTCGGCACAACAATTCCCCACGAAGATTTTTCTTCGCACTCTTTTCTTGGTAAACACCAAAATCGTATAAATTCATTGACTCACGTCTTTGCACTACACCCTTTCTTAATTCTTTTCACATCAAAATTCGTATACGGTACGCGCACTGCAGTGCAAATACTTTGTGGCATGTACCATGTACCCTTCGCAAAGTATTTGTTAGTTAATGCGCTGGGAATTAGCACCCTAAATATCGTGTACATACTCGCAGCAAAAGGAGTGTATTACGGAATTTCGCAAGGAAGGACGGGCACTACTATTCTTGTTTTTTCGTTTGTTCTTTTTGTGGCTATCGCAGTTGTTCTGCAATTACTCCTTAAAAAATACATATGGCAAAAATGGTTTCCGCAATAATCCCTGCATATAATGAAGCGGGACGCATAGCGCGTGCAATCAATCTGTTGAGTCAAGTAGAAATGATCAAAGAAATAATTGTGGTAGACGATGGGTCACAGGATAGCACAGGCAGAGAGGCGAAAAGACTTGCGAGTCTTGTACTTATGCTTCCAAGAAACAGGGGGAAAAGCTATGCAATGCATGTCGGGGTTGCACACGCGACACATGATGTTATTCTTTTTTGCGATGCGGATATGTTTGGCTTTACTCCGAGAGACATTGAAGAATTGCTCACTCCTGTCGTAAACTCATCCTCTGATATGTCAGTAGGATTACGCAGCAAGCCCCACTACTTCAGCCGCTTTCTCCCTATTGTCGCGCAATTTTCCGGACTCCGTGCAATGCTCCGCACACGGTGGAACACCATGCCATTTCTCTTGGTTTCAGGATTTCAGATCGAACTTGCACTTTATCTCTTTGCACGAGAGGGTCATTGGAAAACATCGTACCTGCATATTCCAAATCTTCGCCATACAATCAAGGAAGACAAGTATGGTCTTTGGAATGGACTCTACGCACGCGTACACATGATCGCAGAAGTCATTGGGCTACTTGTCGCAGTATACCTACCAAATAGGCAGCAGATGCGACAAAGAAAATCCACACCTAGATTTAAAAAAACAAACAGACTGCTTTGGGGGTGATTTTTTGATTTTTTTCTGGTTATTCGCTATAGTAGCAAAGCATTTATGCGTAGGTGGTAGAGCGGTCAAATACAACAGACTGTAAATCTGTCGCCCACTGGGCTACGCAGGTTCGAATCCTGCCCTACGCACAATGGTAAAAACCGGCCCTCGTGGTCGGTTTTTACTATTGTGCGTAGAGGGAGCAAACTGCTTTGCTACCGGGCAGGATTCGAAGACCTTGCTGATGTTTTGTCTGCAAAACCAGTAAGGTGTACAGCTCCTGTAAGGAGAGAATCCTGCCCTTCTGACTCGAAGACCCCGCCGATCGGTTTTGCGGGACCTCGGGGTGTACCGTCCATGTAATGGAAGAATCTTGCCCGCTGATTTTTGCTTGAACGTATATTTTAAATCTCCTGTCTTTTGGAATAAATTTTCCTCAACAAGAGCTCACCCGCAATTCCCAGCAATAAAATAAAAATGTTAACAAACAAAAAATAAGCATTTGAATCAACAGATGCAAAATTTTCATTTCCGGTAATCACAAACATCATACCTCCAAACACAAACGGGAAATGAAGCATTTGTTCAATTCCAATAAGCAGCATAAATAAAAGCCAGATGAAAAAACTCAAACGAAATAAAATACTATTTTTAATGATTGGAGAGAGAACAAAAAGCCTTCGATACGTTTGAAATACATAAAAGAGTTGTGCAGCTTGAACTGCTATGAGAATGCCCACGTATGAAAGGAACTCGCTTTCGACACGTATTGCATATTGAATGACAAAATTAAGGACTATCGCATACCAGTAATACAGTCGAATTGCCCTTCGTAAGGAAAGTTGTATATCGTCAACATTGTTAATTGTAGACGGGATTGTCCAGAACTTCATCTATTTATTCTATCAAGGATGCAGTCTGTTGTATAAGACATCGCTCCTAATAAAAAACTACCCCCAAATGCTGGGGGGTAGTGCGATCATATACACATGCTATTGCTGCTGCTGTTTGCGACCACTGAGGTCGATAACGAGCGGCTTGATAGTGAGTTCAAACGAAACATCCGAGAGATAGTAGCGGCCGTTCCACTGCTTGTACTTGCCGTCGACGGTCATGCAGAATACATAATCGTCAGAAGGACCGTGAGTTCCATCAATACTCGGCGACGGTAGAACGAAGTCTCCATTAACGGAATATCCGTCACTATCCACACCGGTTTGCCCGTGCTCGTAACGCCAGGGCTTGGTTAGTCGTTTATTCGACGACGAACACTTCCCTTTCGTCACGAAGTAATCGACAGGCTGACCCAAGTTGTTGAAGAAGATGACATAGAACTGCAATCCAGGCCTCCCCATCAGTTCGCCACGCCAATAGATCGTATTGATCTCGTGAGGTTCAAGCGTTGCCCCGTCAACTCGAGCGGCAGCTTCACGTGCCTCCTTCGCCAAGTCTTTTGGTGGTGCCTGTGCACCTGCAGCACCCATGAGGAAGAGCGCTGAGACGGCTATGAGTGAATGTCTCATGTGCGCCCTCTTATTGCTGTTGCTGGGTGGTTGTCCCCAGCTTCACGATAAGCGGCTTGATGGTGAGCTCAAACGGCTTATCTGACATCAGATACTCACCATTCCATTGCTTATATTTACCATCGACAGTTCTACAGAAAATATATTCGTCTGACTCGCCATACGTGCCGTCTACTCCAGGACCAGGGACATCGAAATATCCGGTATAGCTTCCGCGGTCGCCTTGCACGATCTTGGTCGGGTCTGTCAGACGCTTATTCGACGATGAGCATTTGCCTCGAACTATGAAGTAGTCGATCGGCTGGCCCATGTCGTTGAGAAAAACGATGTACATTTGGAGACCTGGCTTACCCATCAAGTTGCGCCTGTACTCGATCATCTTTATCTCGTGAGGGTCGGTGGTTTGCTCGGCCGCATTTTTTGCTGCAGCTTCTGCAATCGCCGCGAGACGATCGACAGGCGCTGGTTCCGGCTTGCCACAACCCGAAAGAAGTCCGAAAACCAATGTGGAGAGGATGCAAGCAATAACCTTGCGCGTACATGTGAATTGATTCATCTTGTGCTCCATTATTGCTGCTGCTGATTTCGGCCGCTAAGGTCGACAACAAGCGGCTTGATGGTGAGTTCGATTGGCTTATCGGACGCGTAGTAGTTGCCATTCCACTCCTTATATTTGCCGTCGACGGTTTTGCAGAAAATGTATGGCGAAGACGTACCAAACGTCCCGTCTTCAGACGGGGCTTTCACCACGAGCGAATTCGGACCAGTGTCGATGAGCCGATGTGTTGGCGACAGGCGCTTCTTTGAAGAAGTACACTTGCCTACAGTCACAAAGTAGTCGATCGGTTGTCCACCCTTTGAAAGAAGAACGACGTACATTTGAAGCCCTGGCTTGCCAAACATAATTTGGCGATCTCGGATGCTATTGATTTCGTTCGGCTCCGTCGTTCCAGCTGCAGCGCGTTGTGCTGCTTCGGCTGCTTGGTTTTGAAGACGTTGAGCCGCGTCAGGTGGTTCCTGTTTCGCAGCAATGGATATGTTCCATACAGCACACAAACCAACGAGGGCGAGTGTGCGGAAAAAAGCGTGGGACAATTTCATAAACTCACTCCTTGTATAAATTTAGTTGCAGACTTCAAGATTGATCGTCGGCGGAAGTGGGTTGAAATCGCCTGGCCAGTTGCCCGGCAAGAAACGTTCCGGGTGTTGGAAAATTACCGTGTCGGCACGCGTTGCTCTTGCGTTGTATTCGCTGACCAAGCTCTGGCAGCCTTGCTGCAAACCGAGAAGTTCGATCCGTCGAGCTTCCTTGCGATCTTCTGCAGCGGCAGTGAGCGCTTGCTTCGAGAGACTAATCTGAGCCTTTTTCGCCTTAATCTGTTGGTTGGCTTCGTGGAACCATCGGTAGGTTTGCAGTGCGTGGTCGGCATCAAAAACTTTGGTCACGACATTACCGGCCATGCGCACTGGAGATGTGGCAACATACCACACCCAACCAGCAGCAGAAATCACAATGACCACCGCCAGAATGGCGAGGCCGTACTTAATCCCGTTTCCGGTAACTTCACGTGCAGAGGGGAAATCATCGTCATTACGCATCACAGTCTCCTTAGGAGGGTTGAGGGAACGGCTTTCTCTGTTCAGTTGTGGAGAACATTAGCCGAAAATACTATAATCAAAAGTTTGTAAATTGTCAACCAAGCCTCCAGCTCATGGCTATTCTCTCCCCATATTCTCCTCGCAATACCTCCTAAAATTATCCAAAATTTATTGCCACCCACCGCACTGTGACTCCTCAGAATTTCCTGTTTTAGATTTTCTTGACATATTCTGTTTTCATGGTAATTTAACCGCTAGCGATAAAGTTCATTAATAGTTTTCTTTTGATTGGAGACGAAATGTTATTCAGGTCTTTTTTCCGAAGCAAGGACAAGGCGACACGACGATGGGCCATTTGGGGAAGCACCCTGATTATGGCAAGCTTCGTGTTTCAAGTGCTAAGTGGTGTGCAGATCAGTAATACAACGAAAAAGCTCAACGAGATGCTTCAATATGCATCCTCACATTCAGTGGGTGAAATATATACGCAAGTTATTTATGTATTTCTCTGGCTCATGCCTGCTATTCTTATGGTGCCTTACCAGAGTAGAGCTATTGCCTCGTATGTGTGGCATTGGCGAGGAGCGCTGAGTATGGCGCTCATCAACGCATGGGAGCCAGTAGAGACACGCGTGAAGTATGCCAACCAACGCATCTCCGAAGATGCATGGCGCTTTAGTCAGATGTTCGAGCAACTGGTGCAAACATTTTTCCTTTCAATCAGCAGTGCTCTGGCTTTTTTCATCGTCCTTTCGACGGTTGGAAGCAGTATCTCGTACGAGTATTTCTCGCGATCACTGGGTGTACCGATTGCAAATTGGTATGGATTCACGCTCAGCACTGTTCCTGCCACGTTCCTTATGGCAGGCACCGGGCTTGTCGCACTCTACTTTTCAAACAGAGGATTCAGAGCGGGACACATAAAGACCGGCTGTGCACTGGGACTGCTTACACTTATTGCCTCTGGGTATTTCGTATACGGAGTATTCACTGAAAAAGCAGTGATGGCGATTGGTGCGAGTACTATCTCATTCTTTGCTATTTTTTTGGCATTATCTGGAACAGGGTGCGTGCTTCTCGTGGGAAGAAAACAGATGGAAATGGAGAATGCACGCCTCAATGCTGAAGGAGCGCTTCGCGAACAACTCGTCATTTTTGAGGAGGCAAAAAATCTTCGGGAGTCGTTCCGTAACGCTTCTGAGTTAGAGCGGGCAAAAATTAAAAGCCATAAGTATTCGGAAGCGCTGGCGACAATTAGCGCTCCTCCAAATTGGCTACTCCTCGTCTCTGGGGTCAAATGTACATATCTGTCCCTTCAGGAAAGCTACAAGCGCACGAGCCTTGTGACGCAGTGGATGGAAGTACTCATGCATCTTATACCGCACCTCCTTCTTATTCCAAGCATGGTGAGCGGTGTGATTAACATCGGTACATATTTCCAGCTCACAGCGGCCTTTTTTGCGGTGCTGACGAGCTGTACCGTGATAATGAAAAATTGGCGTCTCATTAACGAATTTCGCACCGTGAGAAAAAGACTCTGCGAATTCATTGACGATATCAACGATGCGACTGACCGAATTAATCAAGCACACAAGGTCATCGTCTTCGAAAGAAAAAAACGCATTGCATAAAAATCCACGCCCATCATTGATGGGCGTGTTTTATTATGCAATTACGGAAAATGTGAAGCCGAGATTGCGTAATGCTGGCTTTATTTCCGGGTAACTCATAAAAAGTTTCCACAATAGGCCGCTCCGATAATTCTCAATCATTACGACTATCGGACCCTGATCGATTGCCAGATAGGATTCGGCAATCCAGCCCTGGGGATCATACGCATCCGGAAATCCGAATTCGCGAATACCCGGCTCAATCAGGAGTTGCCTTAGAGCTCGCATGCAGTGCCGAGGCGCATAAGGAAAAGATGACAGTACGGCCGACGGAGAGAGGGTGCCAGTATCATGTGATGGTGAGTGCTCATCATATCCATTTGGACCATCACTTGAGGTAAGTCCCCAGCAATCAGCTGAGTACCCAGCATGTCCACTTGGATTCACTATGGCGTGTTCACGGTTAATACGTACATGAGCACAGTTTTGCTTCCAATAATTAGCATACCTGTCGCACAGTCCCCTTGGATCGAGTCCAAGAAACGAATAGTGTGAGAAAAATAGTGGGCCACCATAATCGGGACCAAGGGGCAATGTAATTTCGTAGAATTTTTTCTTATTATGGAAGGATGGGCTTTTGGCCCAACCCTCATGGTAGGCTGCCTTGTCTATCGGAAAGCTTGGCGATGCCGCCCCCAGTACATATGTGATTAAGCACTCGTTCCACCCACGAATCGGGATGCTCGCCCCAAACTTATGCGTCGGACTCCAATGCCACATGAGCACGTTGCTATTTGGGGCGTACCAGCTCCACTCTATTTCACTCCAAAATTGTTGTATCTCTTTTCGGAGCGAGCGCTCGGAAGAATGGTTCTCACCAAAAAATTGATGTGCTGAGAGTAGCCCCATCACAAGGTAGGATGTTTCGACAATGTCTCCGCCATCATCAGAAGGGCAGAACGGAATTGTTTTCCCCGTACTGCCATTCAAGAAATGCGGCAGTGCACCATGGTAACGCTCAGCACACTGAAGAAAGTTCACCATGTGTCGGATGCGCTTCAGTGCCTCATCCCGAGCAAGCCACCCGCGGTGTACGCCACATAAAATAGCCATAATCCCAAATCCAGATCCACCCGTACATACAGTTTCCTGTCCGTAATCTGAAATTACATTACTTCGTTCGCGAGCTAAATAGCTGTCAGGATGAGCAAATTCCCAGAAATACTGCAGTGTTTTACGCTGCACCATATCCAGTAAACTTGTATTCCTTTTCAAAGCTGTGCCCATATTTTTTCTCTTATCAAAGGAAATCTCTCCTAATCATTACACAAAAAAAAGCCCCCGCTAGGTTGCGGAGGTGCCAAACATGAGGTGCTATTTTGTAAGAATGAATTTGAGGCATCCTCTGAAATATGGATCGAAGAATGTCTTTTTTTTCATCCCGCCAATGGACATAAATTCACCTGAATTTTTAGCAATAAACAGATATACAGGATGCGAGTCTGGACGAGGTAGCCTTCCCTCTTCGAGATCCACGCCATACAGAGCAAGCTGACGAGGCCAGACCTTGAAACGGATCACTCTACTTTCCCTAGGGTTGAGTGTAACCTGTTTCCATGCGAGCAGTGCGAGTTCTCTAGGCACCACTACCGAGACGCTGTCGTGTGCGTAGAGCTGGACAGTTTCTTTTCCGGGGCACAACCCAATATTGGCTACCCTCACCTCGGCGATGAGTGGAGTATGTGATTCCACACTAAGCAAGGGTGAGCTCAATTTCCAATCCGAGTATTCAAATTGGGTATACGAGTATCCTTCGCCAAACCGATATCCCGCCAACGTGCCTCGCTCTCCTAATTCCTGATAATGTGTATTCCAACCTGTTGCATGGCGATATTGCCATGTTGCTTCATTAAACGGAGCTGCCGGCCTACCTTTGCGCGATTCACGATGAGAGAATCCACTCGTGACACTTTCATGGCAAGGGAGTGAACATGCAAGCCTACCTGACGGATTTGCTTTCCCTGAAAGGATATTTGCAATCGCTTCCCCTGCAAACGAGCCGAGTTGTGGCACCCAAAAGATTGAGTCGGCACATTGCTCGAGCACAGCTGGAATGGCGAGTGGTCGTCCTGCTGTGATACAAACATGAATGACTGCATCGGACTCATTTCTTAATTTTTCAACGAATCGTACTTGCCCTCTAGGGATGCGAGGCTCAAGTCGAACTTTCGACTCTCCACTCCACTCTTGTCGCTCGCCGAGAAAAACGATGATGTGCTCCGGTTTCGCGTCCTTCATCAAAGTCAGGTCGGGGCTTGGTGCCTCGAGGTTCTCACATTCCATGAGTTCAGCACCCGGCCACAGATCTTTAATACCCGCGTAGGCAGTGATTACCGAATCAAGGTGCGATAACGCATTACCACACCACTCGCCGACCCACTCTTTGGGTCGGTTGGCAATTGGGCCTGTGACAAGTATGCGCGCCTCTTTCGGAATCGGAAGTATGCGAGAATCGGGAACCTTGGGTTTTAAAAGTACGATGCTTTCTTCAGCGAGTTCTCTGTACTCACTCACGCTTTCCGTTAATCGCTTTATTTCCAGAGGCTCGCGCGCGTACTTCTGAAAGTCATCAAATAGTCCGAGATCATATTTCAGTTGCATGACGTCCGCAACGCGATACTGCAATTCGAGGAGCGTTATGTCTCCCGCCTCGACGAGTCCCGGTAGTTCCTTGGTATAGACCCCACCGTTCAAATCAAGATGAATGCCACCTTTGGTAAAGGCCAAGAGTGCCGCTTCACGCGGACTGCCTGCTACGCCGAACTCGACAAGTTCGTTGATACCCGTGAAGTCCGAAATAATAATCGTACCCGGACGACCATGCTTGCGCACTAAGTTGGCAAGGTACTCGCTTGCATGCGAGGGTGTGCCATCAAGTGCGACGAAACTCATCATCACTGCTCTTGCGCCTTCACGTAAGCCGGCTTCAAACGTCGGCCAGCAGTCCTCAAGGAACGCGCGATACGAGATTGGGAGTGCCTGATAGTCTGGCCCTTCAGTCATTTGATAAGGTCCGACATGCTTTACTGTTGCAGCAATGGCATTTTTGTCGAGCAAATTTTCGCTTTGATACCCGCGCACCATAGCGGCAACAATCGCAGACATGAGAAGTGGACTTTCCACTGCACCGCCTTCTTGATTGCGTCCTTGCTTTGTACCAAATGAATGATCAGCAACGGGAGAGAAGATCAGGGATACTCCGCTAATTGCTGAGTGTTCCGCCGCTCGTCTCGCTGTGCGCTCAATAAGTCGAGGGTTCCATGAATTCGGTGCCCCCAGTCCGCTCGGACCAATCACACATGCTCCACGCTGAAAATCAGCAGCACACAAAAGTGGAGGATGGCCCTTTTCTATGGCAAGCTCCTGCAGTTTGAGGAGGAGCATAGTCTCACTACTCGTCTCGGTAAGGTTGTTCACGGCAATATTCATGACCGTACCAACCAATCCTTCTTCTGTCAGCTCTTCAATGGTTTTACCCGTGCAAAGCTTTCCAACGGTCGGATCGTACATCGCCAATTGTCCCACCAGATGGGTGACGGACATCGACAACACTCTATGCCACACATCTTGATGAATATGACTCGGTTTATTTTCGCTCATTTCTTCACCTCCAAGAACATTTCCTCAGTCAATTTATCAAAGCCAGGATGCACTGTCGATATTGCTCAATCCCCTACTCTTGCGCGTAATTCACTGTAAATTTGTTTAATACTTTACCTCCTGCTTTAAGGCCCTCATACATCTCAAATAAAAAAACGGCCGATGGCCGTTTTGTTTCTTTCTCTTAAAAAACCGATTGATAGAGGAGGCGATGAAACCAGTGTGGTCCCTGTTCAACCGTGGGAGCAAAGCGCCCGCGTGGTGCAAATGGTGACCTTACGCTTTTCGTGGTGGCCCCAATGGCTCTCACATCTTCGTCGTTAACTGTTTGGTTTTGCCACGATTTCTCACGCCTTCCATACTTTGCAGTATCCACTACGAGGTGATACCAGAGAAAACGCGTCTTTTCGGGCGCGCCGATGATTGGGTCGTAGACATTAATTGAGAGTCCCCATGGATAGTAATTGAACGTCATGTTCGGAAACATAAACCACCAGAGTGCATACACCCTCTTCGCTTTGTCCGTAGGACACACAAATCGAGGTGGCAGGTCGGCGGGGTCAAAGCCATCATTAGGGTCGCGTGCATAGACCCACTGCAGTGCAGAGCGCTCATAGATCTCCGTGCGGTATGTCGGCAGATTCACTGCGTCAGTAAGTCCACCCTTGCCTCCATGAATATAGGAAATGTGAAACTTATCCATGTAATTCCATGCATGAAACTTCCAATTTCCCTCTATCACTGACACTTCAGACTGTTGACGAACATGTGTCCACTCGCGCGACATCAGTCGTGAAATTGATTGTTCCATTTCGCCGACACATGCACCAAGCGAGACCTCAGGCTTCGCAAGTGCGGTGAATATGAATTTCCACCACGATGCGACGGGGAGTTCCCGCAGATGGTCGCATGCACGAGGAAAATCAGGAGCACCAGCAAATTTCGGGTGCTTCAGAAATGTCCCCTCCGAAGAAAACTGTCTTCCATGTTGACCGCACATGATGCGATCGCTCGTAAGCTGTCGTGCTTCGTGTATCAAGGGGTACCACGCGTGTGTACACGTATTCGGGAATGCATGCAGTGCCCCTCCCTTGTCTCGCGATAGAAACAATGGGGTATCGCCGAGCGTAAACGGGACAACCGTGAGCGGTTTTGCAACCAATTCGCAAAGTGGAATTGCACTATCACCCACTCTGTCTCCATAGAGTGGGGACAGTTGCCATGCGTTCTTAAATAGCGTTTCTTGTTCGAGCTTTAGAAAAGCCGGGTCACAAAATGCAGTACTTGGAAGCGCTTCCGCAACGCGAATATCCGCATCAACAAAATAATCTTTTTTGTTCACTAACTTCTCCTTTTCACTTGTTACATCTCTACGCACGATACCACAATACTTTTTTCTGCATAGATGCACATCGCCCAATAAAAAATTGCCGACAATGTCGGCAATTACTTTCTAGTTGGTTTTCTCTATCACAATCCGCCTGCGAAATACCTCGAGGTCATTCCGCGCCTCAAAGTACTCATCAGTAAGCGGATACGGCTCATACAGGCTTGGTGCAAAGAAAGGTATCAGCATCATTCGGACGGCAGCATCGACCAGATTTTGAACAGGAAATCCTTGCCCGTTGAGCTCTGTGATTACACGCACGCATTCAGCAAGCGCAGCCGGGAGTCGAATTTCTCGTTGCTGACTATCGTAAATGCGGATTGC
>JAYTCK010000035.1:0-22982 GCA_043736515.1 bacterium
GGCGCGCGGTACATGGTATTTTGAAGCATCTTTTCCAGTTGAGCTTCTTGATGCGAATGGGAAGCAACTCGTGATAATGCCGATACAGGCGGATGGCGAATGGATGACCGAAGATTTTGTCCCCTTCCATGCAACACTCTCGTGGAGTACAAGCACCACTCCAACCGGAACACTTGTCTTCCACCGCGACAATCCATCAGGGCTTCCGGAGCACGACAAAGAACTGCGAGTTCCAGTAATCCTAGAACAGTAGTCTCTGGGTTTTTATAAGGGAACATCAATAACAAGCACATCGGCATTTGCAAGTGCTGTTATAGAGATTGATTGCTCATTGGAAATTTCCATGACATCCCTTTCCTCCAAAATCTCTTCTCCTAAGTGGACCTTTCCACTAAGAACAAATACAAACATTCCCCGAGCTGTGGTGTCGCAGGCATACAGAGCAGTTTTTCCTCCTTCAATATATGCGCGAGACATGACTGCGTCCTGATTGATAAAAAGCGCTCCCTCCTTTTCTCTGCCTGAAACAATAACAGCAAATTGATTGTGTCGATTTTTTTCTTCAAATTTTTTTTGATCGTAGCGCGGTGTGTGACCTTTTTTGTCGGGAAGTATCCATATTTGCAATAGTTTCGCAGCAATATTTTGTTCATGATTCCACTCTGAGTGATTTACTCCTGTACCGGCTGACATAACCTGCACTTCTCCAGCGGTAATTTCTTTTTTATTCCCCATCGAATCTTCGTGGGTCAACACCCCTTCCAGCATGAGCGTTATGATTTCCATATTCTCGTGATGATGCAGTGGAAAACCATTTTCCGGATCCACTGCGTCGTCATTAACGACACGCAGCACGCCAAACCCCATACGCTTGGGATTCCAATATTCAGCAAAGCTGTATGTAAAACGGCCATGGAGCCAGCCAAGATCGCTTTTTCCGCGCTCATTGCTTCTTTCAATAAATCTCATTCATTCATTATACCAATATTAAGTACTTGCCCCAGTGCTTCATGGCGCGCTACAATTCCCTTATGCTTCAGAATAAACTCATGGTGCGATACTGCGGTGCCCTCTTTGTTCTCGGACTCGTCATTGGCGGGGCACTCGGGGCTATGCTACACAAAGAAACAATCATTGTGCGCCCCAATGTTGCCGATACTCCCGCAGCACTCACTTCGGTCAATTTAATGATTGATTACGGTAACGGCACGGTTAAAACATGGAACACGGTCACTTGGCATGAATCTCTGTCGATACTTAACCTTATGGAAGATGTCACGGGTGCAGAAGCGATACCCATGCTGACCAAAGAAACAAATGAAGGTCAGCTTACCGTCGACTCCATTGATGGATTTACAAACGATACACAATCCCGAACGCGCTGGCAGTACTGGGTAAACAACACGTACGAACCTCGGGTTGCGAGCAAATATTATCTCAAACCAGGTGATATTGTCGTTTGGAAATACGTTGTCGAGCAAAACAAATAGCAAACAAAAAACCGCACAAGCGGCTTTTTTACTACAATTCGAGACGAAGAATGTCATCCCAATGAAATACACGAATGGTGTTCTCTGGAAGAACCTCACACTGATTCCAAGGTCTGTCCATGAGGTAGGTACGGATACCTTTCCCGCCCACACTCCGTGCATTGTGTAGACCATCGTCAACCATAAAGCGCACACCAAGGGCGGCACAGAGATCTCCCTTTTCCTTGAGATGTCCCAGAAAATGCACAGCGGTAAACACGTTTCCAAAGAGTCGCATTGCTAATTGGAGCATGGGTGGAGCTTGCTCGGGTTCTCGCGCCGTGATACCCACGGGGGCGTATTTGACACTGAGTAACTCGAGTGCCGCCTTCGCACCCGGAACAGCGACAAGGTTAAGATGATCTTCTGAGTTGAAAAATTCAACACGCCGACGAGTGGCTTCACTTTCTGGACAACCCAACACTTCATGGATATGCCAAGTCGTGCAATGTTGCCGCCCAAGCTCCCCCCCATAAACACGATTGTGGTATACCATGAACCCGTCCACAAATTCAGCAACGGTATCATCAAAATCAACACCGATCGGAGGTTTATTCAAAATAACTCCTGAGAGTAAAACTATCTGTACCCACGCTATCATAAATCTCAAAAAACGAAAACGTTTTGCTTTTTTGTTTTAATCCCTATACTATCCATACACTCCTCATCGTACACGGCCACAACACCATTCAAATTCAGGTCCCCGTCGTTCAACGGATAGGATATCTCCCTCCGAAGGAGATGATCGTGGTTCAATTCCACGCGGGGGCATTATGAATGGTGGTGGAAAAATAGCACCCTCCGGATGTGAATCACGACTAAAAGGTTCCCATTCTTATGGGAGGAGTGACGTAAGACCTTTTGATCCAGCCCCAGTTTTGGTTATTGAATTGGAAAACTGGAGCTGGACAAAAGGCATACTGCACCTGTAAGGTGGTGATCGAAACAATAAATTAATACACACTGCACCCATGCCGTCATTACCAGGACAACCCGCGCCGTTAAACCCCAAAGAGGTCGAATGGTTGCTCAAAGAAAAATATCAAGGGATAACATCACCGGAATTCGAGGTGGATGTGGAGTGTCTTAAAAAAGGAGAGCCGCTTGCCTACATCATCGGCTGGATCCCTTTTTACGACTGCAAAATAGACGTATCGCTTCACCCCATGATCCCCCGCCCTGAAACTGAGTTTTGGGTCGAGCGGGCGGTAAAGGAACTCAAGGCATTAAATAAAGAGACGCTGCGCCTTGCCGACACTTTTTCAGGGTCAGGATGTATCGGAGTTGCTCTGCTTAAACATTTACCGAATGCCACGGTTGATCTTTCCGAATTCGATCCAAAACTTACCGAACAATTACGTATCAATGTGCGACTTAATACTATAGACGATGCACGTGCCACCTGTACACAAGCGGATGCCCTCGGTGGCCTTACTGGTACTTATGATGCTATTTTTGCAAACCCTCCGTACATTGACCCAAGGGCGATCCCTGAAATGGATGTGAGTGTGGTGAACTACGAGCCCCATCTTTCACTGTTTGCGGGAGATCGTGGACTCGATTACATAAAGCTTATCATTAACACTGGCGCCAAATTTTTAAATGACGGTGGCACATTCTACATTGAGTGCGATGCGCATCAAAAAGAATGGATCGAGGAGCTCCTCGTAGGAGCCCCATGGGGACATGAATTCTGGTTTGACCAATACGACCAAGTCCGCTTTTTGATACTTCGTAAGCAGTGACATGGTAGAATGGGTGAATGGAAAAAACGAAGCGTTCGCAAACAGCCCAAATATACCGCAAGTTCGAAGACACGGAGCGGCTCATGATTGAGGTTGCGCTTGATAATTACGAGGATATCTTCAATGAGTGGGATCCGGCACCTTTTAAACGCCGTGATATTGACCCTGACCTCCGTACTTTTTTTGAAGAATGCTCCGAAGAAATATCGCTGAAGCATAAGATTGCCGTAGCATTTTTTCTCCCCAAAGGAGAGATCGATATGGAAAAGCAGCAAAAGTGCGTCGAAGGGCTGCATAACTTTTTTCGTTTTAATAAATATCTTTCAGAAAAAGAGATTGTGCGATCATGGAGGAGCGCGTTAAAACATTTCTTAATCGGAATGCTCTTTCTTGTCATCGCCGTGCTCTTCGAGCATCAATTCGAAAAAGATGTGCTCTTTGACATTCTCGGGCAAGGACTCTTTATCGGCGGCTGGGTATTCGTATGGGAGGCCGTTTCCACCATTGCATTCAAGCATCACGAATTACAATATGGCATCCTTGAATGGGAACGCTTCCTCGACGCACCAATCGTCTTCAAAAAAGAGCGCAAAACTGAAAAGCGCTTTGAGTAAAGAACGTCAGCCCGCTCGATCCGTTGCGGCCCGCCTGCGCAGGCAGGCAAGCCGACGGGGCATTCGGTGGGCTCTACCCTTTGTTCCTTGCCGGCAATGAATCGGCCCGTTGTCGATACAAATTTTAGTGCGATCCTCGCTGGAGAGCGCGAAAGCATTTGCACACCAGTAACAAGGTCAAAAGGGCCGTCGTTGTCTATACAAAAAAATCCCGAGAAGGGATTTTTTAGCGGGAGCGGGATTCTACATCCTTTCCGGCTCGTTTTGCCTTTTTGCGATTGGCGGTTTTTTGTTTCTTATTCATGCTCAAAATCTACACTATTTGCTCCGCAATGACAAGATAAGCAAGGATTCCACGTGTGGCGTCTGAGGATAGAAATCAAAGCCGTGTATGAGGTCGATACTGTAGTTCTCCGCAAGCAGTGAGTAGTCGCGAGCCTGTGTTTCGGGGTTGCAGGACAGATAAATAATCGTGGACGGCAGTTTTGTACGAATATGCTCAATAATCTTAGGGTGGAGTCCGACTCGGGGCGGATCAAGGACGAGCACATTCTTTTTATCAAATAGTCGTGCGTCCATTTTTTCAGCGGGTATACATTCGGCAACGTAATTGAAGAGCTGCGCACGAGCGGCATTTTCTTTTGCGGAATCAACCGCACCCTGAACAATCTCCACACCATGCACGTGTGCTGCATTTTTCGCAAGCAAGAGCCCGATAGTGCCCACGCCCGAGTAGAGCTCGAGCACGTTTGCGTCAGTCGGGAGTGCAGCAATCATCATGCGCATTGACTCTTCAAATACCGGAATATTGTTTTGAAAAAATGAATCCCACGAATACTGTATGTCAGTGCCCAATATAGTTTCGTGCAGTACACTATCCCCCACCCGCCACAATTCTTTTGTGGGTACTGATGCAGGAGACTTTTCTGTGGAGTGAAAAACAATAAATCCCGATAAATGAGGAATATCGTCAACGGCAAATTCTGCAATTTCGGTCTTCTTTGCAAAGAGCATGGCAAGCACTTTTCCGCTTGATTTACTCTCACGGACAATGAGTGTCTTTAAGTCTCGTGCGGTATATCCTGCCATTCGCAAGCGCGCACACAACTCCAGTGCCACACTGTTCATATTTTCCGATCCCAGCGCGCAGCCCTTCTGAAGCGGTAGCCTGCGTGCGCCACCTCCACGCTCATGGAATGCCAGTGATAACGGAATTTCCATCTCTCCACTACGGTCACAGAAACTAAACTCTATTTTTGTCCGGTATCCATAAAACTTAGACGCGGGCGTAAATCCGCATTTGGGTGCATCGGCATAAAAGTTAAAAAGCTCTGAAATCATGGAGTGCTTCAACTCAACTTGCGTTGGATACTCCATTACCTGCCAAGGGCTGCACGCGAGAAAATGCAGCTCCTCTGGGAGCATTCGCGAAGGTGAGGCGTGGGTAAGTTCTTTAAGTACACCGACCCACATTCCGTGCTTTTTGTGTACTTCGACAATACCTTCTTCGCCGAGAAGCATACCGTGCACCCGCACAGGCTTACCCTCATGCACTGCCTCTGCGGCACCATCATGAGCGATTTTTTCTACTTTTATAGAAAATGTGTTTTGCATTACCGTAGATTACGCGAACTTGACATTTTTGCAATGTTTGACTAAAACAAGCAAGGACACACTCATCGTTAGGAGAAATTTTTATGAAAGACGCAGGAAAAGCACTTGGCACCGCAGCACTGTGGGGTGGAGTTGCAGGACTTTGCTACTTGCTCAACTCATTCAACATGCTAGACGGTGGTGGAGCCGGATTGATGATCTTTGGTGCATTCCTCACTACGACAGGAATTTGGAAAATTAAATAAGAAGGAACAGCGCAGGATAACCTGCGTTTTTTTAATGGTATACTCTATATTATGAAGTTAATTGTCATCAGACACGGAGAGACCGATCTTAACCGAGAAGATCGTTTGCAGGGCAGTGTCGGACCAAACCTTGGCCTCACAACGGGTGGAAGAGGGGGGGTAGAGAGACTTCGCGATTCCCTTCTTTTTACACCAGAGCTTATATACACTTCGCCGCTTGTCCGTGCACGCGAAACTTCACAACTCTTAAATGAGCGCTTTAATGTGTTGATTCTCGAACGAGATGAACTTAAGGAAAGAGATTTCGGTTCGCTATCAGGCAAACTCCGAAGTGAGATTGACCCAAAGCTCGTCGAGGATGATCTCGAGGGGCACTATGACTACCGGCCGTTTGGAGGTGAATCAGTTGATGATGTGCGTGCTCGCGTCCGAGCGTTCATTAACATGCTCTCGCCAGAACATGACACGGTGATGGCTGTGACCCATCGCGGAATTATTCGTATTCTTTACGACTTTTATCCAAACGGGGTTCCCGAGATCATACTCCCTGCGTCGCAGCATGTTTTTGAAATTACTCCTCTGTAACAAAAAACCCGCACGCTCAAATGAGCGGCGGGTTTTATTGAGAACTTCTTGGGAGCGTTCTTTAGCCTCCCAATAATGCCTCAGTTACTGCAAAGAACGCGACGAGGGTCCCCTCAATACCAGACATGACATCCGGGAGGAGGAGCTTCAGGATCACAATAATAAGACCTAGCCCAAATGCTTTAAAAATTCCCATATGCTTTTTGGCATTAAGGGAGAAACTAAGCTTTGTACGACATCAAAGCCAGATCTACATTGGATCCATATTCCCCCGTGCGAGAACAAAAATCAGAACAAAAGCATTTTTTTGTTTTCACACGGGGCAAGAAGCTATTTCCTCGACAGCCTCTTCAACTGAGATTGGCAACGAACTGCCAGTACTATAATAAAAATATATCACAAATTTTTGCAAAATACAAGTGTACCAGTGCTCATTCTATAGCTACTTTATATAAAGAAACGTATTAACTAATCGGGGGTCCAAATGGACGGTCCTGTCTTTGTCATAACAGCTCCCTCGGGGGCAGGAAAAACGAGTATCGTGCTAGGTGCCATTAAAAAGAGCGGCGCGGGCAGACGCATAATTACCTGCACCACACGCCCCGCTGAAATACGCGACGGAAACCAGGAAGTGGACGGTGTGGATTATCGCTTCTTTACTCAGAGTGAGTTTGAAGAGCGGAAAGCGAACAATGAATTCGCTGAGTGTGAGGAGGTTTTTCCCGGCAGATGGTATGGGACACTTCGAACAGACATTGACGAGGCGACAAAAGACGGGCGACCTGCTTATCTCATTTGTGACGTGGTGGGAGCGAAAAAATGGCTGACCATTCTCCCGTCCGTTCACAGTATTTTTATCGGCGTTCCAAAGCGTGACATGTCTGCTCGCCTGCGCGGACGAGGCATGAGCGGCGTAGAGTTAAGAACCCGTATCAAGCGTTTTGCACTTGAGTCCGCTGAGTTGAGTAATTTCGACTTTGTGCTCTGGAACAGAAACGGCAAGCTTTCGCAAACCATAGATGCCTTCATGGCGCATGTTGCGTCTTGTATTAAATGACACATGACCCCATTATCCTGGGGTCTTTTATATTCCTTTTTATACACAGCCAAGAAAAGCTTCTATTGGTATAATCTGTTATCATAAGTGAATGCGCAAACCAACTATGTTCATTCGAAAATCTTCGGGCGTGCGATCTTTTATGTTTCGATTAATTGGCGGGATCGTGCTTCCGCTCGCACTTGTTGGGCTATTTGGAATTCTTTACGGCCGTGACACACTTTACAATGCCGCCATGCAAAACGCGGTTGCTGTCACTTCGCTCAAAAGCAATATTATGACCTCATGGCTTGCCGAACGCGAGCGCGATGCCGAAGAGATAGCGCAATCACAAACATTGTTGACATATCTTCGGAATGTCCAAAAAAATGCCGTAGTGCTCCCTGGCGAAGAGGCGGCGCTCCTTAGTATTGAAGATTTTATTGGGGTTGACCATCCCTACATCCAAAGTATTACTCTTCTTGATCCGACAACAAAAGACATTCTTCTTCATCTTCCGGGTACACACAAAATTAATACCGCCAATATGGACCAGCTTGTTGGAGAAGCGAGCACGCAAACGGTCTTTATGAGTGAGTATGATATTGAAAGGAAATTCCATGAAATTTCTATTGCCGTACCGGTCCGGACGAATGAAAAAATTGATGCAATTTTACTTGTTGGGCTTGAAACCAAAACACTCGGTGACACGCTTCACGATCGCACCGGCCTTGGCGCAAGTGGTGCGACGTATTTGATAAACAAATCTGGAGCACTCATTACACCCCTACAAGGGACCACAGAAGTTGTATCCCTCATTCCCTCTCAGCCATTCATTAACAAAATCCTTTTGGCAAGCGCTGATATGCAAAATGGTACATTCAGTACAAAGTACGAACGATCTTCCGATACAATGGTTGCATACATGACACTCCCGGTTGGTTGGGTACTGGTTACAGAGGTTCCTGGGGAAGAATTGGTGGGAATAATAAACTGGTCATTTTTGCTTGCCTTCCTCATCGCGCTTATTGTTATTGTGATCATAATCGCAATGAGCAACCTTATGGCACTCGTCAAACCTATGCGTAATGCGATCGACCAGATCACTCTTGCAGGAACCTCTCTCTCTGCAACATCACAGCAAGTTGCAGCTTCCGCTCAAAACAATGCAGCAATCGCTGAGCAGGTTGCACAGGGGGCCGCAACCCAATCCGCACAAGCAGAGAACATTTCCCGATCAATCGCTGAGATGGCAACTAGTGCGCAGGAAATGCTTGCATCTGCCGAAGATGCGGCGCATGTCGCGCGTGAGGTCTCTAACGTGACTCAGATCGCCGGAGAGAAAGGCGAGCAGTCACAAGAGAGCCTAGAGCAAATACGGAAAATGACGAGTGACACAGCCTCCATCGCACGCACAATGGGTAGTCGTTCACGCGAAATTCGCACGATAGTGGACACTATTACAAAAATCGCTGAACAAACAAATCTCCTCTCTCTCAATGCTGCTATTGAAGCTGCACGCGCGGGAGATGCCGGACGCGGATTCTCGGTTGTTGCGGACGAAATCAGAAAACTTGCAGAGCAGTCAGCAGGCTCTGCTGAAGAAATCAAACAGCAAGTGGAAAAAATGCTCCTGCAGATCAATGACACGGTTTTTGCTGCTGAAAAAGGGCTTGAGCACGCAGATCAGAATGCAAAGATTGTCGGAGAAGCGCTCAGTGAGTTACAGAATGTTTCAGGAACAATTCAGCATCTCTCAGCCAGTATTAAGGACATTACGTCGCATACCGACAAACAATCCGCACTCGTAAAACATGTTGCGGTCAGTATGGACGCAATTGCTGAAGTTGCAGAACAAAATGCCATCGGTGCGGAAAAGCTCTCCGGGTCAACACGACAGCAGAGTGCTGCAAATGAGGAAGTTGCAGCAGCCGCGCAACAGCTCCAAGCGCTTTCTTTGGATCTGCAGCACCTCACTGGAGGAATAAGTGCAAACAATGATGCACTCACGATGGGCCTTTCAGAGCGGGTACGCAAGCCGATTCAGGCCTATATCCTTGAAGAGAAGGAATCTAAACCCTAATTCATCAATAATATATGAAAAAACTTTACCGTCATCACGAACCCCGCAAAGGCAAGTTCATAAGTGGTATTTTTAGTGGCTTAGGAGAGTGGATGGAGGTGAGCCCCAATCTCCTGCGTGCGGGATATATCCTATTTGCAATTGTTGCGGGTTTTATCCCAGCCATCCTGATTTATTTGCTGTTTCATTTTGTTATTCCCAAGAAATTCTAAATTAAAAAAAACACCCGGGATTCCGGGTGTTTTTTTGTGATGTAATTATTTTACCTGAGCGGAAATAATGGTCACAGGAGTAAGTGGTCTGTCGTTTCCGTCAGTTGCTACATTTCCGATTTTCTCAACAACATCGAGTCCCGAGGTGACTTCACCAAATATCGCATAAAGCGGAGGGAGTGCGTAATCTGCATGCATAATGAAAAACTGGCTACCGTTCGTATTCGGACCGGAATTTGCCATTGCAACAACACCCTTCTTGTAACCCTTTTGATAAAGTGCACTACCCGCATTGATCTCGTCCGCAAACTTATACCCTGGACCACCGGTGCCCCATCCATTTACTTTGCTATCATCCTTTGAAAGTGGATCACCGCCTTGGATCATAAAGCCCTTGATCACCCGGTGAAATCGTACTCCGTTGTAAAATCCTTCACCAGAAAGCTTCACAAAGTTTGCAACTGTTTTGGGAGCGTCGGCCGCATAAAGCTTTATCGTTATATCACCCATTGATGTTTTAAGTGCTACGTGTTGTGACTGGGGAGCTGCTGTTTCTGGCTTTGTTTCTGCCTTGGGAGCTACGGGAGGGGTTGGGTTAACTGTACTCGATGTGCTGCTTGCTTCGGGTGGTGTTTGATAGCTATCTGTTGATGTTGCTTTGTCAGTCATTGTTTCGTCGTTAATAGTAATCTCCGGAGTTATTGTGCGTGGCACCGAATCGCCACTTATAAAATAAAGTACAAGCGAGAGCGCAACAATAATTATTCCGCCGCCGATGATCCATGTTGTTTGATTCATGTCCTGAAAATTAGTCGATAATACGGAAGTATTATATACCGTGACCTAAACATAACGCAAGAACCCTATAATTCTTGACTTCGAATCTCATCGCGAACCTCCATCCAGAGTTTTCCAAGGTGGTTTTCTCCGTCTTTGTTTGGACCCCAGCCCCAGAAGTCATCACGCCAGGAATCTTCAATAAGCTGTCTATCCCCAGATTCCAGGAGTTTCTTTTTTACATATGGGTGCTGCGCAACCTTTGCGTGCAAAATTTCTTTCATTATTCCCAGTTTAATTTCATCCCAATTAGCAGGATATTTATCTTTATGTGTATACGCAATTTTCATTGAATCGTGCGCTGAGCGCGCTTTTCGTAAAGCTTCCTTAATCTCACCATCAGGAAATTTTTCAGAATGGTACGCATGCTCTGATGTCATCCACAATTCGCCTTTCCATTCGAGCA
Source organism: bacterium (assembly GCA_043736515.1). Lineage (GTDB taxonomy): Bacteria > Patescibacteriota > Minisyncoccia > Phycocordibacterales > UBA6899 > MHLP01. The sequence continues at coordinate 10,907 of JAYTCK010000035.1, forward strand.
TAAAGGACGAAAAATTTGAAAACACATAAAACTCGTGCTCATAAAAAAATACCGGCTCTCGATTATTTTTGTTCATAGGTAGTATTATACTCACTCGTACCTCAAAGCCTCAATGGGACTCTTCTTTGCGGCCTGGCGAGCTGGATAGATTCCAAAGATGAGGCCGACGCTTCCCGAAACAAGGAGGCCGGTTACTGCCGCCTGATAAGGAAAGGCAAATACCCATTCAACCGCAAGAGCCCGAGAAAGACCTATAGAAGCGAGGAAACCGAGCACGATTCCCAATATGATTCCGATTGTTCCGCCAATAAGCGTAAGGAGTGTTGCTTCAAAAAGAAATTGGGTAAGAATATCAGTATTGCGTGCACCGAGTGCCTTCCTGAGACCGATTTCTTTGGTGCGTTCAGTCACTGAAACCAACATCACGTTCATCACACCAATACCTCCTACCACCAAGGATATGGCGACCACTGCGGAAAGAAAGGCGGTTAAGACATTCAAAATCGTTCCAATTTGCGCTATCGCTCCTTGCTGGGTTTCTACATAAAAATCATCCTTTTCGGGGTCTGTAATATTATGAAGCTCGCGCATGGTGGCTTCAATGTCGAGCACGGAACGCTCTACTGCCTCAGGGCTTGATACTTTGATCATGACTTCCTGATAATGATCAACACCGGACAGATATGACATTGCAGTTGAATATGGAATAACAACAGTCTTGTCTGCATTAAAAAATGCAGATGCACCCTGTGGAAGGAGTACTGCAACCACACGAAAGTTTTTTCCATTAATGCGTATATTTTTGCCAACAGGATCTTCTTCGCCAAAAAGGTTTTGAGCAACTTGTGATCCGATAACTGCAACAGATGCTTCCTGTCTGATATCAGTATCGTCAAAAATAGCGCCACTCCCCACCTCAACCTTCGCAATTTTCATCATAAACTCAGCAGACCAACCAAAGATCGACGGTCGATCTGTTTCGCTACCGTAAGAAACTGTCTCTGAAAGAAAAACTACAGGAGCCAATTCTACAAGATCAGGTACATTCGATTTTCGCCTGAGAGCTTCTACTTCACGATCTTTAATAGAATCGGCAAAAAGTGTTTGCGCAAAATCCGATGGGCCTTTTGGTTCACGTCCTGGCCGGAGAACAATAGTTTCAGCGCCAAGACCCTCAATTTGGCCTAGTATGAGCCCTTGTGCACCCCGACCAATGGAAACAATGAGCATGATCGCAGTAATGCCAATAACAATACCAAGTACGGTGAGTCCGGAGCGAACTTTGTTTGCCTGTAAGGAGCGAAATGCGGTAAGCAGTGTGTGTTGGGTGGTCATGTGGGTTGGGTTTGCTCTTTGTAATCCTGTGATTTTCCATCCCAAACAATTTCACCATCACGAAGACTGATGATCCGCTGTGCCGTTTGGGCAATACTTTTATCATGGGTTATGAGCACAATGGTATGACCATCTTTAGTATGAAGATCTTGAAGAATCTCCATAATCTTTTTACCCGAAACGCTGTCGAGGTTTCCGGTCGGCTCGTCAGCAAAAATAATTTCTGGATTGTTGACCAGCGCACGGGCTATCGCAACGCGTTGTCTCTCACCTCCGGAAAGCTGAGAGGGCTCATGCCCTATCCGCGGAGTAAGACCGACGGCATCGATCTGCTTTTTTGCGAGCGCATCCCATTTGCCAGGACTGACATGTGAGTATGCAAGCGGAAGTTTTACGTTTTCAAGTACTGACGTGCGAGGAAGCAGGTTGAAGGATTGAAAAATAAATCCCAGCGATCGGTTGCGTAAAAGCGCCTGCTCATCATCAGAAAATTCATCAACGAGTTTGCCGTTGAAGCGATACGTGCCGCCAGTCGGGCGATCCAAGAGACCGAGCATTTGAAGTAATGTCGACTTGCCCGATCCGGATGGGCCAACAATCGCCACAAACTCCCCTTTTGCAATCTGACAATTTACATCCCGAAGTGCGACAGTGGGTGTTCCCCCGTTCTCGCTTTCAAAAACTTTACTTAAATTTGTAATTTCGATCAGCGACATGGTGCAATATTACATTTCTACTTTCTCTCAAACGTCACTACGCGTTCACCTTCACCAAGTCCGTTTGTTATTTCAATAGTGCTCTCTGAACCCCGAAGTCCCGTCGTCACCACCTTTTCGGTTATTATTTCTTGGTTATCAAGTACCGTAAGCACACGAACACTTTTTACTCCATCTTTCGTCACGACCGCTCGCGCTGGAACCACTAATACATCCTTTTGGGTTGCAGTACTAATATCTATATTAGCCGTCATTCCCGAACGAATGCGAGGATCGTTATCAATAAAACGAAGCGTCACTTTATAGGTGGAGACACCTTCGACAATTGTTTCAGCAGGATCAATCATTGAGACGGTGGCCTTGAAAATAGTATCGGATCCATACGCATCGAGTGTTACTTTTGCTTCGTTGCCAACCTTCACCTTTGCGACATCTACTTCGGGAATATTTGCCTCTATCTTGAATAAGCCCTCACTCATGAGTGAAACGATGTGGGCGTTAGGTGCAACGGTTTGCCCAAGTTTGGCCACTTGAGTAGTGACTACACCCCTAATAGGTGCACGAAGCGTCATCTTTGCTATCTGTGCAGAGTAATTTTCAAGGGTTGCCTCTACCGCCGCGATTTTTGCTTCTTGGGCTCTTACAGCCTCGACAGTCGGACCTACTTGTTTGAGCGAAAGTTCCTCTTTTGCAATAAGTAGAGCGCGCTCCGCTCCCTTATACTTTTCTGATGCAGCAAGAGAAGTGGTAATCGTTGTATTAATATTCGAGCGCGCATTTGACACTGCGAGCTTCCAGCTATCAATTGTTACTTGCGTAGGTGATGTACCGGCGACAAGGCTATTCACCGCAAAGGCAAGCTTCTCAAGAAACGCCTTGATTGTCGCCAGATTTTGATCGGAAGACGTAATTGCCGCAGAAGTATTTCTCGTGCTTTCCCATTCATAGACATCAGTCGACCATTTTTTGAGCATTCCTTCCAAAGTCAGACGTGCCGTCGCAAGCTCAATCGTAAGTTTGGCATCATTCAGCGTAAGGGTCAGCTCAGGATAACTGGTGCGTGGATTTTTAAAAAATTGATCAACAACATTATGGATTACGTCATCGGAAGTGGTGTATGCTCCGTGTAGTTTATCGAATACGACGCGCTCCGCGTCGAGGAGAGCACCTTGAGCACTCTCCACCTTAGTTTGCGATAGTAGAATGTCTTCCGCTCGCGCACCACGCTTTAATTCTGCGAGCCTGGCAACCTCGTAATTTCGATTTGCTGTCGCCTGAGCGAGTAGTGTCGTAAGTTCGGTTGTGTCTAACTGTACAAGTATGTCGCCCTTGTTTACTTGTACGCCAACCAGCCGAGGCTCTTTGGAAACCCTCCCTCCCGACTCGAATGCAAGGTCAACTTCTCTTTCACCACTTACGCGTCCGGTGAGGGACACCTCCTGGACTACATCACCCCGCTTCACGAGTGTTGTGTCATATTTGGAGGGATTCTCTTTGCCTGATACATACACGCCACTGAGCACTGCTACCGCAGCAATAAGGAATAAGGCTATTTTGTGTGCCTTAATAAATTTTATATGCTTCATTGCGCCAATTATACCGTATTATGGACCTAAAAACAGCTTTAGCTTCTTCCAAATTAGCGGCTCCATAACTGTGCGACTGCTGAGGTGGCCACCTTTTCTTAGGATGAGGGGCTTCAACTTCTGCTTCGACTTATTTACAAATTGGCGAAGTGGCAGAATGGGCACAACCTCATCATCTATCGCGTGTATAATAAAAAGTTTGTTTGCATCGATAAGTGCGACTTCGGTAATGGGGTTATAAAATTTTCCACTCTCAAGGCGCTTCCATGCATCCTTGTGAGGACGATAACCTTCACCAAACCCTTCTTTAAGCACGTATGTAAAATAATCGAAGGGTTCAGCTTTTGACTTCGCTCGCCAATCGATTACTGGCGAGAGTGCGACCGCCTTTGTGATAAGCGGATACTTGAGCGAAAGAATGGCGGCTGCCCCTCCAAAGCTTGCTCCGATCACCGTAACGTTGGTGATATCAAGCAGATACTCGATGCCATCATACACATTCATAAATCCTGCGCTGAGTTCCTCTGCAACAAGTAGCACATCCTGCTCCGGACTCTCCTCAAGAAATTTTCCTCCTGACTCCCACGAACCTCGATAGCGCGGGTGAAATACCCAATAGCCTTTCTTGGCGAGAAATTCCGCAACCCGATGTTTGTCAGGAATTGTTGGGCAACCGTCACACAAAATAATTGCCTTGTGAGATGGCTTTTGAGGCACCCAAAACTCCGCGACAATGTCTCCGGCAAAACGCGTCCGCCCACTTTGTATTGGAAGTATTTTACGCATGTTGGTGTGATGATTCAACTGAACAAATGCTACATGAGTCACAAATGCTTGAGCAATGTCTCCATGCTTTCCAAGCCTTATTAAAAGGAAGGATAGCGAAAAATATTTGGAAATCAGCGAAACGGCGAATCCACCACCCGACTCTGCCGTAAAAACGAAATGGCCCCCACAATACTCCCGCCCACGTTGGCCCGGCCGGTATGGCGTTTACCGCAGGTGCTGGCGCATAACTTAACGTCATTTTTTTGTCTTGATATTTAAGGATGATGAGCTTGGCAATATACATTCCGTCATACAGCGCGGTTTGGGCCCAACCAGAATATTTGGTCGCGGCCCCATCCCCTGCTATAAAAATGTTCTTTTCTCCTATTGCAATGAGGTGTTCATCTACTTCTACCCTTCCGCGTTTGTCGATCGCAAAACCCCATGTCTCATACGCACTATTAGCTTTCACCCCTGCTGTCCATATGACAGTGCGAGCTTTGATTTGCATGTCTTTCATGAAAACCTGCTCGCATTCCTCTCGCTCAATTGAACGATTCAGAAAAATATTTACGCCAAGACCACGCAAATGATGTTCGATGCGATCGGTAAATTTTTTGGGTAATGCAGGAAGAATTTTAGATGCACCTTCAATAAGCTCCACCGATACCAAGGAGGGGTCAACTCCATATTGGGTGGCGAGTTCTCGCGCATAGACAATAAGCTGTCCCGCCATTTCAACGCCGGTCGCGCCTCCTCCAATAACCACAAAATGTGCATCACAAATTTGCTCAACTTTATTTGTAAAATCAATCTTACAGGTAAGTAGTGTTTCAGTAATGTGCTGCTTTAATCGAAGTGCCTCGGTGATCGACTTCATCCCGTGTGAATATTCTTTTAACCCAGGGATGCCGAAAAAATTGGTTTCGCTTCCCAGCGCAAGCACAAGCTCATTGTAGTGATATGACGAACCGGATATCCCGCTTATTTTTTGCGCTGTCTTATCAATCCCGACAATTCGATCTTCAATTACTTCAATATTTTTACCTGCAAATATTTCGCGGAGTGGGACACATACTTCAAGCGGTGAACTTCCTGTAACGAGTCGATACAGCGCCGCGTGATATTCAAAATGCGGCTTCTCCGAAATAAGGCGGATTTTCGCGTGCGGTAAATTTTTTTTTGCGAGCTGGAGTGCGCAGGAAATTCCCGCAAATCCCCCGCCCACTATGACGATATGCTTTTGCTCCATAATATGCCTAGGCGGAAGGGGGTGTGGGTGGCACGGGGGTTACAAGGGGCTTTGGAGCATTTTGTCTTTTTGCATACCACATAAATACTCCAAATAATATTGCAAAAATTGCGAGGGCAATGATGACACCTCCACGTGCTTCTGGATTGGGGACTGCAACATGTTCTACATGACCATCGCCACTCTCGCCACCAGCAAGCAGGGTTAGTGGAGAAGCTAATCCGCTAAGCAAATACCAAAAAGGTGGGATATATTTCATGAGTCTATTATACCCAGAACCCATCTCAAAATAAACATGATAAGTAAAAAGCACTATCATCACTTCGCTACTCTCGCACGCCATATTCGGCTAAAAATGTGAAAAACACCCAACTTACCGTGCGATGCACGGCTCGGGGTGTCATTTCACATTTTCATCTCGAATCTGACGCGCGAGAGCGACCAAATTTCTCTTAGCGGTACTCCGCTTAGAGAAATGGAAGTACCCTCGTGGCAACTACGCGATTATTTTAAGCTGGGTTCTAATTTCGTGCGACGGAGTGCTGCATAAAGCACAAGCGCGATCAGCACAAAGGCGTTCAGAGCTATCATGGGAATCGTGATATAACCAAATTCCAGAACATAAATACGGTCACATGAAGGAAGTGCGGATACGGCCGGACAGGGCATCGTGACACCGCCGTAGAGTGCGAGCATGTCTTTAATCCATTGATAGAGGGCAACTGCTCCTCCCAGGAGGGTGAGGAGCAGCGCATAGGGAACAATTGCGCGATCGCGGCGCACAAGTGCTAATCCAAAAATAAACGGGAGCGGATACATGAAAATTCGCTGTATCCAACACAGGATACACGCAGGGAAACCTACGACTTCAGAATAAATAATACTACCGACTGTGGCGGCTGCGGAAAAAAGGAATCCAAGCAAAAGAACATGTTCCCCTATCCACTCCATGATTCTCTTGAACATCGGCCTCCATGCGACATGCATGGTGAGTAGCAGCACAAAAAGTACGTTTCCAAGAAGCGTAAAAATAGCGAGTATCTTCGAGAACAAGAGTGAAAATTCCATAAAGATCCGTCAGCTAAATTATGAGGCTGGTGCTATACAGCTCGTCTTTTCTGCAAGTTCAGCAATATTCAATACTCCCGTAACGCGTACTCCGTTTTTGAATTCCCATGTCGGGTAACTTTCGATCTTCATTTCTTTGCAAATCGGTGTCTGATTATTACCGTCCGGTGTTGAACACTCTACATAAGGAAGCTCGGATTCTGCGTCGTCAAAAAGTGCCTTTTGAGTCTTGCAGTGAGAACACCAGAATGCACCGTAAAAAATCGCTCCTTCGGCTTTTAAACACTGCGCAAACTGTCCAAGAGGGGTCGGCGCGCTCACAACATTACTAGAAGTAGCAGTAGGTGTTTGCACTTCGACTTTGGGTGTGCTGTTCATTGCAAAGAGCACTGCGGCGATGGCAATCAGTGCGACTGCACCCATAATTATGAGATTTTTTTGATTCATATAACCTCTATTATTACTTAATTTAGCTTTTCTGTAAAACGTGGTTTATGTTTGAGTTCCTTTTCAATGTATTTGAAAAAAGTTGCTTCCGTGGGAAATGAATGATCAAAATAGTAGGTCAGAAACGGACTTGCAGTTTTTGATGGCCAGATAACAAGCGCTTCCTTGTTTGTCTCGTGTGCTTCGCGAAGCTCGCCAATCACACCAGGACTCGAAACAATCTTTGGAAAAAAGACGGTGATGCGATCGCTTTGACCCAAAAGCAATTCAAGATCGATCTTAATCAGCTGGTGAGAATTCATATATTCTGTGGCGCTTGTTTTGTTTAATCCTCTATGTATTTCGGGTAACTTTCCTTTTGTCACTACCGGAGAGAAGACAATAAAGTATTGTTCGAGCTTTGCAATAAATTTATTAATGCGCAGGCGATCCTTTGGGTCTGTAAGATGCGTCATTGGCATGGAAATGTAGGTTGATTCCATGTGAGGAATGAAGGAAAGCTTGTAAAGCGTTGCCATCGATTGAATATTGTAAAAAGTAAAAAACCTTTTCTTTGATAGTGCTGCCCATGTCGACATAACCTCAGTCTCAACATTTTGCCAAAGTGCCACCTCACGAAGTGAAAGTTTTTCTCCTTTCCACTGCTCCCGTGCGGCAAGTATCTCCTGAATATCGACGGTATCACCCATGATCGTGAGAAAAAGATCGGGCTGAAAGCGGCTCACATACTGGTGATCAAACGAGTGGTGGAAGGTCTTTTTCCAATAAAAAAACCCGTGAATGGAGACAACAATCGCATCGTACGTTTTTTTGTCCTGCTCAAAATTTTTGAGAATTCCCTCGTACACCGCACTCCGCAGGGCAAGCATTGTGTGCTTGTTTGTATTCAAAATATTCTTTGGGGTGATATTGAGCCCGTCTTGTTTCGCACGCGCGAGGAGGAGATCACCCACGTGATAGACCTTTACCTTTTTTCCAAGCCCTAGAGAATAACGTTCAAAGCGATCGAGGTATTCTTTACGACCCGAGCCCGAGATACCTGTGGCAATAATGACTCGTGCAGACATATACTCAGCGTATACCGCCTTGTTAAAATGTCAAAAGTGTTTACTCAAGCCGCCCCGGAGCACTCTCCTGATTAGGCGTAGTAAAATCACAATGTAACTCTACGAGTGTCAATAACTACTGTGCATTTCTCCTTGTTCATTTATGTTATACTTTTCCTATGCCAAATCAGAAAATACTGCTTGTTGAGGACAGTGAGGCTTTGCGTAACGTACTTGCCGAGAAACTGAATGACGAACATTTTGAAGTGTTTGTTGCCGGTGGAGGTGAAGAGGCGCTTAGGCTTGCACAAGAAAAATCTCCAGATATGATTATTACCGACATAGTAATGTTTCCTATGGACGGGCTAGAATTGGCAAAACGTATACGCGGATCGGGCACATGGGGTGAGAAGGTATTTATTTTCGCGCTTACCAATCAAAATAGCGCTGAAGAAGAATCTCGTCTCAAAACTCTCCGATTGGACGCATATTTGGTCAAAGCTGAAACCGGACTCGATGATGTGGTTAAGCAAGTAAAAAATATTTTTAAAGGTAAGAAAAAATAGCCAAACACCATGGATACAGATAAAAAAACAGTGCTCGTAGTTGAAGACGACGTTGCGTTACGCAAAGTGCTTTGCGATCGCCTCACCGATGACGGTTTTAACGTGGCGCAAGCCGCTGACGGCGAAGAAGGCCTTCTGCAAACAACGCTGAAGCATCCTGATATTATTATTCTTGATGTTTTTATGCCAAAAATGGATGGTATTTCTATGCTCGCAAAGCTTCGTTCACGTGATGAGTGGGGTAAAAATGTAAGAGTGATCGTGCTCACAAATTCCACTGATGCTGAGACCATTTCAAAGGTTGCGGGATTTGGCTCAACGGAATTTCTTATCAAAAGCGAGTGGGGCCTCGAAGCACTCGTCGCTCGCGTTCGCGAGAATCTTACCCCTCACGCACAGACCGTATAAACATAATGGCGAACACAAGAGAGGCGCAATACTGGCTTATGAAAAGCGAGCCCAGTCTGTTTTCAATTGAGGATCTCAAGAAAAAGAAACGACATCATTGGGATGGTGTGCGCAACTATCAAGCAAGAAATTTCATGCGCGACCATATGCGTATCGGTGACTTGGTTATTTTTTATCATTCAACGGCGGCCATTATTGGCCCGGCCGGAGTTGCAAAAGTAGTCTCCCTTCCCTACCCCGATCACACACAATTTGATACGCGTTCAAAATATTTTGATCCCAAGGCAACTAAAGAAAAGCCAATCTGGCAAATGGTGGATGTTGGTTTTGTACAACGTTTCGACGAGGTAATTTCGCGTGAAAAGCTTAAAAGTATTTCTGCACTGAAAGACATGATCCTCTGGAAACGCAACCGACTTTCCATCACTCCGCTTACTAAAAAAGAATTTGAGCTCATCCTCAAACTTAGCATATAATAGGTTAACAAAATTATGATAGAAGTTGCAGGGGGTGTTGTATGGAATCGAAAATTGGGCATCGCAGTGGTGAACCAAAACCACAACTCTTGGTCCCTCCCCAAAGGACACGTTGAGGCTGGCGAAGACCTCATATCCGCTGCAGAGCGCGAAATTGAGGAGGAGACGGGTATTCCTGTGGAGGCACTCATCTTTGTAGGAAAGATTGCCGAATACTCTAGGGCGCGCATTAAGCGAAGCGACAGTGACACCGAGGAGCTGCGCCATATTACTCTTTTCCTCTTTACAACTGCCCATGATGAGCTGTGTCCACAAGACCCTGATAACCCTGAGGCAAAATGGGTAGAGCCAGATGCCGTGCCAGAACTGCTTAGCCATCCCGTTGACAAAGAACAATTTAGGAGTCTAATTAAGTTAGAAATATTTCAGGAGTTAATTAAATAACATGAACGCACCACAAGAGAGGGGTAATCAGGAATTCATGAATGTACAAAATTTGGTTTTCGAGAACCAAATTATGAAAGAAGGAATTACCAGTGATCAGCTGGTTGAATTTATTCTGAGCAATGCTCCATTTTTCCGTTTTTTTGCAGAACATTTGCCGGACTACTTGCGGAAAGTTTGGATCAATGCGCAAAATGATGCGGCCTCTCAAGCGCAGCTTGTAGAAGCTTACGACGAATTTTATGTGCACATTGGTACATTCGTTAAAACCTATATTTCTGAGCTAGATCCTGAGGCAATGACAGAACTTTCCAATGCCGTAGACAACGGCAATACCACAATTGTCTCTAACCTCATCGAACAATGGGTTGCGATGCAAAAGCGCACTGAAGAGAGAATCGAGGAATAGGTCCGAAGGAAAAAACCGCTGCGTAGCGGTTTTTTTGTTTCCCTTCGCAGCAATATCTACTTTGCTTTGTAGCCAAGCGCTTCAATCTCTTTAACAATCGCTTCCTTGCTTGTCTTCTCGTCATCATATTCCCAATCACCGTTTTTAGCATCATAAGAGACAAATACGGTCTTTACGCCATCGACGCCCTCAGTGACCATTTGAATACCTGTGGCACATGCGCCGCAGTGCATCCCCTCAATGTCCATATGTAATTTTTGCATCGTCATATCTTGTTTACTTAAAGTTTGGTGGTTAAATAATAATGAAATTTAATAGTTATTTCTTTGCTGCTACCTCTTCTGCTGCTTTTGATTTCATGATCGCTTTTTCGATGGGCGGGATGAAGCGCTTTAAGGTGAGTGAGTTCAGCACAACAGAAATGGAACTGAAGGCCATGGCAAATCCGGCGATCTCAGGGCGCAGTGTGGCTTGCGAGAGATTAAGTAGGGGCTGACCGAGCGTGCCGAGGCTGCGCGCAACATCAACAACCCAAGGCGCTGCTTGTCCGCCTGTTTGAGTGAACATAAGATGTGCCCCTGCAGCCACGGGAATAGCTATCACATTGTAGATGAAAGCCCAGAAGAGATTCTGCCAAACCTTGACGATGGTCTTTGATGAAAGCTGGATAGCCGTTGCCACATCGCGCAAGTCGTCCTTGACCAGAATAATTTCTCCTGTTTCAATGGCAACGTCTGTTCCTGAACCGATGGCGATACCAAGGTCGGATTGTGCAAGTGCTGGTGAATCATTGATGCCGTCGCCCACCATTGCGACTTTCATTCCTTCAGCCTGGAGCTTCTTCACGTTCTCTGCCTTCTCCTGCGGCAACACTTCAGCAAGCACACGGTCGATGCCCACTTGTTTTGCGATTGCGTTTGCCGTCTTTGGGTTGTCTCCCGTGATCATGATGATCGTCTTTCCCATGCGTTTGAGTTCGGCAATAGCTTCTTTAGCGTAGGGTTTGAGTGCATCGGCCATCGCTATCACCGCAGCGAGTTTGCCGTCTACCACCATGTACACCACAGTCTTTGCTTCTTCTTGAAGACGAGTAACGAGTTCTGCTTGTGGACCTGTCTCGATATTGAGTGTGTCCATGTACTTCTGATTTCCGATTGCAACTTCTTTGCCGGAAACCTTTGCATGTAAGCCGAGGCCTGAGACTGCTTCGAAATCTTTTGGATCTTCGAGTGTCTTTCCTCCTTCCTTGCCCTTCTCTACCACTGCACGGGCGAGTGGATGTTCGGACCCCTTTTCAAGAGAACCTGCAAGATGAATGGCTTCTTCGAGCGAAAGTGCGGTGGTGAGCATTTCAAAATCCGTAACGACAGGCTTTCCGATTGTGAGTGTGCCTGTTTTGTCGAACACCACGGCGGTGATGCGGTATGCCTTTTCAAGAGCAGCTCCACCCTTCAAAATAATTCCAAACTTTGCCGCACGTCCGATACCAACCACAAGCGCCGTCGGGGTCGCGAGACCCATCGCGCATGGGCATGAAATGACGAGCACGGCGATC
>JAYTCK010000036.1:0-22898 GCA_043736515.1 bacterium
AAACAGTTGCCAGATAAACTTTCGCTGCGCCCTCTGTCTTGCGACAGAGGGGAACCTTATCCCGAAGTTACGGTTGCTTTTTTGCCTAGTTCCTTGGGAAACATTCACTCGTTCGCCTTCGTCTTCTCGACGTGACCACCTGTGTCGGTTTTCGGTACGGTTCCGCAGAGATTAGAGCTAAGAGGCTTTTCTCGGAAGCTTGCTTTGTAGACTCTCCGGGGGCGAACCCCCAAATACCAACGTTCCTTGCATTCCACATTAAAGTGAGTGACCCGGATTTGCCTAAGTCACATACTGAGAACGCCGACCAAAATCCAATAATTGGCTCTACATACTAAACTTCGTCACCCCATCGCATCTCTGCGAAGTCATGGAATATTAACCATGTGCCCATCGGGTTCGACTATCGTCATCCCCTTAGGACCGACTAACCCTTCGCTGATTATCATAGCGAAGGAAACCTTAGTCTTTCGGCGTGAAGGTTTCTCACCTTCATTGCGGTTACTTGTGCCAACATACGCACTTCCAAGCGCTCCACCATGACTCACGTCTTTGGCTTCAGCGCGGCTTGGAACGCTCTCCTACCACTCCCCGCATCCTAAAATGCGACAAGTCCTCAGCTTCGGTATAATGCTTAGCCCCGATTATCTTCGGCGCAGGGTCTCTTAGTAAGTGAGCTGTTACGCTTTCTTTAAAGGATGGCTGCTTCTAAGCCAACCTCCTTACTGTCGAAGAAACCCCACCACCTTCATTGCACTTAGCATTAATTTTGGGACCTTAACTAGAGATCAAGGGCTGTTTCCCTTTTGACCGCCGGAGCTTTGCCCCCGGAGTCTTACTGCCTAGAACGTTTATCCGCGGTATTCGGAGTTTGGTTGGATTGACGAGATTTCTCCCTATTCAGCCCATCCAGTGCTCTACCCCCGCGGGGTACTCTAGACGCTATGCCAAAACATATTTCGGAGAGAACCAGCTATTACCAGATTCGATTAGCTTTTCACTCCTTCCCACAAGTCATCCGAAAGAGTCGCACGACTTACCGGTTCGGGCCTCCCTCCTCATCTCTGAGAAGTTCACCCTGCTCATGGGAAGCTCATCTGGCTTCGGGTCTCATGCATACAATATAATTTTTTCGCGCTATTCACACTCGGTTTCCCTAAGCCTCCACCCCGGATGGGTTTAGGCTACTGCATGCATGAACTCGTTGGCTCATTCTTCAATAGGCACGCCATGGAGGTCCTTACGAACCTCGCTGACTCCTTGTAAACATATGGTTTCAGATCTATTTCAACGTCCTCACCGGACTATTTTTCACCTTTCCCTCACGGTACTTGTTCACTATCGATCTGTAAGTAGTATTTAGCCTTACCGGTTAGTTCCGGCAGATTCCTCCAAGCTATTCGTGTCTTGAAGTACTCAGGAATAGAGACCAGAAAGATATACGTATTTCAACTACAGGGCTATCACCTTCTGGGGCTTTGCTTTCCAGCAAATTCTTCTATAAGTATATTTTTTGACTTTCCGACTTACGTCCGTCCCTACCCTACAACCCCTAAACATGCCGCGTGCGTTCCGTCTTGCGACAGTGCGCACGCGGCGCATTCAGGTTTGGGCTCTTCCCCTTTCGCTCGCCGCTACTTCGGGAATAAACAATTGTTTTCTTTTCCTCTGGGTACTGAGATGTTTCACTTCCCCAGGTTCGCTCTCTACATCGTAGAGTACAGAGTCTTCAAACTCTGTGAGTTTCCTCATTCGGAGATTTTCGGATCAAAGGTTGCTACACACCTCCCCGAAACTTTTCGCAGCTACGCCACGTCCTTCATCGCCTCTTACAGTCAAGGCATCCACCATATGCTCTTGGGTTCTATTGGGAACCCAAAAAACCATAACCGCAACATGTAATTCTTGAATATCTCAATAATGATATTCACGAGTGTTTTGTGTGATCACCAAAATATCTACCGACGAAAAGACCTCCTTGCGGATATCTTAAAGTAGATGATCTTGGTGTGTTGCTCGATGATCACACCTTTTGAATTGTTTATTTCTTCTCCTGAAAAAAAGAAATAAACGTCTGTCCACTTCTGAGTTGCCGTTACGGGATACTCTCCCCTAACATCAGAGTGGGTTTTACATTTCAAATAGCTAGCCTCGGAACATCTTCCCTTTAAAAAACAAAAACCGCCTAAGGCGGTGGTACAAGCCAATATCTGGCGTTTACCTCCGCTTTATCGATAGTGCTTTATAAGGTGACTCATAACTGGATGTTTCCAAGTATACGCAGGGTGAAAACCCTGTCAAGCTCATCGTGAATGGGTAGTGAAGGGTCGTGGGTATAACCTGTGGAAAAGTCCCTAAAACATTGACTTTTTTGTGAAAACATGATATACTTTACCTTAATAACCTCATTTTAAAGTGAGGAATCTCAAGAAACAAAACATCCGCCGAGGCGGATGTTTTTTAATCACCAAAGAAAGGAGTCCTATCCCCTTCTGCCTTCGCGGATCTCGTCTTGAATATCCTTGATGAGTCCGGCTGCAGCATCCTTGCCACCAAAGCCGAATGCCAAGCCTCCCGCAAGCGCGAGCATCGCCACGAATCCGGCAAAAAGTGTGTACATATACTGCGCCGCGACACCGAGCTGTGCGAGCATCATGATGATTGCAAACATCCAGATTGCAGTGCGGGTCACACTTCCGAGAAGATGTGAGGCGCGCGAACCAACTGCTTTCGAAGTGCCGGAAACCATTCCTCCAAGAACGTCTGCTGCAATGGCAGCAATAAAGAGGATAAACGCGGCAACAATTACCTGAGGAATGTAGGTAAGTACTTGTCCAAGGAATACATTGATCTGCGTGAGGCCAAGAATCTCAAATGCGGGAACAAGAAAGACAACGACAAAGAAAAGCTTCGCAAGCCATCCCGCAAATGCCGGGGCGTTTAATGTGTATCCTGCTCGTGCGAGAAATTTATCAACACCGGCTTTTGCGAGCCACTCATCGGCTTTGATCGCCTCAACAAGTTGGGAGACAACGCGGCCGACCGCTGCGCCAAAAATAAAACCGAGTACTACAAAAAGAAGTGCGACGATAATCTTAGGGAGTGTCTCGATGACTCCTCCCGAAATACCTTGCACCGACTGCACAAATTCACTTTTGATTAATGCCAACATAGAAAGGGGTAAAAGCTACTAAAATAACGAGGAATTCATTATACCAAGGACGCGTCTTGTGGAAAACTACCATATAACGTGTGTATAGAGGGTGAATTACCTGTGGACAATTGGGACTACTCCATCTCCAAGGCAGCCTTAGGTTGCCTAAGGCTGCCTTGGAGAATTACAAATTCATTTCATTGAGCACAACAAGATGCGGTTGGGGTTCTATTCATCACAATACTTGAAATATTTTCAAATCGCCACTCATCTGTGGATTAATTTCATGCTACGCTAGATGCTTTATTATGTATTCCCCTTCCCACGAAAGGAAGTGCAAACATAAAAAAGGCACAAACGGTGAATAGTATATCCAAAATACCCAAAAAAGTATCACGCATGGTTAACGCTGGGGTGGAGTAGCTCACTTGAAGTGAATCTCCGTAAAAACTTAAAACAAATTCCATTGGGAGTGCCGTAAGAATTGCAGAAAACAAAGATAGGATTACCACTGTCCATTTCTCTGGGGGTCCAAAATCAGCGATGGAGCCACCAATTTTATAAGCCGCAAAAATATATATAATGAAAATAAAAATAATCCATGCGTAAACAACCAATATGCCATACGGGTCACCATCAAAATTCTGTGGATATGAAAGTGTGGTTATTATCGGTAAGAGAGTGAGATGCACACCAATTGACGAGTTCCTGATATCATAAATCACATCACGAAATGACTCACGCAGTTGCAGTCGTATCTTGCCAATAACATACACCGCTAAGACACCGAAAAGGAGGAGGAGGAGCCACTTCAGTTCCCATATCATTGACCACATGTATACATTTCCTGTATCCATAATTTAAAACAAATTCATTTTATTAACCACCACGAGATGCGGGTAGTCGATGACATCGCGGATGAATTTGTCGTATTCGAATTCATAAATTAATTCCGTATTTCGTCTTATTATTAGAGTGCACAATGTAATATATAAGAATGAATGAGGTCAGAAAAACAATAACTATAGCTATTGGTAAGCCGGACACTATCTTACCGCTAGAGTAGGCGCGTGAGGCTGCACTTTTTACTGACTGGGCGTATCCCATGATTACAAACAATGAAGTGGCGAGGACTGACTATGTTGCAATGGCATACATAAAGTTTGAACTACCTGCATATATTCGTCTCTGAAAGAACACTGCGGTTGAGTGAGAACAAAAAACTAGGACCGGTATCATAAATAATACATACCAAATAACATGAAATACTATCTTGGGTATAATATCGCCACAAGCACCCATGCAATCAAGCAGATCAAATAGGTAGAGAGAGCTGATTGCTAAAATGGTCGGAGCGTAAACATATCCAAGAATTTTAACCCCTAAAATAAAATCCCTGTCTTTGTAAAAAAAATATATTATTCCTGCAAAGTTGAGCACAGCAACAACGAACAAATGTTCAGGAAATATCGTCATATTCTTTAAAACAAATTCATTTTATTGAGCACCACGAGATGCGGGTAGTCGATGATATCGCGGATAAACTCATTATATTTATCTTATCAAAAAAGCGGATCATACTCCATCTCCAAGGCAGCCTTAGGTTGCCTAAGGCTGCCTTGGAGAATTAGGAGAATTACACACGACGCGTGCGTTCTAAGTGTTCAACCAAAATACCAGTTGCCATGCCCACCATACTCGCCAAAAGCCCCAAGATTATACTTGGAACCACCGCTTCCTCCCCTCCAAAATGCTCAAAATACTGCCATGTGAGGCCGCCGAAGGTCATTGCAAATAAGGCACCAAGGGCATTGGCCTTTTTGATGTAAAGCCCGGCAGCAAGCGGAACAAAGGCCGCAACCAGGGTGATCGAATACGAACTACCGACTATTTCATAAATATTCCCCTTTTGAATAGCTACAAAGAGTGCGATAGCCGCGATGACAATAATGCCGTAGCGAATGAGATGCAAACGCGCGCGATCGGGAAGTTCTTTAAAGAATGGCTTTACGACATTTTCCGCAAGCAGCGTCGCGGGGGCAAGGATGGCACCCGACGCCGTCGACATGATAGCCGCAATGAGTGCGCCGAAGAAGAAGACTTGTACGGGAAAGCTCACATGCTGAATTATGAGCGTCGGAAGCAGCTGTTGTGCATCAGCTCCTTCAGCAAGAAGCTCGGGATGAAGGTGGCGCGCAGCAAGTCCGAGAAAAAGCGGGATCATCACGATAGTGAAGTACATAATACCTCCCACGATGGTGGCCCACTTTGATATGGCCTCAGATTTTGCAGACATTACCCGCTGGTAGACGTCTTGTTGAGGTATAGAGCCCAGGCCCAGCGTCATCCATGCGGCAAGGTATGCCAGCCACTCTTTTGTACCAGCTGATCCGGGAGTGAGGTCAAAATATTCAGGGGGCGTGGCAGCAATAATATCGCTGAATCCAAATTTATAAATCACTTCGATCATCACAACAACCATTCCTATGATGATCATCCCCATTTGGATCGTGTCGTTGAGCGATACCGACCACATGCCACCAAGGTATGTGTACACGACAACAATGAGCGCCGAGAGTGCCATCCCCCATGCGAGAGGTACCCCAAGGAGCATATTGAGCACAATACCAATAGCCACAAACTGCGCCGCGGTCCAGCCGAAGTAGGTGATAATAATTGCAATCGAAAGCAGCGTCCCTACTGTTTTGTTATAGCGTTCCGAAAAGTAATCACCGATCGTGAGGTGGTTGAGCGGGTAGAGCTTTTTTACAAAAAACACACCGATAAGAATGAGGCAGAGACCGGCACCGAACGGATCAACCATCGTATTTAAAAATCCTCCTTCCGCCATTGCCGTACCGGCTCCTATGACTGAATCCGAGCCGAACCACGTTGCAAATACGGTCGCCAGCACCATAAAAAACGGAAGATGCCGCCCGGCAAGCACATAGTCCTTTGAACTATGCACCTTTTTGGCAGCATAGATCGATATGGGGATGGTAATCAGTATATAAAGCGAGACAAAGATGAGTAACATGCTCATTGAAATATTTAGGTTTCAAGCACAACCTGAAGAAATCAGCGGAACCACTCTTTGAGACTCTCAAGGAAACCCTTAGGCTTTCTTGCGGCGAGCGAATCACGCATCACCTTTTTGGTGCGCTCCACCTCTTCTGGCGTGGGTTGATATGGCTCTGAGGTAGGCACTGTCGATCCATTATTGGCTGTTGGTTCTTGTGGGGGCATAATCTGCTCTTTAATAAAACGGATAATGATTAGAAAAGATTCAATTTATTGAGCACCACCAAATGTGGGTAGTCCAAGACATCGCGGATGAATTTATCGTAGATGCCGAAACGATATTCAAACTCAGGGGTTTCGAGTATGCCGTAGGTGAGCTCTTTGCCGAGTTCGGCCTCAAGGCGGCGGAGTGCTCCTTCAATCATAGGCTTTTTAAGCTTATCCCCCACCAAAAGCACATCAACGCGTGAATCTGATTCATCTAGAAAGATCCCTGCGACAACGATGAGTTTCATTTGGCCGCAATTGCGGAAGCGTACGGCGACGTCCTCTTTGCCGAGTGCGATCTCAGTCACAAGAGCGCGGAGGGCTGCAAGATATGGAAATGACACATCAAGCGTGAAGCCATTTATCTTCTTTTTTTCGAGCTCCCCGTTTTTATCTGATTTCTTTTGTGTCATTTTTACCACAGTACGTGGCTTAATGAGCCCCACCTCTTCAAGGAGCTTCGCTTCACGGCGGAGGGTATCTCCGCTTATTTTACTGCGCTTCCCCATTTCACTTCTATCAAACACATCCTCAGGATTCATGAGAAAAAGTCGCATTAATTTTACCCGAGACGAGCTGCCAAAGAGCTTTGCAAGAATATCCATAGCCATCATTGTACTACGCGGAAAGAGGATGACGCTATACCAACTCCCCATCTCTGCGAGTACTAGAATACAAAAAACCCGCCTTGGAAAGGAGGGTTACGTGTGTTGCCCCTAGGGGCATGTGTCGTCAATATTTAAGGGAGGATTCTGCTTAATGATTTTCTCCATTTCCACCATTTGCCGATAGGCAGTATCGGGACGAAGTCGTCGAGAATTAAAGATTTGAATTGATGCAATATGGGCTGCATCGACGGCGACGCACACTTCCTTATTCCCATAGGTGCACAGGGTGATCTTTCCCTGCACCACGGAGACAGACTGTACCGATCCGATGTAGATGCAGTTCATATGCGTGGTGAGGCGAATGTCGCGCTCCTCTTTGGCGAGCATCAGACCTTCCGAATCGAGCCACTCTATCCACTCCGCTACTGTTTTACCATTCACTATTTTCATGAGACTCCTATACGTGCTGGGCTCTAAAAAAGAGCTGGAGGCTCTCGTTATCGCGAGCGGGATTGAACTTCGAGGAAGAGCGCGTACCCGATTTTTTTCCCGGGCAAGTGCCAGTGTGGAGTCGTGCGGTGCACGGTTCACTTTGCGGTGCTTCGCTACCGTGTTTTATGCGATACGTTTCAAAATCGAGAAGGTGCGCCATCTTTACCCTTGCTTGAGAGCAATCTGAAAACACTCTACCGCAAGTGCTGAGAAATGCAAAACACACCCAGGGGGGTGTGTTTTGGTGAAACATACTGAGAGAAATTATTTCAGGTTGACCTTTCCGCCTGCCTCCTCAATACGCTTCTTCAGGGCCTCGGCTTCGTCCTTCTTCATGCCGGTCTTGATCATTGACGGCACGCCATCAACGAGATCCTTTGCCTCCTTGAGGCCAAGGGCGAGGACTTCCTTCACGATCTTAATGATCTGGATGGGAGTTGCACCTGATGCAGTAAGCTCAACGTCAAACGAATCCTTCTCCTCAACGGCTGCTGCTGCGGGACCTGCTACAGCAACTGCGGCTGATGCAGATACGCCCCACTTCTCCTCAAGCATTTTGACGAGCTCGTGGAGTTCAATAAGAGTTAACTTTTCTACTCCTGCAACAATGTCCTTGAACTTTGCAGGAACTTCTACTGTTTTTGTTTCTTCCATAGTAATTTTATTTAATATTTTTCTTAACGTTATTCATTTCCGACTCACGGAATATTGCTTACGCTGCAACTGTTCCTTCCATCTGCTTTGCCTTGGCGTCAAATGCGCGCACAACGCCTCCAATTGAATTGTTGAGCATTCCCACAAATTGACTGCGGAGTCCAAGCATTGAAGGGATTGCAGCAAGGGTCACCACCTCGTCCTTTGAAAGGTATTTGCCTTGATAGACACCTCCCACAAGAGCGATCTTATCCTTGCGCGTTTTTGCGAATTCGTGCACACCCTTTGCCGAAGCAACAGCGTCTCCAGACCACGCGATTGCAAGCTCTCCAGGAAGCTCTGGCTGAGTTCCCGTTACGCCACGCGCATCGAGCGCACGCTTCACGAGCGTCTTCTTTGCGACATAGTATGATACTCCTGCATCGCGAAGCTCCTTGCGGAGTATGGTGACTTCTTTCACGGTCAATCCGTGAAAATTCACGAAAGCCACGGTTTCTGCCGATTTCAGGCTTTCATTCAGCTTTTCAAGGATCTCTCCTTTCTTTGTTTTGCTAATTGCCATGTGTAATTGATTCAAAAAGTTCAAAATTGGATGCAATCCGAAATCCTGGACCGAACTTGTGTTCGGCTGACGTATGAATGATACGTCTGCCGAATCAAGAACGGGAAGGATGAGGAGTGCGCCAATTTTGGACTTTTTGGTAAATAAAAAATCGACCTTCGCTTGGAGTGTCGACGTAAAAATCCCCTTGGATTTGTATTGTCGGCCTCGGCAGGTATTACAATCAGGTTTCCCTGAATTCCTACTGTCTTAAGCGTTGATATAGAGTATAGCCGAAAATATACTGGCGTCAAATAGCCTACGCCCTACTCACCGATTCATGAGGCAAATGGCGCTATTCCGTCTCACTGTGTAAATTCATTGGAAAAAATGATCACGGCAACGGAAAAAAGGATGATACTGAGGAATCCGAAGGCGAATCGAAAAAATGTCTTATTGAAGAGGTCCACTAATATAGTATATCACGATAGACATGTCACTCACGGGGGTTTCTGGGAACAGAAAACCCGCGACTGTCGCGGGTGGTCGAATTATTGTCCTTCCTTATCGGGTATGCCTTCTTGGCTATGCTTGCGGTAAAACTCTTCACGCACAGAAAATGGCCTTTGGCACTCAGGGTGGATTCCACGGTGATGTTCAAAACGCTGTTCAGAATGATTAAAAGCAAATTTGCTTTCCCAATCAAAGCACACAATAGCTTTTTCACGGCTTATATCACTCCCGTTTGTTTTAAGCGGAACGTCCTTCGTTTTAAAGAGGCACGTCTTGTATTCGAGAGACATATTGGCGGCATAAGAGAGCAGCGGAGAATAATACGCAGGGCCAGGCAAATCGGTGATATACCCAAATGGAAAAGTGGGTGACTCCTCGCCCATAAGTTTCCCTTGTCTGTCCGGAATCCAATCTGGTGTGGGATTGGCCCATTGCACATAATACTGCCGATTGTTTTCTCCCGACCCATACACAGGATCCGCATCTACGGAGTCGACAACAAGATTTGGGTGTACATGTTGAACGTTTTTTGTTCCCAGGTAATAGCGCACGATGCCGAATTCCGTAACATCTTTAGTGTCGGTCGGATCATCTGACGGGTGGGAATACCACATGCATCCGTAGGTAAACTGCACGACTGCATAATCACTAAGTGAGTTTGTGTCATCTGTTTTATATCCGAGCAGCACCCGAATACCGTGGATTGTGGGACCCATCAAATCACTTGTGGGTAAAATATATTCTTCTTTTCGGAAGATAACCTCCTTGAGATCGCATGTACCATTTTGCCTGCAGTGCGACAAACGGTTTTCAAAAACCTCTTCCTCTTTACTAAGTGAAATCATGTCATTCTGCTGAACTTGGCGGTCCCCCAGATTCCCTCTCCACTCATCGTGATTGGCGTATACAGGAGAAATTGCCAGTAAATATATTAGGGAAAACAGTAGCCGCAACATAATAGACCTCTCAACGAACGTATCCTTTCTTCATCATAAGGACAACACGCCTCTCAGCAACACAAATCGTAGTTAAACCACTCGTTCACACGAACAGCAAACCCTGTCCCAAGGCAGCCTTAGCGTTTCCTAAGGCTGCCTTGGGGAACGCAGCTCGCGCGCTTCGTGTTTGTTTTCTAGCCAGTCATTCAAAAAATCCTCGAATTCACGAACTTCCATAAAGTAATCTGGAAATTCCTCCTTTGAAAGGATGAGACTCTCCTCCCGCATTATTCCGGAATAGTCTCCGTAACTTGAATATCTATAGCTCTCGAGGTGTGTTTTTGCTTGAGCGGGGTTAATATGTTCTTTCCATTCGGGATGAATAAACTTTACCGGATTAAGGTGGATATATGCGTAAAGATACTTTAAGTATTCATCCCGATTTACGTGTTCGGCCTTAAATCTGCTTTGGAAAAGCGGTCCGACGCGATCGTATTTCTTGTTAAAATATTTTGAATACCCTGTAGTAAATTTTTCCATAAACCTACTCAGTCCGCCTTCTTGTATTTCTTTCACGAGAATATGAAAATGATTGGTCATTAAACAGTATGCACCAATTGCAACAAGCGGTTCGCCTCGATCTACCTTTGAGAGTGGCAGGTCTTCTATCTCCTTGTACTTAAAAGGGCGATCCCCGTTTGCCAAAAAGAGCAATCGAAGAAAGCGTTCGTTATCACTTTGACTGAGTACAATATCCCGTTTCTCAACCCCGCGATTATATACATGATAATATTCGCCCTCTGAAAAAATTATCGGTCGATCCATCGGGCAATAATAACATACTTTACCTAAGGCAGCCTTAGCGTTTCCTAAGGCTGCCTTAGGAAAAAAAGGAGAATGGAAAATTAGGGTAGCAAAAACCCCCTACTCTTGCGAGTAGAGGGTTTTTTGCTTGTAGGGCTTTCGCCGCTACGTCTGGGCGTCTTGATAGACTTCCCAGTAACCTGTTCGGAATTCCGAACCAAATCTAAGACCTGAGTCTACAATCAGCCTATCCTAATCCACAAAGTGGACGGACAAGGCTAATTATTTCGTCAATGTCAGAGAGTCGGTTGGGAGATTCCTGACGAGGTATTCATCATTCCACGAAGCAACTGATGCTGTGTGGGGAGTGATTGCCTGATCTGACCAAGTGAATCGTGAAGGGACTCCTACTGATGAGAAGACCACGGGATTGGTGTGCACCGAGACACCTGTTCCAATGCTATGACTTACGGTTGATCCGGTAACTGGAGAACCTCCAATTGTCGCCTTTACAACATAAGTCTTAGAACCGCTCACTTCCTGATCAACCGATGAGGTGAAGTCAACCATGACTGCACTACCAGATGATGCATTGACGTTTGCAAGGGCAGTTGATTCATTCGCAGCGTCGTAGAGCGTCCAGCCAGTGACCGTAAAGGCTCCTGAAGGTGCGCTTGTACCAACGTTGAGTGAAATCTTGCGCCATGAAAGTGTGCCACCGGCATCAGCCGCAACCTGGAACTTGTAGACCGACATGGTGCCCGCTGTGAGCACACTTGTAGGAAGTGCAACGTTCGTGATTACAGGCTTGGTCTTGTAGACAAACTGGTTGTTACCAAGAAGGGTAGCGACTTCAGTCATACTGCTGGTTGCAGTTGTCTCAACACCGTTCGAATTGCGGTACTTCATACCACGGATCGAAATACCAACATTTGAACCAGTCTGTCCTGCGTTTGTGCCGACACTACCAAGGCTGACGTAAACGTCAATTGTCTTAGAGGTGTTTGCAGGAATAAGGAGTGCAAGACCGGTCTTTGTTGCGTAGTTGCCATTGAATGGCTGACGTCCGATTTCAGTTGCGCCATCCTTGAAGATGACTTCGCTGATCGCGGAAGAGTCAGTCGTCGTCGCTGTCAACTCAGTGATGGTGAATGCATCGTTCGAAGCATTGAACTTGTACGAAGCGACCATCGGCATCGTGTTGCCAACAACATTAGCAGCAACGGGAGTTGTAGCACTGACACTGGCAGTAAGCGAGCCTGTGCTGATCGAGATCTGCTGTCCTGCGACAACTGATGACGTTACTGCCTGGCCCGAGTTCTGTGATGTTCCTGCTACAGTCAACGTTCCGTTCCATGCGCCTGCTGTGAGGCCAGCGCCGATCGTACCATAGACCATAATGTTCATTGTTGTGTTTGGTGCGAGAGTCTCGTTGATTGACCAAGCGAGCGACGTTGAAGAAGCTGCTTTGACCGACGAGGTCTTTGTTCCGTACACAATGTAGAGATTGGTCATATCGGTAATTGTACCGGTATTTGCAATCGTGAAGGTGTTCAAATTAACTCCTTCAGTCGAACCACTTGTCAGACGGAATTCACCAAGCTTGTAAGCTGTCTGAGGTGAAGTAACAGTCTGATTTGCGTATGCAGTGAACTTCGAGAGCGTAAGCGTTCCTGCTGCAACGGTAAGCGAGTTACCAGTGACAAGCGTGTTCGCAAAGTAGCTTCCCGATGCCATGCGCTGAACGTTGGATGCAGTGCTTGAAGCAATGTTTACAACGATCGTGTCATTGGCAGCCATGTTGTCCGTACCATCGCTGTCTGCGAGGTCTGCCCGAACTTCAAGAGTGACATCCTTGCCCGGCTCAAGAATGAGCGAAGAGCCAAGATTGTACTGTGTGAAGAATGTTGCTGCAGAATCTTCCCAAATGTCAGCAGTTGATCCAACCTGAACACCGTTTGCGAAGAGTGCACCATTGCGGAGCTTCGTTACATTTGATGCTACGACGGATCCACCGTTTGAGTTGGTCTGATTGACACGAAGGCTTTCTACCTTGAGCTTCTCACCCTGTGCGCGAAGTGTGAACTTTGCAAGTACTACACTCGAGCCAGCGAGAACCACGTTGCCTGACGGAGAGTCCGTCATCTTGGTGATCGTGAGCGTGCCTGGGTTGATCGTCTGAAGCCCTGCGTCCATCGTAGAGAAGGCCGTAACGATGTTAATCGCTGTGCATGATACACAAGGAAGAACTGTAACGCCGAACTGTGAATCAGCAGCTTCCATGTCTCCCGCCTGGCGAAGTGAGAACTGGAAATTGCGGTTTGATCCACCAACAACATCAGCAACGAGCTTGATGGTGCGTGATCCTGTCTTGAGCGTTGCAGGTGTTGCGAACATGAAGTTCACGTAATTCATTGAATCAAGTGAAGCAACAGCAGTTCCAACCATAACTCCGTCTACATAGAGGCGGAAGTTGTTGAGATCGCCTGACTGAACAGAGCCGATCTGGCGGAAACGCATAGCTTTGAGATTCACATCCTTTGAACCGACAGTGATAGCCTTCTGCCATACTGTGTAATCATTCTGAGGATCGATAGATGCCGCAGCTGGAGTTACCGTTGTAGTGGTGAAGTTAATTGTCGCCATGTCCGTAGGAGTGGTTGCGATAGTGTGCTCAGCGCTTGAAACGGGAACTCCCGTAGCTTCTGTGCCACCTGCAGTCACGCCAGTGAGCATAACGCCAACTGTCTGACCATTGGTTGAAAGTGCGATATCCGAGCGAACAGCAATTGAGACGCTGCCACCTGCAGGAATCATGAAGATACCGCCAGCATCATTGAACGAGATCACGCCTACAGAAACAGAAGCTGCGTCAGTGACGCGGGATCCGCCCTTGTAGAGGTAAACGTTGGCCAATGTTGTGTCGGAGGAAATGCCAGTGCGCTTGAACTTGATGTTGGTCACCTTGACCTCAGTTGTACCACCGTTCATGATGCGGAAAACCCCGAGGGTTCCGACAGATTGTCCGGCAATAAGTACTGATGACATTGGTGATGTTGCATCAAGTGCAGCTGTGACACCTGTGCCTGGAACAGCTGATGTTGTAGCAGCTGAGCAAGCCTGTCCTGTCGTTGGGCTGAAGCCCATCGTTGATGTACAACCAGCAACAGTGCTGACAACTGCGCCAGTCGCACATGACTGACCTGTTGTAGCGCTAAAGCCTGAAGTTGAGGTACATCCAGGAACCATTCCTGTCGTCGTAGTTGTGGTCGTTGTTGACGACGAGCTGCTGCTCATACCATTGAGTGCTGCACGTGACTTAGGACCAACATAGCCGGCTGCGGGCGCGATGCCTGCACTTGCCTGCCATGCCATAACTGCGCTCTTGGTGAGGTTACCGAAGTATCCCATCGCAACGCCTGAAGGCATTGTGAGGAAACCCTTTGCAACCAAAATCATCTGGAGCTCAGTGACGGCCTGACCCTTTGAACCGATGGTCAAGTCTGATTTGAACTGATATCCACTTCCTGTGGTTGTCGTTTGACTCGTGCTGCTCTGTGTCGACTGAAGTGACGAAACCTGAGCAAGCAGTGCGTTGATCTGTGCAGTAAGTTCTTCGACAGTTGCTGCTGATGCGATGCTAGGTCCCATCATCATTGCTACTGTTGCGAAACCTACGAACCCAGAGACGACTTTCGCGGTCTTCGAATTCTTAAAATTCATCATATAGTCTGCTTTGTTAATATATCGTTCTCCCCTTCCTAAATTAAATCGGAAGTGGAGACCGAGGGTGTTACTAATAACTCATAACTGATAATTCACGGTAAATTTGCGCGCACTATTTTTTATTCTGGGTCTCACTGTTGCTCGCTCCGTCCCGCATAAAGCGAGGGTGCATGCAATCAACAAAACTTTCAAATAAACTACTGCGCGACGGGCACCACTTTACTATTTCTGCGCATCTCTTGCGAGCGCACCTACTCTATATATAGAGGAGCCGGAGAATCGTTTCACTGAATATAGTGAATAGACAGTATCCGTACTTCCTGAAAAGACTTCAAAAGACTTTCTTGGAAACAAACAATCTTTATTCTGCGCTATTCAATTTTCAATGAACAATCCAGATGTGCGCCTTCCTCCATGCATCATTTACGCTCATATTAATATGAACGCGATATCGCATCGCCTCATGTTTCTGTAACAAACATACAAAGACAGAAACACCCGGCTCACGAAAGCACATTATCATTATAGTATTTCTCCATACTCTTGGCCAAACATTGGCGCACAAATATGTGGATAACGCGTGAAAAGCACACAAAGTAGTTCTTCAACGCGCACACCCAAGAAACACGTGAAGCGCATGATACATGCCAAAGCGAGGGTGGTCAAAAAAAATGTGTTGTGAAATGCATTACGTGTAACTCCAAAGCACCTTCCAAAAAAACATTGCTGCAGTGTAGTGCAGAGCATTAATTATGAAGGATATGGGGTGAAAGAGGGGTGAACCATTGTGGGTTACAAATGTTAAAGGACATTCATGTGTGAATGTCCTTTAACATTGAGTTGGTATGAACTAAAAAAATCCTAAGGCAGCCTTTAAGAATTGATCCCCAAAGGCTGCCTTAGGATTTTTCTTTTTTCACGCTAGATCGCAAGAGAGTAGGTCGACCATCGGCGATCTCCTTTTTTCGTCAGTATCGCTTCCGCAACCATGGCAAAAAGTTCACGCTGAATTGTTTTCTCGCTCACACCAGGAATACTCCTTGCTATGTCTTTTACGGTAAGTGCCGGTTTCTGTTTGATGAGCGCAAGGATTATTTTTCGGCGATCGTCACGTCCGACCTCTTGGCGTGGACGCTCGATGATTCCTGTGGGTGATATTGTTGCCCGAGGAATAAATGCGGGAGCGATTGTCGTGGGTGTAACCTTTGGGACAGAAGTGGGAGGTGTCGCTGTTGGCGCGCTTTTAATTTCAGAAGTATTCGGACGGCCAACTTCTTTGAGGTACGACCTTTCAGAGCCAAGGTCGGACCTCGGGCCGTCGTGTTTGTTTGTGTGTCCTAGAGAAGTTTTTTGAGCGACGACGGGCAGACGGACAACTTCTTCAAGGTCGGGTCTTCCCGAGCTAAGGCCCGACCTTAGTCCGTCTTTAGGATTCTTTGCTGAGTCTTCACTCTTGGGTACGGCAATTCCTTCTTCCGATCTTGAGGCAATCTCTAGGCCGCCTTGTTCAACCTGACGCGGTACTTCAAAAAAAGATTCAGTGAAAATATTCTTACTTCCCTCAGACGTGCGCTGCCATTCCACAAGACATGCGTCCTTGAGCGCAACATATTCTTTTTTAAGGACAGAGGCATTCATTTCGCTCATCATCCGAGCAGACTGAGCAACATCCAAAAACGAGACGACCTGTTCAATCTTTTTTGTCGCTTGTCTGAGGAGCGTCATGCGCTCACTACTACCCGACGAAGTGACGACCATAATATCTGAAAGGAGCTCCACTGCTGTTTCACGAGCCTTCCACTTCATGGGTTCTTTTTCAGACATAATATCGGTGACCATATAGAGTGCCGTCGTAAGCTTCTCTGCCTTACGGACAATGAAAGAAATACCTACCTGCGCAGACGAGCCCACTGTTTGTTGGCTTTTATCATGTCCTTTATACATGTTCCTGTCTTGTCCTTGAGAGTGAGTGCGTGTCTCTTGGTTCTGAAATCTGTTGTCTTTTTGATCCATAAGAATGTCGTTTAAACGTCTTAAAAGTGTATCATAAATCTAAAATAAGTCAATATCTCCTTTTGTTTTGTCGCTAAGGCCCATGTGTCATGTCCATGATACTGTGCGACGAAAAAAAGTCTACTATCCGTCCTTAAGAAAATGACGGATGGCTTCTTTATGGAAAGAATTTCCTAAGGCAGCCTTTAAGAATCGCTCCCCAAAGGCTGCCTTAGGAAATTCCAGGCTGCGTTGGGTAACAACGATTAATTTCGTGATAATATATGGAGGACATATGACAAAGAAACGCAAAAAGACTCGGGTGGAGACACGCACAACACGAACCAATATTTCTGAGCGAAAAGATAAAGAGCCGGGCTTCTGGGGGGGGCTCAGAGCTGAAACACGTAACTCAATCGTTGGTATCATCTTTATTATTCTTGCAATTATTTTGCTCGGTGCTGCGCTTCAAAATGGAGACGGGCATTTGATCGGAAAATTATACGGTGGTATCCACCTGCTCTTTGGAGTCGGCTATTATGTGATTCCGCTTTTATTTATTTTACTTGGCGTAAACTTTTTTCGCGCAGGCGGTCACAACATTACTTCTCCTGCTCTTGTCGCCGGTCCATTCTTTTTGCTTTCTGCGCTTGGACTTCTCGCGCTCATGGATCGTGCTGATGGGGGTGCGGGACTCGGAGGCTTCGTCGGCTACTATGTCATGATGCCGACTGAAATACTTTTTGCGCCCATACTCACAGGAATTATTTTTTCTGCAGTGTTCGTTATTGCGATACTCATTCTTTTTGATACTCCACTCCATCTGGGTATGGTGTTTTCATTTTTGAAATTCTTGAAACCGCGCTCTCGTGCAGATGAGGATGGTTTCGAAGAAGAGGAAGATCTTGAACCTGCACTCATCGAGGGTGCTGTGCCGGAAGCTGTGGTGGTGAGTGCCGAAGAGATTGCTGCGGGAGAAGCGGCAGAAAAAAATTCACTTTTTCAAAAAGTTGCTGCTCCGATCGTTGCGAAGAGCCCCGCCTCTTCCAGTCGAGGTGAGGGTGCGCCATTTCAATTTAATTCGACACTGCACTCTATCTACACCCCTCCCCCACTTTCCTTGCTTGCGGCCGACAAAGGGAAGCCCGGATACGGAGACATCAAAGCGTACTCCAACATCATTAAACGCACATTTCAGAACTTCGGTATTTTGGTTGAGATGGACGAAGTGTCTATCGGTCCATCGATCACCCGCTATGCACTCAAGCCAGCAGAGGGTGTCCGACTCTCAAAGATCACCACACTTCAGCACGACCTCGAGCTTGCGCTCGCTGCTGCACCTATTCGCATCGAAGCACCTATTCCCGGAAAATCGCTTGTCGGTATTGAAATTCCCAATACAGTAAAGTCTACAGTTGGCCTCGGCACACTCTTAAGTGACGCGGTCTGGGCCAATAATCCTAGTCCCCTCTTTGTCCCGCTTGGAAAAGGAATTTCGGGTCTTGCGCAATTTATGAATATCGCAAAGATGCCGCACGTGCTGGTCGCGGGTGCAACTGGTGCCGGCAAGTCCGTGACCATGCATACGATTATTACGTCACTGCTTTATAGAAACTCTCCTGAGCAACTGCGCTTCATTATGGTTGACCCTAAACGTGTCGAGCTTACGATGTATAACGGTATCCCCCACCTCCTCACCCCCGTCGTCACTGAAGCCAAGAAGGCTATTCTCACACTCAAGTGGGCGACCAAAGAAATGGATCGACGGTATGATGTGCTCCAGGAAGAGAAATGTCGCGATATCAATTCGTATCACAAAAACGTTCTCGAGCCCGCACTCGCAAAGTACGAGAAACAAAAAGCGGATGGTAAATTCAAAGACGGAGATGAGCCAGAACTCCCCGAGCTCATGCCCTATATCGTGGTAATTATCGACGAGCTCGCGGACCTGATGTCGGCATATCCTCGCGAGCTTGAGTCGGCTATTGTTCGCTTGGCCCAAATGAGCCGCGCCGTCGGTATCCACTTGATGATCGCCACGCAACGCCCATCGGTGAACGTCATCACCGGGCTTATCAAGGCGAACGTTCCTGCACGTATTGCTCTCCAAGTTGCCTCACAAATCGATTCACGCACTATTCTCGATATGTCGGGTGCAGAAAACCTGCTTGGTGCCGGAGACATGCTCTTCCTTTCCGCCGAGCTCCCCAAGCCTATCCGCCTCCAATCCGCCTTTATCTCTGAAAATGAGGTCAAAAGCGTTGTAAAGTTCCTCAAGGACCACTATGAGGGCACACTCGGCGATGAAATTAACCTCAGTACCAATACTGATAACAAAAATATCTTCTTTGGGGGAATCCCCGATGACGCACTCTCGGAGGGCGGTGATGACGAGGATGATGAAAAATACGACGAAGCCAAGGAGGCGATTCTCGAGACTGGGAAAGCCTCGACATCATTCCTCCAGCGCCGGCTAGGTCTCGGGTATGCTCGTGCAGCTCGAATGATGGATTTGCTTGAAAAACGCGGGATTATCGGCCCCGGTGAAGGAGCAAAACCTCGTGAGATCCTGATCAAGGGAGACAATAAAACTGAAGGATTCGGTCGCGAAGAGGAAATTTAGGACAAAAAAACCGCAATATTCTATAAAAATAGTGCGGTTCTTGGTCACCGTTTGCGGCGACCGATCTTCTTGGCCCTCTGTTTTTGTTTGCGCTTCTTTGCAATACGCTTTGCTGACGCATTCCCCCACCCACGTTGAGGTGGCTGTTCACGAGGAGTGAGACTCCTTGCCAAATACACCACTTCCGCTGCGCGAGAAAAACTCGTACAGACCAATACGAAAGTGTTAAGCAATCCAAAATTGCGGGGCATCTGCTTCCTCCTGTAAAATGAGCTGAAATCAGGGTTACTTTAACACAAAACATACTTATTATCCTAAAAGCTTTATTCTTGCGAGGATGTGGATTCCCCAAGGCAGCCTTAGGTTTCCTAAGGCTGCCTTGGGGAATTTCATGTTTCCCCCCTTTTCCTAAGGCTGCCTTGGGGAATTTCGTATTTTCCGCCTTCTCCTGTATATATGAAGGAATGAAATGGACGGCAAAAATGGCACTCGGTTGGTTCCTCTCTGCGTGCTTTGCGGGAATTATTATTTTTTACGCGTATTATCAATCACGCGACATTCGCGTAGGTCCCATGATCACCCTCTTTGCCCCCATGGACGGGCTGACTTCTACATCCTCCCTGATCAGTGTCGTTGGAGTGGCGCACAATGCAAAAATACTCACACTTGACGGACGAGCAATCTTTGTTGATCTTGAAGGAAATTTTCATGAACAATTGTTACTCATGGATGGCTATAATATAATAGAGCTCACCGCAAAAGACGGGGAAGGACGCGAGCGCAGGAAGATCATTGAGGTGGTATATATAAATCCATCCGCGTCCGCGCAAGCCTCAAGTACCGAGAGCCTTTAAGCTCTTTTAAAAATATTTAATCATTCATCAATATATCGTATGGTAGGTTTTATCAAAAAAGTGAAGAAAGAGAAGTCAGCAGCCGAGCGTGCAGGTACAGCAGGTATCGAAGCAACAATTAAGTCGATCCAGAGCAAATTTGGTGAGGGTGCAATTATTAAGCTTGGTGACGCACCAAAAGTGCACATTGACGCAATTTCAACCGGATCAATCGGACTTGATCATGCACTTGGTGTTGGCGGTATCCCCCGCGGACGTATCATTGAGATATTTGGACCCGAATCTTCAGGCAAGACTACGCTTGCACTCCATGTGGTCGCGGAGGCACAGAAAAAAGGCGGTATCGCAGCATTTATCGACGCGGAGCACGCGCTTGACCCGGAATACGCAAAACATCTTGGAGTAAAGATCGACCAGCTGTTGGTGTCCCAGCCCGACACGGGAGAACAGGCGCTCGAGATCTGTGAATCTCTTGTGCGATCGGGGAATGTTGCGGTGATTGTTATTGACTCTGTTGCTGCCCTCACCCCGAAAGATGAAATTGAAGGCGACATGGGTGCCCAGCATGTCGGAAAGCAGGCGCGTCTTATGTCGCAAGCGCTCCGAAAACTCACGGCCATTGTCTCCAAAACACAAACTATTGTTATTTTCATCAACCAGATCCGCATGCAGATCGGTGTCATGTTTGGTAATCCCGAAACAACCCCGGGAGGCAAGGCGCTCAAATTCTACACTTCGGTGCGTATCGACATCAGAAAGATCGCACAGATTAAAAAAGGTGAGGATGTGATCGGGAGCCGCACACGCGCCAAGGTGGTCAAGAACAAAGTTGCAGCACCATTCAAACAGGCGGAGTTTGACCTCGTATACAATGAAGGCATTTCTCGCGAAAGTGAAATGCTGATGTTTGGCGAAAAATACGGCATCCTTCAAAAGTCCGGCTCTTCGTACGGCTATGGTGAAGTGAAAATCGGCCGTGGTTACGACTCTGCACGTGTTTTTCTCAAAGAGAATAAGAAGATTGCGAACGAGATCGTCAAAGAAATAGCAAAAAAGATGAAAGAAGACGCTTCGTTCAGTGTTGTTCCGCAAAAAGAAGATCTTGATGAAGGTGCGCCAGAGTGAGTACCAAAGATCTTTTCGCATAAAAAAAACACCAGCCCGTGGGCTGGTGTTTTTTTGCTTGGACGGAAGAGGCGGGAAAGCTGTGGGTGCCGTTTTTACTGTTTGTTCGCCTTGCCCATCACAATTTTCTGCGGAGGAGTAAATCCCCCGAGCCCGTACCACTGCTCACACGCTCAATGAGATTGGATATTTCTGCCTCATCCATATAGCGCTCGGGTCCACCGGGAGGTTTTTCATCTGTTATCCATTGATGATATCGAGTATTTGCAGAGAGATTCAGTTTCACCAGCACGATATCCTCTACGGGGTGTTTAATGAGTTCACGCATTCCCTCCTCGCCAAGGCGAGATCTCGCAAGATCTATCTGCTTCCCTTTTCCCTGTCCTTTTCCTGCCGCAAACTGTATGCCGATCATTCTCTTTTCTGCGATATAGTCTTCACGAGAGAAGCCCTCAGGCTCCGTCGCTATTCCTCTGTTATGTACCGCAACTCTTATTTTAAAATCATACTTCAGCTCAGCATCTTCTAGCGCATTTGAATTTTCCACCCTAATGCCCATTTCGGGTTGCGCTTTGGAGATTCGAAGGAGGGCATTTTTTGCCATACGCTCGCTAATGACTCCGTGCAATCCTGTGAAGTTTCCCTTTCGGTAACTTTGCTCAATCCAAGCGCCGCTGATCGTCGTCGTTGGCAGAGAGATCTGCTCTGATCTCGCAAGCTCCTCATTATCAATACCCTCGATGGACATGCGCGCCTCCGCAATTGCATTCTGCTTTCTTATCTTGCGCCAATCCAGAGTGGATAATTCCGGAGAGGGACGATATGCGACTCCCCACTCAAGGTCAGGCCCCACATCGTGAAACTGGAAAGGAAAACGCTCTCCCTGCTTGTTCAGAACGTAAAGCATATTCGCTTCTCTGTCAAAAAAAACCTCCTTGCGTAGTGCCAGCTCATGTTCCGGATATTCGATCCGTGCATCTATTTCTGCAAGTTGTGCAGCGAGGCGCTGCATCACGGATGTTCTACGCTCGATAAACTGAGCCGCAACAACTTCTTCGTTAACTCTTATTTGAAGATTTTGTGGAGTTAACTGGGAAACTTCTTCTTCAAGCTTGCCTCTCAACCTCTCTCTCCAATATTTGATCCAACCCTTGCGTGTTGTGGGGTGCCCCAAGTCTTGTGCAACTTCCTCAGGAAGATGGTATGCAACCTCGCGGTGAGATTCCTCTCAGTTGGTGTCTTCGTAACTTTGCACGGGTCGCAGAGGTGTAGATACCGATTCTACTGGTGCTTCTTCTTTTTCTATTGGAATTCCTTCACTCATATCATCCCAGCGTATCAGCAACAAGCGATTCCGCAAAGTTCAGGAAACAAATTGTCTGGCCATGACTTTTAAATAAATTCCGGAAAAAAGAAAAACGCCTATGATGGGGGCGTTTTTCGTTAAGCAGACCAGATGATGAATTTCAAATTGAATGAGAAACTGAAACTGGGGATAACTTTAATTAGCGCTTGAACTGCAGCACTGCCCAAACACATCACAAGGAGTACGCCAGCGAAGGATTCTACGCGGTCGATGGTTCAAT
>JAYTCK010000037.1:0-22530 GCA_043736515.1 bacterium
GCGAGGCAGACAAAATGGCAGAACAGTTAGGAGAACGTGGAGTGTTCTAATACGCAATCAGTCTCTCGTTTCTTGTTGTAAAGATTCATAACAAGAAACGAGCGCCGGATGCGAGTCGCTCGAAATAATCTGACATGACGCATACAAGTGTTCTTTTACATGAATGTATCGAATCGCTATCCCTTAAAGAGGGGATGACCGTTGTTGACGGAACTTTTGGCGCGGGCGGACATAGTCGCCGCATCGCGGAAGTTATCGGCAGTAAGGGTCAGCTTGTAGCATTTGATGCAGACAAGAGTGTGTTTAGTGATG
Source organism: bacterium (assembly GCA_043736515.1). Taxonomy (GTDB): domain Bacteria; phylum Patescibacteriota; class Minisyncoccia; order Phycocordibacterales; family UBA6899; genus MHLP01. Next base: position 313 of record JAYTCK010000037.1, read on the forward strand.
AGAAGCAGAATATGCTGCTCTCACTCACACGATTTATTTCTGTTGCGGAGAACTTTCGCAATATCGATGAAGTGCTCACTCGCTTCAACATTCTCACCATTGATGCAGCACTCTTTGATCTTGGACTTTCAAGCACACAGCTTGAGGTATCAGGCAGAGGATTTTCGTTTCAACGTGACGAACCCCTGACAATGACTTTTGTAGAGAAGCCAGAACAAGGGCAAACAACGGCTGAGGAAATCGTCAATCATTGGAGTGAGGAATCAATCGCAACAATACTCAAGGGGTTCGGCGAAGAACGTTTTGCGGGACGAATCGCAAGGGGAATAGTTGAAACACGAATGAAGTCGCCTATCACACGTACTTCTGAACTTGTTGAGATCATTCGCTTATATATTCCAGCTCGCTTTCGGAATGGCAAGACTCACTTCGCAACACAGACATTCCAAGCACTCCGCATGGCAGTCAATGACGAACTTGGTGTCATCACGGCTGGAGTTGAAGGTGCACTAAAACACATTACGACGGGTGGAAGAATTGCAGTTATCAGCTTCCATAGCGTCGAGGATCGAGTGGTGAAACAGCTGTTTCGACGATTGGCCGATGAAGGGACGGTACTCCCCATTACAAAGAAACCTATTGTGCCCAGTGAATCTGAAATTAAAGCCAATCCTCGATCACGAAGTGCAAAACTTAGAGTAATACAAAAAATATAATCAACCATTAGAAATATAACGTTAGCGTGGTTCAGTTTGGGATGCAGTTCGCTGGCGGAGGAGTCGCAGTGCCCTGGGGGCTGTAGACTCCTACTGCCCCCAGGGTCGAGCACCGACAACAGCGAAATGAGCCCAAAATGAAACACGGTCGCTAAGTAAATAAAAAACATATGTCAAAAATATCAATAACATATAGAGCAACAATAGACCGCTACGTACCAGTTGTTGTTCGCACCAGTTTTAAAGTTGCTCCTCGCAAGGAAAGCCGCATTCGAGTAGCAACTGCATTTTCGTTTCTGGGTGAACGCATGCGGATAACCACTTAATCATATGATCCGCGCCGCTTTATTACATTTTGAAGAACATGACCGCAGGATTTTTTGGATCCTCGCGGCACTTCTTGGCGCTGTGCTCGCGGCGTACATTTATTTTTTAGGAATTTCGGTATATGCAGTCATTGAACGAAAGAGTGCCGAACGACAAGTGGGACAAATGAATGCCCACATTTCACAATTGGAATCGAAATACGTTGCCCTTGATAGAGAAATTGACCTCGTACTTGCAAAAAATCGTGGTTTTGCTGATGTTCGTGTCCCGCAATATGTATTGCGCGGAGGAGATAAACAAACATTTACTCTCCGTGGGGACAGTCACGGGGAATAGTATATAGTGAGTTATATGCAGGCTGATGAAAGGAAACGATTACGTATATTGGCGATTTTTATACTGTTGTTTGCATTAATTTTTATTGGGCGCTTATATGTGTTGCAAATAGTGCGTCATGATGATTTTCGTAATGAGGCAGAAAAGCAGTACGTAGCAACACTCCCCAATCTTTTTAATAGAGGAAATATTTACTTCCACGAAAAGGACGGCAGACTTGTTGCTGCCGCAACCATCAATACTGGCTATGTCATTGCCATTACCCCAAAAGATATTCCTGACTCAGAAAAAACATATAGGGATATTTCTGCAATTACACCTATTAACTACGACGAATTTATTGCAAAAGCAAAAAAGCGCGATGATCCATACGAGGAGATTGCACTCCGAGTACCTGAGGAATCTGCAGTGAAACTCCGCGCATTAAAACTCCCCGGTGTTCAGATATTTAGACAAACATGGCGGTATTATCCCGGCGGTTCCCTGGCAGCACAGGTGCTTGGGTTCGTCGGATACAAGGGTGATCAGCTTGTCGGACGCTATGGTCTCGAGTCATATTATAATGATGTTCTTTCACGCGCTAAGGATGATCTCTATGTTAATTTTTTTGCAGAATTATTTACCAACATAAGTGATACTATTTTCGATCGCAAAGAGGTAGATGAGGGTGATTTGGTGCTCACCATTGAGCCCACTGTACAGGCTTATCTTGAGGGTGAGCTACAAAGTGTGATGAAGGAGTGGAAGTCAGACGAAACAGGCGGCATAATCATGGATCCCAAAACTGGAGCGATTTATGCCATGGCAATAAATCCCACGTTTGATCTCAATCAGTATGGAAAAGTAAAATCTCCAGGACTTTTTGGTAATCCCAATGTTGAGGGAATACATGAAATGGGTTCGATTGTGAAGCCACTTACTATTGCCGCCGGACTCGATGCTGGTGTTATCACGGCAGACACTACTTACAATGATACAGGACGAATCACACTCAACAATAAAACGTTTAGCAACCACGACGGCAGAGGACGCGGACCCAACACAACTATGCAGCAAGTTCTTAACGACTCGCTCAATACCGGAGTGGCATTTGTTGTGGGAAGATTAGGCAACCAGCGATTCGCAGATTACTTTATAAAGAAGTATCGTCTTGGAGAAGAAACTGGAATAGATCTTCCAGGAGAAGTGCAGGGACTTACCGCAAATTTGGTCTCTAAGCGCGACATTGAATATGCGACTGCATCGTTCGGGCATGGTATTGCACTCACACCCATCAACATAACAGCCGCACTGGCCATTCTTGGTAACGGAGGATATACCGTATCCCCACATATTATTGAGGAGATTCAGTACACAAACGGCAAAATAAAAAAATATGCACCAAATACCTCCGAGCAGGTACTCAAAACAGAAACATCAAACGAGATTACCCGAATGCTTGTTGAAGTTGTCGATAAGGCGCTCCTTGGCGGCACTGTGAAGATTCCCGAATATTCTATTGCAGCAAAAACAGGGACAGCGCAAATAGCTGATCCGGTGAATGGGGGATATTACGATGACCGCTATCTTCATACATTTTTTGGGTATTTCCCGGCATATGATCCAAAATTTATTGTCTTTATGTATACGTACCATCCCAAAGAGGCGAAGTATGCGTCGCACACGCTCACCCATCCGTTTATTCGTACTGCAAAGTTCCTTCTCCATTACTACAGTGTTCCGCCCGATCGCGTGAATGCGGGAACAGCATTATTTTCTCCTTGAGAAACACGGGAGAGGGAGTTCTTTGTAGCGAATTTTTAGCATCTTATCCTGTGCGACAGCAGAGGCCAAGATAGAATCTGGGAATACTCCCCATTTGCAAAATTGGTGCGAGCGAGTTGACAAAATCATAAATCTCGTATACAATATATAATAGAATTTAAATTCAATTTACTGACAGGGAAAGAAATGTCCTTATTTAGTGATGACGGCGCTACCGCCTTTGATTTGCTCTGTGAGGTTTCTCGGGAACTCAGTGCGGCGCTTTTGAAACAAGGTCTTACGGAGGCGGACATTGAAAAGATAAGCCTTCATTCATATTGGGATCCAGGACTATTCAACGACAACACACGAGCAAACAAAATCGCCCCTGATCCACGAGCCTATTGGATCAAGAAGGCGTCTCTCCTCGCAGAGAAGCATGGATGTCGTTTCCCAATCCCGACATAGGTATCCCAAAGCCGCGCAAGCGGCTTTTTAGTTATCCTAAAACTTGTTGAACGTGAGATACTTTACTGGTATGTTGAAATAATTATGCAATTTGAGCTAAAAATTAATGACCAAAATGAGATTGGTCCCGCATTAGGTCTTGCAAATCTCGTGTTTGACCCAAGTCCCGAAGAAATAGCCAAGTACCATCAGCCCCAAATCTGGAAAGATATGATTAATAATGGTGGTGTCCTCATAACCGCGCATGCAAATACATCGATCATCGGTTTTGCAATCTGCCAAAAAAAAGATGATACAACATTGCACATATGGAACGTTGGTGTACATCCCCTATATCGCGGTAAAGGAGTTTGGAGGAAAATGATTCAATGCATTGAAAAAATTGCCGTTGAGAGAAATTATCATCGCATCACATTGAATACGTATCGCGATAGATTTCCGTATATGTATGCATTTGCCGAGAAAAATGGTTTTATCGAATATCATTCTGAGATGCATAACGGGGTTATAAAATCATTTTTTGAAAAAAAGATATAAACGGAACTGGGAACTGGGGACCGCCCTACTTTCCACCTTGTAATGATGTTACAGTAAGGACACAACTACATGACCACATTCCTGAAAACAATTATTGTAGCACTCCTTACTTGGGAGGCACGGATGGTGCTAAAAAAATATAAGCCCTTTATCGTTGCGGTAACGGGCAGTGTTGGAAAGACAGGGACAAAGGATGCGATCCATCATGTACTCAAAGACGTGATCGTATCGCGCAAAAGCGAGAAAAGTTTTAACAGTGAAATAGGCATTCCCCTCACTGTACTCGGACTTCCAAATGCGTGGCACAACCCACTCATGTGGGCGTGGAATATTCTGAAGGGATTTACTTATGTGCTCCTGCCGCTTCCATACCCCAAACTCCTCGTACTTGAAATTGGTGCCGATCACCCGGGCGACATAACGCGCGCGACAGCATGGGTAAAGCCTGATATCGCAGTCATAACGCGATTACCAGACCGCCCTGTTCATGTCGAAAATTTTGCACACCCTGAAGCGGTAACAAAGGAAAAATCAGAATTGGTACGCGCACTCCGAGAGCACGGTGTGTTTGTTGGAAACGCAGATGACCTGGCTGTGCTTAAACTTCAATCGCTTACTCGTGCGCGCATGCTAACGTACGGCTTCTCTGAGGGTGCACAAGTGCGCGGAAGTTATATGGCGATAGACTACGACGACCATGGTCAACCGAGAAAACCAATCGGAATGATCTTTCGCGTGGATTGGCAGGGAAGCAGTGTTCCCGTGAGGATCTCCGGTGTAATCGGCGAGCAGCCATGCATGGTCGCACTCGCAGCACTTGCTGTCGGTATTGCACGCGGTGAGTCACTCGTCCGCATGGCCGAATCTCTCGCCACGCTTCCCTCGCCGCCGGGACGGATGAGCCTCATCGCAGGAAAAAACGATAGCATCATAATTGATGACAGCTATAATGCTTCGCCTGTTGCAGGCGAAGCTGCTCTCCGTTCCCTTGCTACGCTAAAGACAAAAGACACGCGAATTATCGCAATGCTGGGAGATATGCTCGAGCTTGGACAATATGAAGAGGAGGAACATCGAAAACTTGGTCGCTTTGCCGCAACTATCGTCGACATACTTGTCGTCGTCGGAAAACGGGCGACATGGATAGCAGAGGAGGCACAAACGTCTGGCTTAAACCTAAACCAGATTTACACCTTTGATTCATCTATTGACGCAGGAGAATGGCTCAGTACGCAAATTTCCACGGGTGACATTGTGCTGGCAAAAGGGTCACAAGGGGGAGGCAAAAACATGATACGCATGGAACGTGCAGTAAAACTTCTTATGGCGAAACCGGAAGACGCCGTTAATCTTCTTGTAAGGCAGGAGAAAGAGTGGCAAAAGCAGTATTAATAATGTTGTGCCAAGGGGTCGTGTGTTTTCCGTGATGGTAATTGCCCGAGTGGCTTTTGTAACCTTTTGTGGGTAACATACCATTGTATGAATGTGGAGCCACAAACTGACCAAAAAGCCCCCAATAACAGCCTTAAAGAGGTGATTGAGAGAGCCAGAGAGGGTGACCGTGACGCATTCCGCCAGGTTTTTGACCTCGGGAGTGATAAGGTTTTTCGGTACCTTATGAGCCAATCCGGGAATCGTGAAGACGCACATGATTTGCTCCAAGAGACGTTTATCGATCTCTGGAAGGGGCTGCGAAACTTTCGCTATCGCTCGGATGATGAATTTTGGGGTTTCCTCTTTTTGATCGCTCGTCGCAAGGTGTACGCATACCGCAAGACTCCTAATAAAACAGTTCTGGTTGATGGGGATGAATTTGACGCGCTGATCCCAGAGGAGTTGCATAGTCATCCCGAATATGAAGATTATCGCTTTCTCCACCGCACACTCGCAACACTTGGTGCAAAGTCAAAAGAAATACTTACACTCCGATACTGGTCGGAACTCTCATTTGCAGAAATTGCCGCCATGGTTGGGATCACCGAAGGTGCAGCAAAAGTACGCCATCATCGCGCTATACGCGAACTTGAAGGAGCACTTGAGCCACAATAAATGAGCAATTTTAAAAAATATATAATTAACAACAATATGAATAATATAGAAAAACGTATGCAAGAACTCAAACCCAGCGGTCTTTCGGGTGGTGAAAAGGAACAAATTTGGAGTGCCATGGAAACACAGTTGTCCAGGCAGAAAAGTTTTTCTGTGCTTGATGGTTTTCCGACATTTAAAACAATTCGCCGTGTTAGCGTACCGCTCGTTGTTGCACTCGGCCTTATTTTGGGCAGTGGTGCGACTGTCTATGCACACGAAGCCGCGCTACCTGGAGATTTCCTCTTTCCCGTAAAGATTCAGGTTGAAAAGGCACAGATATTTCTCGCTCACTCTGAGAAAAAGGATGAACTTCGCATTAAATTTTCTGAAAAGCGCTTAAATGAAGTACGGATTATCGTGGCCTCATCTCCATCGGTTATGACAAGTACGGGAACCAGTACAACAGCTACGACTTCCTCAACTACTACAGGCACATCAACTACGCCAAACAAAAAAACCGTACGCACTGAGCGCGCTATTGCAGAAGCACTTAAAGCTCTTGAGGAAACGAAAGCCTCACTCGCACTTTCGGGCAGTGGCAGCGGAGTGCTTATTCTCGAAGATATTATTAATGAGTTGAAGGGTGTAGGCAACGGCACAGTGACAATCACCAAGGTTGCCATGAATGGAGGCAAGAAGCACGACAATGATGTTAAGATCCATGCAACTATTACTTCAACCTCAACCGGCACAACTACAGCAAATACGGTTATGCGTGTGAAATTTGAAGAGAAAAAAAATGGCACAAAAATTGAAATAAAAACAAAGAGTACTTCTGACAATGACGACAGAAAGGAAGAGAAGGAAGAAAAGCATGAATCAAAAAATGATCGGGACGATGATGATGAAGATGACAACCGAGGTTCTAAAAAACATGATGATGACGACGATGACGACGAGGATGATGACAAGAAAGCGCGCATTTGTCACAAAACTGACAACGGAGCACACACAATTAACGTATCGGTAAAGTCAGCGCGTGCGCACATGAAGCATGGAGATAAACTTGGGGCATGCAGTGGGGGAACAGCCACGACTACTCCCGACACCACGCTCCCCACACTTACAAGTATTGCAGTGAATGCCACAGCCACAGGAGCTACTATCACGTGGGCAACCAACGAGAACGCAACAGGGAAGCTCTACCTCGGCACTACGTCACCTGTTACAACAAACCGCGCTACTGACGCCGAACACACAACTCTTGTAACTAGCCACTCACTAGTACTGTCACCGCTCCTTCCAAGCACAACGTACTACTATGTCGTAGTGTCCAAAGATGCCAGTGGAAATAGCGCTACTTCAAGCATTGCAAGTTTCTCTACACCCGCACTACCGCCAGTGCTTGATACCACAGCACCTGTAATCTCCGGCATTGTCGCCACATCAATTGCCGGGACGACGACGATCAGCTTTGCGACAAATGAGTCTACTACGGGCCGCATCTATGTCGGTACAACAAATCCGCTGGTAATCGGTACCGCAACGAGCATGGCGCTATTAACTGCAACCACAACTCATAGTGCAATCTTTACCGGACTTGCAACGTCGACTACCCACTACTATGTTATTGTTGCTAAGGACGCATCAGCAAATACCGCTACATCAAGTCAGGGAAGCTTTCTTGCAAACTAACAGCAGGCGGTTTGCGACATTCAAGAATTTTGATAGGGTGGAGAAAGAAGTATTAAGGAATACAGATGGATTTTCTCCACCCCCTGTCATATCTCACCCCCAAAGACCATGCTGAAATAGCGGCTGCAGGCACGTATGAATCATTGCGCGATATCGCGATTCGCGTGCTCCATGCTATGCCCACCCAAGCCTCCATGGTGTGCGGCCCAATCTCTACTGGTGGTTTGGGTTCAATCGAGGACAATCTCAGTCGTTTCAATCATGCCATTTCGCTCTTGGTGTCATGCAATGTGAACGTGTTCACTCAGATGCCATTTGAGGAAGCGATAAGAAGAATTAGGGGGACTGAACTACCTTACCAAAGTGGCCTCACTCTTCTTGAGACCTTCTATCTACCGATATTCAGATCCGGACGTGTATCAAGGTTGTGCTTCCTTCCTGATTGGGAGACGTCACTTGGTACTAAATGGGAACATAAACAGGGGATAGAACTTCGACTTGAACTCACATATTTTCGAGATAACTTCGAATCGCAGGGGACCAACATCACGCTCCTCTTTAAATAAAAAAAGGCCCATGGGCCTTTTTGTTTTGGAGGATTTAGATATCGCGATCTTCTCTCATGAGGTTTTGTGCTGCACGCGCAGGAATTTCTCTTTTTGCAGCAGGACCAAGCTTTCTCTCAACATCAACACCACGACGACACTTGGGGCATCCTACAGAAAAAACTGATTTGTCATACGCCTCTTCTTCGGGGCTATGTCCTGCAGGAACTGGTCGTGTTGAGTGATCGACTTCGCTTAAATCAAATGAAAACTTTGTCGTGCAATGTTCGCAAATCACAATGCAACCTTCTTCCAGAATCTTGGGCATCTCGCCTCCATGAAAAAGTAAGGACTGGCTGCTGTGAAATTAGCATTAAATATACTTTTCGTCAAGTCCACCAATAAAAATAATTCTACGGATTTTTAATGTCTACAAGACACACCTCACAACCCTTTGTGATCTTGCGAGCCGCAAGATAAATCGATGCCAAAAGAAGTGCGAATGCAAAAGAGAGAATATACCAGCGATGGACCGCGAGGAAAAGAATGGTGTTAAAGCCAAGAAAGGAAAAAAGTGCACCCACACAAGTAGCGCACGACGCGGATGCGAACAGGGAAGAAACAACCCCTGAGAGAATTCCAGTACCACCAAGCACTGCTTCTTGTGCGGCACCTTTCTTGGCGGTGCGGAAAGCTACCCATTGGAGCCAAAGAGAAAGCCCACTCATGAAGGAGAGAGTTATGAGTATGATGTACTCATCCAAACGGTATAGTTCAGCCTGAAAAAGTATTGAGTTTCCAGGAATATTGAATACGGGAATCGAAAACATCACGACAAAAAAAAGTATCGACAATACAAAGAAGCTCATCCAATTTTTTGGTGTACGCAATCCTATCTGTATTCCCTGAGCAGTTGTACTGAATAGTGTCCGCATGTTATTTAAAAATTTGCACAAAATTGAGACCGCCGTCGATACTCTTCCAGATAGAATTTGTATGAGTGATGACATACACTGTTCCAGGGTATTTTTTGACGTACGCAGCATGAAGTAGAGCTGCTCCACCAAAATCATGGGGAATGCTGGTCCATGTTTTGCCGGCATCTACGCTCTGCGCTAACCCGTTCAGACGTTCGGAAAACACCAGCATGTGCTGATCGTTATTAGGGTCGATGGTAAACATACTGACAGCCCCACCCTCAAGCTGGGGCGATAGACTTTTCCACATCACTCCGCCGTCTTCGCTTATCAGTACACCCAGCTTATTTGGAGTTACGCCATAGACTTTTTGGGCATCGGTTGGTGATGCGATCAGAGAAACAAAAGGATTGTCGCTACTCACAATTTTCCATGTTGTGCCGCCATCCTGTGTTCGATACACCTTCCCTCCGAACCAGCCATAAAGCGTTTGGGGGTCTTGTAGACTGATTGCCATTGCATGAAAATCTACCGGACCGGATGGACTGCCGCCATCTGATATTTTTTGCCATGTGAGTCCCTTGTCTACTGATGTTTGCACGCCGAGATTGCCGCCTTGAGCGGGATGACCGCTTGTATAAAAAGTAGTGGCCAGAATTGGGTGCACGACAAATCCCATGTAGTCGTCATGACTTTCGCCTACACGATGAAGATCTTTCTCATTGTTGAGTGCAAGGAGGCCATGGTGTGTGGCAATATAGAGTGTTGTGGAGTCGAGCACATCGACGGCAAGTCCATGTGCATGCGCGATGGTAACGGGGGAGACTGACGCTGCTGGTTGCGCAGCTTGCATCTGCTCTCTGTTCATAATCCCATATAGTCCTGCCATCACCACGATGATTCCAGCAAAAAATAATGTTTGTTTCATGCAGACATTTTACCACAGCAATCACTTTGTATTAGGCTTACAATAAGGTTGATTGCTCCACGAAAAAATGGTATAATCCAAAAATGTCTACAAAAGAAAGAAAAATCTTTATTGTCATCGGCTCTTTTTTTGCCGTATTGGCAGTCTGGGTTATTTTTTCCGTTGTAACAGCGCCTCCAAAATCTCCCGACTACGAAAACGGTATTGCCTGCACCATGGAAGCGAAGATGTGTCCTGACGGCTCATCAGTAGGACGCATCCCACCTAATTGTGAATTTGCAGGATGTCCCGGGGAATACCCCGAACCAGCAATTCCGGGAAGAGGAAAGCCCATCCCCCCAGCTATCCCGGCACCCGCATATGAAGGAGGAGGAAGTACTGAGGGAAACATGGTTGCGTGCACTATGGATGCAAAGATGTGTCCTGACGGCTCATATGTCGGACGCACAGCGCCAAATTGTGAATTCGCACCCTGTCCTCCTCTGGGGTCGCCGCACTCGAACACAGAGGGTAGCTGCAAAAGTGATAGCGACTGCGCAGGGGGGTATTCCTGTATTGATGCGTCACCGGTGATTCGCGAAGGTACGCAAAATTTACGCTGCTGGAAAGATGGCACACCAACACCAATTTGTCTTTCAGGTGAAACGCGTATTGAGACACCCAATGGAGAAGTATTTGTAAAAAATATCCGAACGGGCGACACTGTCTTTAGTGTAAATAATAATGGAGGTAAGATTGCAGTATCTGTAATCATTTCCTCACATACCAAAGCACCGACCAATCATCGCGTTGTACATCTCAAACTCAATGATGGCCGCGAACTTTTTGTCTCACCGGGGCATAAAATTGCCGACGGACGTACCCTCGGCTCGCTCCGAGTTGGTGACATCGTTTCGGGAGGAGTGGTAATCGAAGCGACACTCATTGCATATGACGAGGCATATACCTACGACATTCTCCCCGAAAGTGCGAGCGGAACATATTGGGCGAACGGTGTGCTCCTTCAAAGTACAATAAAAAAATAATCCGCTTACGGCGGATTATCGGGTTATTGTTGATGATACTTTTTGAGGTGATCAAAAATTGATTGTTCTGCAGCGTCTTTAATATTCAGAGCGCCATGGGTGCAAGGGTCCTGAAGGTGTCCCGTATGTTCGCATACTCCGAATTTGAAAGGGGCTTTTTCCGGATATTCGTGTTTAACCAGTGTAAGGACGTATTGACCCGGCTGTCCATCGTGAACATTAAACGTGTAGATGCTGTGTGCATACATCACTTCAATCTTGGTGATGCGGAACGCTTTAGCGCGATCATATTGAGGGTCACTCATGTGGTTTCTCCCATTTGGAACTTCTAAATCGATACTAAACAATGGAAAACATTTTGCAAGTAATAAAAAATAATCCGCCATTGGCGAATCATTTGACCGTTTTCAGAAAATGAAATTTATTATTATGCTCCGCGATGCTCCTCCACGCGGCATATTTAATCTCTTGCGATTCTTCCCCACATGGATCCTTTATGTGCGGACAACATTTTCCGTTCTCTTCAAAAAAGCCCTTCGGAAATTCGTGTTTCTCCAGCATGAGTAGGAATACTCCGTTAGAGTCTCTTACCCCAAAAGTGTACGTATGACCTTCCAACATTACGGTAACGCTGGTAATTCGCAGCGCTTCATCTTTACTGTACTCACCAATCATTTCTGCTCCTTTAGTGTTCTTTATGTATTATAGAGAACGTGAAGTGCCATATGCAATTAAAAGCAAAGCAAAAATCAGACTTTTTCTATTGTCCACCTTGGTGAACCATTTTCAGGAAATGCCCAAAGGCCGAGCACGATAACATCTATCGATGGATCGATCTCTTTTATTAGTTCCTGAAGGAGTGAAATACCATGGTGGATGTCATCGATATGCGTTTCTTTGGTTACGGGGTTTCCTGCGCAGTCTTCGTGTCCCACTATGCTTATCACGCGTGAGCCGTGATTCTGTATAGAAATTTCAAGTTTGCGCTTGAGCCAAGCACGCTTCTCATCGGTGAGCCCCAGCTCGTATGCGTCCATGCCGGGCTCGGTGATTGCATCAACATAATCCAGATGATAGCTTGCTTTCATCCATGCAATTGTGTACTCGATTGAGCGTCCGTCCATGCAGTTTACTGTTGTTCCAAATTTAAAATTTCCGACCGACATAGTATATGAATTATGAGTATAGGTGACAGTATAATCCTTTTTTTTAAAAGAAAAAACCCCTGAAGTGTTGGGGTATAAAAAAGCGGCACAGAGTGTGCCGCTTAGAATCAACCGTATACGTTATGATAAGTTTAGTACTTCAGACTTGTCGTACCATACCTGAACCCTCTCGTCCGGAATGGAAGAACGGAAAAAGTCTAAAATGTTTTTTACCGTTAATACTCATCCGTGCGCGGCTGAAATATTCAACCGCCCCCGCAGAGACACAGGTTACCTCGTGGTGCGCCGCATCTACAAAGATCTCCTTTGCGTTGGGTGGATGTGGGGGAATGTGCCGGAAGTTAAATGACGTGATAGGGCCATCAAGTTCAACGACCCAGACACCCTCAACCTCTTTGCCATCAATAGTGAAAGTCCGAAGCTTCGCTTCCACCACAGGATTACGGAACAACTTTTTCAGCACTGCGAGCATTGAAGTTTCGACGCCGTTGTGTGCATGAAGGCTTATGTTCCTATAGGTGCGCGCGTAGGTCAGGACAAATTCAATCCCAATTGCTGCAAAAAATCCTACTAGGATCTCGGCAGTCATGGCGGATAAAAAGAATCCCACAGAGAAAACAATGAATGCATCGGTCACGACCCACTTGCCCACCCTGAACACTTCTTCTCCCGAGTAGATAAAATGCTTCCACACATTGGGTGCACACAGGCGATAGCCTGCGTATCCGATCACAGCTGAAAGTGCAACAAGTGGAATGTGATTGATCACATCTCGCGTTGTCGCGAAAAGGAGTGCAACCGCCATAAATATACAATTGATGAGTGCTGCATTTCTCGTTTTTGCACCCAAAACTGCATTTGTTCCGCTTTTCATACCGCCGGGAATGTGGGATTGATTTCCACAAGGACTACCCACTATGTTTGCCACCGCCATGGCTATCAGCGCCTTATTCGGATCTGAAACGCGATGATATTTGTCTTTGTTGTCGACGCCGAGTGCGGTAGCAGATGTTTCGACGGCATCAACCATGGCAAGCTTAAACACGAACAGGGAAAATGGAATCCACAGGGAAGGGTCGGCCCAAAGCAGTTTCGCACCCTTAAACCCAAGGGTGTAGTCGATGGACATTTCTTCAGGCAAGCGGATCAGGAGACTTGGGTCCATGGTCAGATGATACCCGAGATAGATTGCTACGACAGTAGCAAATAACTGCGGGGGAAACATTCCAAGGATTTTTTTCAGATAGCTTCCTTTTTGAAGGACACACTGAATGAGCAAGTGCCCCATAATTATTGCCAGAGTAGCTATGCCTATACCAAACACGAGCATATTCATTTCATGGACATGTTGGAACGTGACGGTCTCATAGAGGATACCGGTTAGGCTTTTGTCATGAAACGGCACCCCAAAAAATATGGGGATTTGCCTCACCACAATGCTATATCCGATGTATCCGAGAATCGCACCATCAATAACCGCCGGCGAAACAACGCTGGTGAAGCGCGCCAATTTAAAAACGCCCATCACGAGCATGACGACGCCTGCCATGAAAATGACAGGAAGCACCATGAGTTGACCCTGGGCTATGTCGCCTTTACCGAGCACAACGACCGCACCCGCCAAAATTGGCGCGAGCGCAGCGGCCGCACCGGCAATTCCAAGATTACTGCCGCGGAACATCCACAATGCAAAACTGCCGAGGATACCCGCGTAGATGCCACTCATGGGCGACATCATTGCGATTGCGCTGATGCTCAGCGCAAACACGATTGAGACCGGGGTCATTACGATGCCCGCGATCAAGTCCCATCTGAGCCAGCGCAGACTTCGCCAGCCTTCTTCGGGTACCAGTTCAGGTGGGGGATTAAAGAACTCACAAAAATCCGCCCAAGCACTTTGTATAGCCACGTCTCACCTCTTTCTTGATTGTTATCGTATACGAATTGTAAAAGAACATCGTCCATACGCAGCGTAGCCGCATGTGTCCGAAGGAGCGTTCTAGGGTGTACTGAAATGATTGGTGGAGAAATCATTTCAACGCACGGTACAGCGATCCTTTGGACATATATTCCTCAGTATGAGGAAGGGACATTGGAACCCCCCAACAAGCCTTTCTCCAGTGAAGAAAAGATGAAGAGATATGTATTATTCACCTTCTGCTTGAAGAGTCAACCCCACTTATGCACCTTTTTATTATACTACTATTAGAAGATTTGTCAATAACATTTTACGTGGAAAAATCTTGCCTTTCATTTTTGGCTTAAATGTGGTACGTTTGAGCAAATTATGGAAGAGGGACTTCATGTTGCAATAGCTGCCGAGCGACTAACAGAATGGATGGGGATACCGATCACCAACTCGCTGCTTATGGGCTGGATTGTCGTCGCCGTACTCATTATTGCCACTTTTGTTGTGCGCTCCAGACTCTCGCTTAACCCTGGGAAATTCCAACTCACGCTGGAAACAGTATTTTCCGGATTTTACACGTTTATTGAAGAAAATCTTGAAAATAGTGTGCTCGCAAAAAAGTTTTTCCCGCTCCTCATGACGCTCATTCTTTTTATTTTCACCGCAAATTTTCTTGAATTTATTCCCGGAGTCGAAAGCATTACCTATACTCACGATGGCCATACCATCCCACTTCTTCGCTCCTTGAATGCCGATCTCAATGCAACGCTCGCACTCACCCTGATCGTATTCTTCACGATTGAGATTACGGGCATCCGCCGCTTTGGTGTGAGATACTTTTCACGCTTTTTTAATTTTCATTCATTTGTGGGATTCTTCGTTGGTATCATTGAGTTCATTTCGGAACTCGTCAGGCTTGTTTCGTTTTCCTTCCGTCTATTTGGTAATATTTTTGCCGGTGGCGTACTCATTGCAGTGCTCACACATTTCGTCCCGTTCATTTTGCCCGCACCCTTTATGCTGTTTGAAATGTTTGTGGGACTCCTGCAGGCAGTTATCTTTGCACTCCTTACGCTGTTCTTTGTTAAGATGGCACTGATGGAGACAGAACATTAGACCTCCGTGTTTGGCGCGTTTATGATAAAGTGCGTCAAAGTCCGTTGGTTTAAAAAATTATTAGTATTACATTCATCATATGGAGGTAGAATCAGCAAAGTTGATAGGAGCTGCATTGGCCGTTGGCCTTGGAGCAATTGGTCCCGGTATCGGTATCGGTTTATTGGTTGGTCGTGCAGTTGAAGGTATTGCAAGAAACCCAGATGCATACGGTAAGATCTTTACCACAATGCTTCTCGGAGCCGCATTTGCAGAAGCGCTTGGAATCCTCGCGCTTGTTATGGCAATTCTCATTAAGTTTCTTTAATAGTTTCAAGTTTGGAGTCACGAGTCCCAAGAAAAATGCTGATGCATGTATAGGACAAAATAATTATCTCGTGACTTGCAACTTGTGACTTGATACTCACTATATGGAAATCATTGAAGTATTCGGAATACACTGGAAGCTCTTGGTGGCACAATTGGTCAATTTCACCATTGTGCTTTTCGTCCTGCACCGCTATCTCTATAAGCCTGTTTTCGCCATGCTTGAAAAGCGGCAGGCGCTCATAGCAAAAGGACTAGAAGATGCGGCGTGTGCGGCAAAAGAAAAGGAGGGGATCGAGACCGCAAAAGCAGAAATTCTTCGCTCGTCACGAGAGGAAGGTGGAGAGATCGTGAAGTCACTGCGCCAACAAGCGACAGAAGCAGAGCATGTCATCCTCCGTGAAGCTCAGGAAAAATCAGCAGCAATCCTAGGCGAAGCACGCAAGAATGCTGAGGAAGAACGTGCACATATTCTTCGTGAAAGCGAAAAAGATGTGGCACGAATGGCCGTGCTTGCTGCGGAGAAAATATTGCGCACACAGACCACGAGCCACTAATACACCATGAAAGCATCCTATTACGCTAAAGCATTGCGAGAAATCGAAACTTCGGGAAAGATTCCCGAGGCGAAACTTGTTGACCACTTTCTTGGCATACTTACGCAAAATGGGCATGCACATATGCTCCCCAAGATACTGAGGTCGTATCAGCGGATACGAAGCAAGGAGGAAACACAGAGCACCATAGAAGTGACTTCCGCTGAATCGCTCTCTGAACACGACGTACAAGCACTTCTCAAAAAGGCTCCATTTAGTAATGTGCTTACTGCCTCACACAAAAAAGTCATTCGCAAAACTGACCCCACCCTTGTAGGAGGGGTTGTCGTCCGAAGCGGCACCACCCGTTACGATGCCAGTTACAAGCGGATGCTTCTCGAACTTTATCAATCACTAATTAGTAGCTAGTCGCCAATTACCAGTTGCCAGCATTATTCTGGAAACTAGAAATTGGAAACTAATACCCAACATCATGGAACACATCGTCGACAAACTGAAAAAACAAATTCTTGAACTCAACCCAAAAACACGCTCTGAAAAAGTCGGCATTGTTACTGCCGCCGCCGACGGTATTGCCGAGGTAGACGGTCTCGACGATGTGATGATGTCCGAAATGGTCATCTTTGATACGGGCGAAGGAAAAAGCCTCGAAGAAGCCCTTGCCGGAGGCAATGCACTCTTGGGTATGGCGCTCAACCTCGAGGAAGACAGCGTCAAGGTGGTGGTGCTTGGTGATGCAACAAAAATCAAGGAGGGAATGACGGTAAAGGCAACGGGAAATATTCTCTCGATTCCTGTAGGAAAAGAACTCATCGGACGTGTGCTCAATCCGCTCGGCGAAGCGCTTGATGGCGGACTGCCGATCAAAACTGCCAAGCAGAACCCGATCGAGCGCAAAGCGTATGGTGTTATTGAACGCAAATCAGTCTCGACACCGCTCCACACTGGCATTAAGGCTATCGACGGTATGATCCCGATTGGTCGCGGACAGCGCGAACTCATCATTGGCGATCGCCAGACAGGGAAGACGGTGGTGGCGATCGACACGATCCTCAATCAGTTAAATGAACCTGCAGACAAGCGCCCTATCTGTATTTATGTAGCAATCGGACAAAAGGATTCAAAGATCGCCCGCATTGTTCAGCAATTGAAAGACAAGGGTGCGATGGAGTACACCATTGTGGTCACCGCGTCCGTTTCATCTTCTGCTGCACTTCAGTTTTTGGCACCATACGCCGGTGCTGCGATCGGCGAGTTCTTTATGGACGCCGGCAAGGATGCGCTCGTGATCTATGACGATCTTTCGAAGCACGCTGTTGCCTACCGCCAAATGTCACTCCTTCTTCGCCGTCCACCAGGCCGCGAAGCATACCCTGGAGATATTTTTTATCTTCACTCACGCCTTCTTGAGCGCGCCGCACGACTCTCCGACGCAATGGGAGGAGGTTCACTCACTGCGCTTCCGATCATTGAAACTCAAGAGAACGACGTGTCCGCATATATTCCAACAAACGTGATCTCAATCACCGACGGACAGATCTATCTTGAAACCGATCTTTTCAACAAAGGTATCCGCCCTGCGATCAACGTTGGTGTTTCTGTTTCGCGCGTGGGAGGTTCTGCGCAAACAAAAGCAATGAAAAAAGTTGCAGGCAAACTGCGTCTTGAGCTCGCACAGTTCCGCGAACTTGAAGCATTCGTGCAATTTTCTTCCGATCTCGACGAGGGGACAAAGCAGCGTATTGAAAAGGGTAAACTCATGGTTGAAGTGCTGAAGCAAGACAAGCACGTACCGCTCCCGTTTGAAAAACAAGTAGCCATCATTTATGCGGCAGGTGCCGGAGTATTCGATGATGCCGACAAATCAAAAGTTGCTGAGCTTGAAGTGGCATTTTTCGCTCTTCTTGAATCGCAATATCCCGAAGTACTGAAAACAATTTCTGATTCACGCGACCTTTCCGACACCTCACAGGCAACATTGAAGGAAGCTGCAGCAACCCTTAAAAACGCTCATCCGGAATTATTCACAAGTCACAAGTAATAAGCATCAAGTTAAATTCAAGATGCAATTCTCATACTTGAAACTTACTACTTGCAACTCGTAACTACTCGCATGTCACTTAAATCCGTTAAAACCAAAATCAAGTCGATCGATAAAACCCGCCAGGTGACGAGGGCGATGGAGGCTGTTTCAGCTGTCAAAATGCGTAAAAGCCAAATGAGTGCTATTGGCGTTCGTCCGTACGCGCTCTCTGCTCTTAAAATCCTTCAAAGTATTTCTGGAGCAATCGAAACGGTAAATCATCCACTCACCACTCCTCGCCCCGTGCACAAGACGCTCCTCGTGCTTGTCTCGGCAGACAAAGGGCTTGCCGGAAGCTACGGTTCGCTACTCTTAAAAAATACATATCGATTCATTGCAGAAAAGAAACTTACGCCGGAGAATACCGCGCTCGTCTGTATTGGCAAAAAAGCATATGAACATTTTACCAAGCGTGGATGGACCATTCTCAATCACTTTGAGCGATGGGGAGATCATGTCTCGTATGATGCAATTGCCCCGCTTGCGACCGAAGTAAAGGAATCCTATCTCAATGGGGAATACGACCAGGCATTTATTGTGTATACCAACTTCATTTCAACTCTGAAACAGTCAGTGTATGCTCGACAGTTGTTACCGGTCACGTATGATGGTGTCGATGCTGTGGTGCGTGGTATTACTCCTCTGCGCGGAAAGTTTTCTGAGATAGGTCAGGACTTAAACAAAACACCGACCAAAGAATACTCGTTTGAACCGTCGAGTGAAGAAATTTTGAGCGAACTTATCCCCGTACTTTTCAATATTCAAATTTACCACTCTGTCCTTGAAGCAAACGCTTCCGAACATTCCGCCCGCATGCTCGCCATGAAAAACGCATCCGATAACGCAAAAGAAATTTCCCGAGGATTGAAGCTCCATTTCAACAAAGTACGGCAAGCCGCAATCACGAGAGAAGTTTCGGAAATTGTGGGAGGTATGGAGTCAATGAAGGTAGTCGATGCTTAGAACTTATTTAAAATTATTATTAGTAAATTTAAAAGTAGTATGGATGAAATAACACGCGAAGATGTAGTTGATGCGATCAATGATCCTGAAAACACAGGAGCGCTTGATCTCTTGACCCAGTATTACGACCATTTAAATGGAGCTGGAGGCGCAAAAAGTGCGCTCACAAAAAACGCACTGCTTGCAGCGAAACTCCTCTACGACGCAAAGCGTTATGAGGACGTGCAAATTTGGCTTGATACTATTGCAACGCGTCTCTCCGATGAAGAAGGCCCAGATTCTGACGCCTATGCTGCGTTCACCGAGGATGAGGACCTCGAAGCCTTACGATTAAAGGCCGCAGACAAGAGTATTGGCGATGAAGAGATGGACGAAGACGACTATGATGATGACGATGAATAGCAGAAGACGAGTTTCACAGAATATATTATAAAAATTAGTTACCAGTATAAGTTTCCCACCATGCATACCAAAACAACAACCCATAACGCAGCAAAAGGAACAATCAAACAAGTGATCGGCGCTGTCGTTGATGTCCATTTTCCCGAGAACATTCCCGAGGTCTACACAGCAGTTACCGCGCAAAACGGCGACCGCACGACCGTGCTTGAAGTCGCCTCGCATTTGGGGGGCGGTCAGGCGCGCTGCATAGCCATGGAGTCAACTGACGGGCTTCGCCGCGGTGGAGAGGTTGCTTCAACGGGCAAGCCAATGCAGGCACCCGTTGGCATCAACGTGTTGGGACGCATTTGGAATGTACTTGGTGAGGTGATTGATAACGAGCCAATAGACAGAAGTACACTCGGCAGTAGCCCCATCCATCGCGCAGCTCCTCTTTTCAAAGAGCAGGCAACCAAAACCGAAATCTTCGAAACTGGTATCAAAGCCATCGATCTCATGACGCCGTTTATTAAGGGTGGAAAGGTCGGGCTTTTTGGAGGTGCAGGTGTGGGCAAAACCGTGCTCATTCAGGAGCTCATCCGCAACATCGCAACAGAGCACGGAGGCTACTCCGTCTTCACTGGCATCGGAGAGCGTACGCGTGAGGGGAATGATCTCTACTACGAAATGAAAGAATCTGGAGTGCTCGCAAAGACTGCGCTTGTCTTTGGTCAAATGAACGAGGTGCCAGGCGCTCGTGCACGCGTTGGTCTTGTCGGCCTTACGATGGCCGAACATTTCCGTGATGAAATGAAAAAAGACGTGCTCCTTTTTATGGACAATATTTTCCGCTTCACACAGGCAGGGTCCGAAGTGTCCGCACTCCTCGGTCGCGTACCGAGCGCAGTGGGGTACCAGCCCACACTTGCCGAAGAAATGGGCAAGCTTCAGGAACGCATTACCTCGACCGCCGATGGTTCGATCACTTCGGTGCAAGCCGTATATGTGCCCGCGGATGACCTCACCGACCCCGCACCAGCCACAACTTTTGCGCACCTCGATGCGACAGTAGTGCTCTCGCGCCCCCTTGCCTCACTTGGTATTTATCCTGCGATTGACCCACTTGAATCTTCTTCACAGGCGCTTGACCCAATGATCGTTGGTGAAGAGCATTATCGCGTTGCGACTGCCACCAAGCTTATTTTACAGCGCTATAAAGACTTGCAGGACATCATTGCTATTCTCGGCATTGAGGAGCTTTCCGACGAAGACAAAACGCTGGTCTATCGCGCACGCAAGATTCAGAAATTCCTCTCACAGCCGTTCTTCGTGGGTGAAGCATTCACCGGTACTCCGGGCAAATATGTAGGATTGGCAGATACGGTGCGGTCGGTGAAGGAGATATTGGATGGGAAGTATGACGACAAGGATGAGCAGGCGTTCTACATGAAAGGCACCATCGACGAAGTCGGTTAAGGTAAGATTAATGGGCCGACTTCCTTTTTGGGCGTACTTTGAACTTGTCGGTGCTCGGTCCCTGGGGTAGGAGCAGTCTCCAACCCCAGGGACACTGCGACTCCTCCGCGTTCAAATTACATCCCAAAAATGAACTCGCTAACGTTGGCTAACAAAACATTTGAATGAAATTAACTATCTCAAAAATTGATAAAGTTTTATGGAGCGGCGAGGCGGACTCGGTGACTGTTCCTGGCGTGGATGGAGAAATGACCATCCTCTCTCACCATATGCCGCTCATTACGACACTTAAGTCAGGCAAAATTGTCGTAAAAATCAAAGAGCAATCTCCGATTTCTTTTGATATCACCAAAGGGTTTTTGGAGGTAGGGAAAACAGAAACAACCATCTTGGTCTAGTTTTTTTAGGAATGACCAGTGCGCTAGACAAAATTACGAAACTATAGTATAATATTTTTCTAATGCAAAAATTTGCCGAAAAGACTGAGAAAACTCATCCTGTCACAAAACATGAATATTCTGCCCAAACGAATTTATTAAATAAGGGTGACTCTATTGTTGACCTCGTGAATAGTATTATTAAAGAAGCTTATGTGATGCGTGCTTCCGATATTCACATAAACCCCACGGATGAAAATGTCCGCGTAAGACTGCGCATAGACGGTGTACTTCAGGATAGGTTTGCTTGTGAGAAAAATATACATTCCGAAATAATTTCTCGCATAAAAGTCCTTGCAGGACTACGTACGGACGAACACCAGGCTGCACAGGACGGACGTTTCCGGTCAATGTTTGATGGGGCGAAATCTATTGATGTTCGGGTTTCTATTACTCCAACTTACTACGGAGAAAATGCGGTATTGCGGCTCTTGGGTGACAAGGCCGATGACCATACTCTTGCCAGTTTGGGCTTTAGTGAAAAAGATCAAATGCACATTCTTCGTGCCATCAAGCGACCCCATGGCATGATTCTCTCAACAGGCCCCACAGGATC
>JAYTCK010000038.1:0-22495 GCA_043736515.1 bacterium
TCGATCTGCTTGAAGAAGTAAATTTCACCCATCGCCTCAACCGTTGCCGCACCACATCGTCCGATAAAGAGCACAATTACCCATGTCATAAATGCAGAAGATGCCAGTGCGAGATGAGGAATCAAAAACGACGTAACCGCCATGAGAAGGAATCCCAGCACCAAGAGTTCTTTCTCTCCCATGACCTTGTCCGCAAGCCAGCCGAGCGGGGAGGGGAGGAGTACAAAAGGCGTAAGTGCGAGCGTGAGCATAAATCCGATGTCGCTCCAGGTAAAACCCATATGGTCGTGCAAAAAGATCGGAGCATAAATGATCATCCACGCGTAGAAAAATTGAAGAAAAAATGTACAGGCGAGGCCATACCATACATCCGGGCTTCGGTGGAGATCGTTCCGAGACGGAAGAAGCGCCGCATCGTCATAAGTAAGGTCTCTAAAATTTCTCATATAAACGATAAGAAGGACGAGGGCCGGGATGAGAACAATTGCTCCGGCCAAATATGCCAGGCTGTATCCGTAATTTTCGATGATTGTGCCGGCAATCATCGGTGGAATGAGCCAGGAGATAGAAGCTATCGTCAGAAAGATACCACGGACAACACCGGTGTCTTCGTTTTTTGAAAAACTTTCAAGGAAAATATCAAAATTAAAAAACAAAAGCGACATGAGCGTTGCTTCAACAATGAAAAGGGGAATGATAAGCCACCCGCTTTGTGTTGCGGAAAGCAGTAGCAGCATAATGATGTGTGCGATAAAAGCAAAAAGCGTTGCGCGGTAGTTGCCGATTCTTCGCAGCACCCGTGGAGCAAAGTAGAGGGCAAAGATAGTCATCAAGGACGCAAGCATATATACCGCCCCCACGACACGCTCTGGGCCCGCAAAAAATTCCATCTGACTCAACGAAGGAGTACGGAGAATTGTGTCTTTCAAAAACGAAGAATCAATATAGATCGTCAGCGAAACCTGTGCAGAAAAAAAGAACATGATTGCCGAAAGCACAACAATCGCCCCCCACTCTGACATCACTCTCTTTTTAAGCATATGTATCATTATAGCCCGTCATTTTTTAAAACAAAAACCACTCAATCAAGAGTGGAATTCTGAAGACGTAACTCACTGAAGTAATTTATGTTATTCCACGTCAGCGACTTGATTTTTGAGATGAAATTTAGGGGCACAAGAAAGGTGGCCAACTTCTTCAAGGGACCTTAGGCCACCAAACTCGAAGGCACTTATGTTATGCCACGTTAGCGACCTAATTTTTTAGATGCAGTTTCGTTTTTGCAGCACGCGAAATGTCCGAGGGGGCGTACGGGGTGGTACGTCCTCCGGACTTTCGTGGGCGAAAAAATGAAAATGCGCTAAAAAAGGAGGTCGGTGATTTAGATTCCCAAAAGTACAGGGATGACCATCGGTTGTTTCTGGGTCTTCTGGAATAAAAACTTGCCCACATCATCTCGCACCTCCTCCTTCAAAAACTCAAAGTTTACACCTTTCATTCCGGAACTGCATCCTTCTTCAACAGTTTTCTTGACGATGAGTCGCGCCTGGTTGAAGAGCTCTTGTGATTCGCGTACATACACGAAGCCTCGCGCGATAATGTCCGGTGATTTCATGAGTTTACCAGTACGAAGATCGACAGTAGCTACGAGCACGACGATGCCATCCTCGGCGAGCATTTGTCGGTCGCGCATCACTACCTCCTGAATGTTGCCAACAGAGAATCCATCAACAGCAACCATTTCATTCGGCACCTTCACGGCGAGTTTTACAAACTTTGTCCCTTGCTCGCGAATCTCCAAGATAGAACCATCGTCTGGGATAATACAGCCCTCGGATGATACGCCAGTCGACATGGCGACATCGACGTGCGAGCGAAGCATGTAGTGATATCCGTGAAGCGGAACAAAGTATTTGGGTTTGAGGCGGGCAATGATCCACTTCGCTTCATCGCGGTAGGAATGTCCGGAAGAGTGCACGTCGGATGTTTCGTAGTGCACGATCCGTGCACCCTGGCGCGAGAGGAGGTCTTTGAGCTTTTGTACCGCACGCTCATTTCCTGGGACAACGGAAGAAGAAAAGAGTACCGTATCGCCCTCTCTTATTTTGAGATACTTGTGTTTCTTCATGGCGGTACGCATCAACACAGCAAAGGGGTCTCCCTGGGCACCCGTGACAAGCATGACGAGCTTGTTGGGAGGATAATTTTCTGCCTCTTCGATTCCGATAAGTGTTCCCTTTTTGTACTTGAACAATCCTGCCTGTTGGGCCAGCTCGATATTTGTTTTCATACTGCGTCCATCCACCACAAGCTTCTTGCCGTGTGTATCACAAAATTCAATGATCTTGATGATACGCTCGAGCAGTGAAGAAAATGTTGCGACGATAACACGTCCGGGCACTTCTTTGATGAGCTTTTCTACGGTGTCGTGCACGGTAGGCTCTGGAATTGAAAACCCGGGCTTCTGACAGTTGGTCGAATCGGCCATGAGCAGCAGTACTTTTTCTTTGTCGAATTTTTTGTATTCCTTCTCTTCTTCATCGGTTGGGATCCCTCCTCTGTGGTCGAGCTTGAGGTCGCCGGTGTGCACAATAACGCCATAGGGTGTCTCAACCATAATACCCATTGCATCGGGAATGGTGTGGGTGACTTTGAAGAATCGCACCGCAAGATCGGTATACGAAATACGGTCCTCGGTCTCAACAATCTTAAGGTCGATTGGCGCCAAATCAGGGAACTCATCCTGGCGTTTTTTGATGAGGAGGGCGGTGAGGTTGCGGGCATACACAGGAGGATTGCCGATACGTGGCAGTATGTAGGGAAGTCCGCCGATGTGATCGAGATGCCCGTGCGTGATAAACATACCGCGAATTCTATCTTTATGCTCCTCGAGGTACTCAGTATTTGCAAGAATATAATCTACTCCCGGAGTGTCTTCATCTTTAAACTGAAATCCACAGTCAATAACGACGATGTCATTGCCAAATTCAACCGCAGCGATATTGCGCCCGATCTCTTCGACGCCGCCAAAAATAATGACGCGGACATCGCCGGCAGCGAGTGGGGGAATGGTCACCTTTTTCTTTTCTACACGAGCGCGCTCATTTCGTGATTCATTTGTGCGGTGACGTGTGTCATCAAAGTGTTTTCCTGCCGCACCAGTACCGCCACGACGGGGTGGGCGTGATGTAGCAGGCCGGGATGTGGAGGGTCGCGATGTGGGGGTGATCGCAGCTGTCGCAGTGACCATGGGAGCTACACTTCCTACCCGAGAAGGGGAAGATGCGCCACGTCGTTGTCCTTGGCTCGCCCCACGAGAGTTTGGTGCACCGCGTCCGCGATTCTGGCTCGCGCGGATTGTCGGGTCTCCGCCAGGGCGTACATAAGTACGAGGAGGCACTGAACTTCCTGAAGTTTTCGGTTGAAATGCGCGTGCTGAAGCAGCTGCAAATGATCCCCGCCCTCCCGCTCCCTGGTTGGGACGAAACGGTGGACGTGGGGCCCGGCCTGGTGACCGCCCTCCGCTTGTGCCGCTTCGCTCCTCGCTTGTGCTTCCTGTTTGTTGTTCGATCATGATAATTAATT
Organism: bacterium; assembly: GCA_043736515.1. Taxonomy (GTDB): domain Bacteria; phylum Patescibacteriota; class Minisyncoccia; order Phycocordibacterales; family UBA6899; genus MHLP01. The sequence goes on from JAYTCK010000038.1 coordinate 3,586, forward strand.
AGTTACTAGTTTTGTCGTCACTTTGTATATTTTTTTAATAAGTATTTGTTAGGCTTTCATTCATCCTAGTGACTGGTGACTGAAGACCGCTTTGTAAACCACTCCCATACACGCTCTGATTCGATGTACCAGTACGGCACATCAAGAAAACGTTCTGACTCTGTAGTGATGAGACCTGTGTACATTCCTCGCACCTTCTTTGATACCGCATAGAGGAAGTCCGGACTATATACGAAGACGGCGGGTTGATCTTTTGCGATCTCAGCCACAAATTTTTCAAGAAGGAGTGTACGTTCTACAAAATCAGTTTCTTTGCGTACCTCTTCAAGAATTTGGTCAACGTTTTTGTTTGCGTACAGCGCCACGTTGAGTCCGGGTGCATTGCGTTGTGACGAATGCCAGTAGGCGGACGGATCTGGTACGCGCCCAGTGATTTGTCCATAGAAAAGCGCATCAAACTTACGAGGGGAAAGTACATCACCGGCAAATGTTGAAGATTCAAAAATCTTGAGTGTTACCTGCGCCCCCATGCTTTCCCAGTCTGCCTTCATCAGCTCGGCTGCCGCTCGGAGTTCTGGCACGTCGGGTATCGCTAGGGAAAATTGTAGCAGTGAAACCTGTTTTTTCTTTTTGTCAGTCTTTTCATAAATGTTCGCGGCATTTTGTACCCAGCCTGCCGATTCGAGCACTTCGCGCGCTTTCGCGATATCGCCGCTTGCGGACAGAATGCGCGTGGTTGAGGCAGAAGTTGAAAGATTAACTAAGGGAAGTGGCCCGTCTATCGGCTGACCATAGCCACTAAGCACATCATTTACAATGCGCTCCTTGTTGATCGCAAGGTCGAGCGCCGTCCGAACAGCTTTGTCGGCAAACACCGGTTGCTGATTCTGGTTGAAAAAAACGGCAAATGTTCGGGGGAGTGGTACACGAACAATGGCATTACCAGCCTTTTCAAGGATAGCCGCATCTTTTGGTTCAAGCGTGTGAATTTGATCAACCCTATGTTCGCGGTAGGCTGCGAGTAGCTCCTGATTGTTGCCGTAAAATGCGATACGCAGATGTGTGATGTGTGGCTCACCTAATGCATAGCGCTTGAATGCAACCAGGTCATACGCACTCGGTAGCCCCTTTTTATCATCACGGACAATCGCGCCCATGCGGTATGGACCCGAGCCGATTGGCTCGATGTTGTGATACGTCACATCAAACTCTTCGTTCGGGACATTTTGCCAGATATGTTTCGGAAGAATGCCCATTGTTGCATTCTCGAGGAAGGGCGCATAAGGCTGCTTGATAGTAAAGACAACGGTCTTTTCATCTGGAGTTGCCACAACCACTCCTTCCCAGCTCGCCCTGCGCGGACTTTTAATTGCAAGGCCAGAGTCGCGCACTTTTTCAATGGTAAACGCAATATCCGCCGAGGTGATGGGCTCACCGTCATGCCATACGAGATCGTCGCGAAGGAGGAACGTATATGTCAGCCCATCTTCGGAAACCAAGTAATCTTTTGCCAGGTCGGGGACGATACCACCGGCGGGTGTTGCGCGGAGTAGTCCTGAATATATGAGGCCGGCAATATCCCGATCCGCATCAGACTTTGCGATTACCGGATTGATAAATCTCGGTCTCCCAATTATGCCTTCGACAAGCGTACCGCCATGCCGAGGGATTTCAACGAGGAAACGTTCAGAAAAGGAAATGGCGAGTGCAAGTGTCGTGGCGATAAATACAAAAAACGCAGCAGTAAAAATTGCTCGGAGTGAAAAGGGCAGCTGTGCGAGTGCTGTTCCTAGGCGCATTGTGCCACCGGCTGATCTCCGAAGTTGTTCGGAATGTGTTTCAAAATTCTCCACAGTAATAGCAATATAGTAATGATCAAAAATTACATCAACGGGCAGAAAATTCCGCCATGGTTACGAACTTACATTTTAGCATGCGATAAAACTTTCAGGGTGTGAGTTGCGCGACGAAGCGCAATCGCGAAGTTTATATGGCTTACGAACCGAGAAGCAGCGCCACCAAGTTTATTAGAATGAATGCGATCCCTAACCCAATAGTTACAAAGAAAAGCACCTTCTCAAAACCGCGACGGGTGTAAAGTGTACCGCCCGATCCATCACCGCCACCAAAGGCGCCACCAAGCTCGGCACCCGAGCGTTGAATGAGGATAAGCACGATGAGGGAGACGGAGAGGATGATCTGCGCGAGTGGCAGAGCCTGTTTCAGTAATTCCATTAATGAGTATCCTATCATAGTCTAGGGTGTCGTGCAAATCGGGCGAACTTTAGATTTGTCGGTGCTCGGTCATGGGGGCAGTAGCAACCTACAGCCCCCACGACACTGCGACTCCTCCGCACCCGAATTTCATCCCAATTAGCGCAACCGTGGTGGTTGGAGGTTTTCACCTCCAGTGACCTGCATCGAAATTTGGAACGCCGCGGTGGTTCGGGTTGGGCAATGCTAAAAATATGTAATAAAAAAGCCGCTTCGAGGGAAGCGGCTTGTGGTGCGATGTGTCAGTTTTTGGTTTTCGGCTGGGCGTAAGAGACGCTTTCGACGGCACTCCCCATACGACTGACGAACCACTCTTCGTCAAACTTTTCAGCGAGTTCGATCACCATGGTGCGGTTGCGTTCGCCGTCCCAGCTGTTGTCTCAAATAACGGCCAAGATGATGGTGACGTCCGGTAGCCTGATAATGCCCGAGTTTTGCATCCCGAGCAGGTACTGGAGATCGCGGATTGCTTCGCGCCTGAAAGTGACGCGTACTTTACGTGAGCTATTTTGAATTGCGGTTCGGACTGCGATCAGAATTTTTTCTCTCATTGAGATCTCCTTGGGTTGAACGGCACGAAAACCTTTGTGTGAGGAGCAATTCAGCTGCATCTATAATACACAATTTATTGATTTTGTCAACTATTTTTCGCACGTCACCCAAAAAAGACGGACTAAGCGACCAAAAATTTCATCGAGTCATCGAGTACTGAAATTTGGAAGTACTCCCGTGGTGGTCTGGCCTTGGCTCTGAAAGTGAGCTCTGGCTGCTGGGAACCCGGCTTTGCGTGGCCGGAGCGCATGACCTTTTGACCCAGCCCCAGTTTTGTTTACTGAATTGCAAAACGGGAGCTGGGCAAAAAGTGTACAGCCACAGTAAGGGGGACCCTTGGAGAAGTTGTCCGCCCCTTAGTTTGGTATATTACAAAAAAAAGACCGCTCTATATTATGGATGCGGTCTTGGGTGCCGTGAGGGGTTACTTTTCCTGAGTTTTCACGCAGGAGCCGGCGACGATCTGACGGTAATCCCGGGCATTCACATTGACACGAACCTTGTGTAGCTCAAGAGCCGCATCACACAAAGCTTCCGTTTGAAAGCCTGGCACGTGAGTAGTGGAAACAGCGGGAACTTCTACCCCATAAACAAACACTGACAAAATAAGCGCGAACATCGAATATATCTCCTGGGTGAATAACACGAAAGTTTCGTGTGAGAACTATCATAAATATATGGAATTTTATAGCATTGTCAACTATTTTTCGCACGTCACCCAAAAAAGACGGACTAAGCGACCAAAAATTTCATCGAGTCATCGAGTACTGAAATTTGGAAGTACTCCTGTGGTGGTCTGGCCTTGGCTCTGAAAAACCCGACCTTGAAGAAGTTGCCCGTCTTTTTGATGGTATTAAAAAAAAGAAAAGGCCGCTTCGGGTGAAGTGGCTTTGCTGTGCGGCCCTGCGTGTTACTTTTCGGAAGTTTTCACGCAGGTTGCGATGGTCGTACTGTTGAAATTCCTGACTCTCGGACTGACGTTAGCGCCGTGAGCAGTAGCAGTTTCACAGAGTGCGAGGGTTTGAAAACTCGGCGTCGAAACGCTAGAAGTGCTGGCGCCAATCCATATTGTCAAAATGAGCGCGGACATTGAAAACCTACTAAAAACAATCATGAAACCCTCGTGAGGAGAGCAATTCAGCTACTCCTCATAATACACAATTTATTGATTTTGTCAACTGGTTTTGACTCATGATGTCGTACTCCTTATAATAGAGTCACTTTCCGATCTTGAACGACGCCTTCACCCATAGAATGCGTGACGTTTTGATTGGGGGAAGTGTTATGTATGTGTGACACAAGCAACTATGCTGTTGCTGAATATTTATGAGCATCGAGCCTGCTTAATAATCCTGATCTGCTGCAATTCCGTGAATTCGCACGTAAGTTTTTTTTCTGAAACTGCATCGTAGCGTACCCCATACGCCTTGTTTCAGAAAAAATTTTACGCACGAATTCCTGAAATTTCGCTGCGATCAATGATTATGAAACAGACTCTTAATTTTTAAGCATTATGGCTAAAGCAAATGGACAGAAGAAAGTTTCCCCCCTCGCGGATCGTGTGCTTATTAAGCCACTCGAAACGAAAGGAGAGGCACGCACTGCCTCAGGAATCATCCTTCCCGGGAAAGAAAATAACGATAAACACGAACGCGGTACTATTCTTGCAGCGGGCCCAGGCAGACTTTCTACAGATGGCAGGCGTGTCGCGATGGATGTAACGGTTGGCGACGTGGTCTGGTTCAAGCGGGGATATGATGCGCAAGAGGTGGAACTTAATGGAGAAGAGTTGATACTCACCTCTGAGGGGAATATCTTGGCGATTGAAAAGTAAACACGCATTTAAATAAAACGTTAGCGAGTTGATTTTTGGGATGCAATTTGAACGCGGAGGAGCCGCAGTGTCGTGGGGGCTGTAGACGGCTACTGCCCCCATGACCGAGCACCGACAAGTTCAAGGTGCGCCCAAAAAGCAAGTCGTATGTTATCAACTAATCAAATCATATGGCTAAACAAATATTATCTGGGGAGCATGCTCGTAAGGCACTCAAGAGTGGTGTTGACAAAGTATCAAACGCAGTGAAGATTACAATCGGTCCGCGGGGTCGCAATGTCGTACTTGATAAGGGCTATGGTGCGCCCACTATTACAAACGACGGTGTGTCCATCGCAAAGGAAATTACACTTTCCGACAAGATGGAAAATATGGGCGCTGAGATCATCAAGGAGGTTGCATCACGAACTGACGAGATCGCCGGAGACGGCACGACAACAGCAGTTATCCTCGCTCAGGCACTTATTGCTGAAGGAATGAGCCGCACTGCAATGGGCGCAAACCCCATGGGTGTACGTCGCGGGATGGAGTCTGCCCTTAAGGATGCCGTTGCCGCACTCGCCGACATGGCAAAGCCCTTGAAGAGCGATGCAGAGATAGAGCAGGTCGCAACAATTTCTGTAGAGAGTCCTGAGATGGGAAAGAAAATTGCCGAGACAATCAAGCAGGTAGGGAAGGACGGTGTTGTCACCGTCGAAGAATCTCCAACATTCGGCATTGAATCCGAGATCGTTGAAGGAATAGAATTTGATAAGGGATATGTTTCCGCATACATGGTCACCAACCCGGAGCGCATGGAAGCCGTCTATAAAGACGCGCTCATTTTGCTTACCGATAAAAAAATTTCGAACCTTCAGGAAATTTTGCCACTGCTTGAGAAGCTCGCATCAACGGGACAAAAAGAACTTGTGCTCATCGCAGAGGACATCGAAGGCGAAGCACTGACGACATTTGTTGTGAATAAACTCCGCGGAGGATTTTCCGCACTCGGAGTCAAAGCCCCTGGTTATGGCGAGCGCAAAAAAGACTTGCTCGCAGACATTGCCGCTGTCACTGGCGGTACGGTGATTTCCGACGACGTAGGAATGAAATTCGAAGATGTGACTGTCGAGATGCTCGGCCGTGCAGGTCGTGTTATTTCCACCAAAGACAAAACCATCATTGTCGATGGCAAGGGCAAGAAGGCCAAGGTAAGTGAGCGCGTGGAGCAGATCAAGAAACAGATTGCGAACGCAGACTCAAAGTACGACAAAGAAAAACTCGAAGAACGTGCCGCAAAGCTTTCGGGTGGGGTAGCAATTCTTCGCGTCGGTGCTGCGACAGAGACAGAGATGAAATACCTCAAGCTCAAGATTGAAGATGCGGTCAAGGCAACAAAAGCTGCGATCGCTGAAGGTATTGTCCCCGGAGGTGGCTCGACACTCGTGCGTGTCTCGCGGCTTCTTGAAGAAAAAATTGGCAAGAGCGAAGCTTCGAAGAAAGGTCATCTCGACAAAGAAAATTCAGAATTCCTCATCGGCTATCATATTGTTGCGGACGCACTTTCAGCACCGTTCAAGCAGATCGTCATCAACGCTGGACGCGACGATGCGGCAGTTTTCATCAAAGCCATCATCGAGTCGAAAGGCAATGCGGGCTACGATGCCGCAAAAGACGTCATGGTTGCCGACATGCTCAAGGCGGGTATTGTCGACCCCGTGAAGGTGACGCGTGCAGGTCTTGAACATGCTGTTTCTGCGGCTGCGATTCTCCTTACGACAGAAGTCGCGATTGCGGACATTCCGGAAAAGAAAGAACCCACACCTGGCGGACAAGGAATGGGCGGGGGAATGGATGACTATTAAAATTCAGCCACTAGCCACTAGGGTCTAGGGAAGAAAAATTCATGCGAAAAAACGCCCACAGTAGGGCGTTTTTTCATGCGACACAGGGGCTTGCATTGTTTCTATAAATATGGTATACTATTTATGCGTTAATGCAACGCACTGATCTTTTTTCACTCAACCCACAGGAGTTTTTATGGCCAATAATTGCCAGTGCTACTCGCCCGCCCGTCCGTCTGAACACGCACCCTCGCTATCGTCCGACGACATCGGCACCCAATCTTTCGAAGATGCCCTCGCTGCGGCCGAGGAGGATGATTCCGAACCCCTCGACCTCAGCTAAGTCTCGGCTCAACTACGAACGCCCACCCTACAAGGTCGGGCGTTTATTTTTTTTGCAGAGCACAAATAGGCTTGTCAAATTTTTTTTGAGGGTTATTCTTTAAGAGCGTTCTTGTTTCTTCAAGATAGGAACGTAATGACTGTACAACCAACAAAGGAAATACGCATGTGTGCGATACTAGATCCTGATGATGACGAGGAAACCACACCATTACCGGTGGCCTATTCTGCCCCTCGCGGCGCAGACTCGGGTGAGGCCCCCGATAATTGGCGTGCCAGCATACTTCAAGCAGCAGTAGAAAGCGGACCAACGCTTCCCCAACCACTTACCCAATTAATTATTGGGAATGGAAGGAGAGAAAGGTACTAGCACAACGTCAACAAGGCACCGATATATCGGGGCCTTTTTTTGTGCTAGTACCACCTTGACATCACGCAGGTTGTGAGTTATTCTCGTTTTTGGATGTTTCATTAACCTGCCGAGGCCACTTATGCCCCATGCTGATTTTTATAGGCAGACCCGTACTGCCGATGAGTTGAACCAACACCACGCAGAAGAGCGAGCCAGGTTGATGTGTGGATTAACAGGGAGTGACCGTCTCCCCAAACCAGCGGGGCGACTACCCCCACTTTCTCCGGCAGGACCTGGTGTGGGGTACGACATGAGGACAGAAGGAGGAAACCGAAAGGGCATGATCGACCGCTGATCAATCAGTAACAACGTTCACATGATGTGAACGTTTTTTTTATTTACAAAATAATTTTTTAAAATTGGCATCCCACTCCAATCATTTGCTATACTAGTGGAAGCAATTAGTAAATCGTAAAATTCTTTTCATGAATGATTTTAAATTTCCATCAATAACTCCTAAGGGTGTCGTACTCGGTGTAATCGCCGTGACACTCTTTTTGTTTGTATACAGTGTGAGTAGCAGCATGATGGAGCAATCTTCCATGTCATCACTCAGCTCGGCTGGCATGGTAACACCTTCATATCCACAAGGTCAGATCCAAAAAGGATATGGCGACGCTCCTCCATTCGCAGCCCCAGATTATAACATGGCATACAATGAGCGCGGCTATGCTGTTTCGGAGGGATTCGCAGGGAAAATGGCGCCATCGTTCGTGCCGTCGCCGTTTCCTTCCGCCCCAGCCTTAGGTGACGCGAAACTCGTGAAGAGCTCCTATCTCTCCCTCTTGGTGAAAAACATGGATGAGGCAGCAGAAGGCATTACACGGATACGTACGCAATTTGGCGGACAGGCCGGCAACGCATCGTTCAGTGAATACGAGCACGGGGTGCGCACCGGCAATGTCACCATCTGGGTTCCAACAAACGTATTTGATGGTGCGGTTGTAGAAATTAAAAAACTCGCCCTACGTGTCGAGAATGACAATACCAACGTTAGTGATGTTTCAGCAGAATTTGTGGATCTTACTGCTCGACTCAAAAATTTAAAGGCTGCCGAAGAGCAATTTATCGCACTCATTCAGCGCTCGGGCAAACTCTCCGATGTCTTAGAAGTAACGCGCGAACTCAACAACACACGCTCTCAGATAGAACAGCTTCAAGGACAACTCGACTATCTTTCACGACAAATTAATCTTTCATCAATTACTATTGCTCTTCGCGAAGAGGCAAGTCCTATAAGTGGTACCGATGAGTGGCGCCCGCTCGGAGTGGTTAAAGAGGCGACGAAGAAGACTCTTCTCGATTTCACCCGTTTTATCGACATGCTCCTTGTCTTCATGATCCGACTCCCGATGCTCCTGCTTGTGATCGCATTTTGGGGACTTATCATGTGGGGACTTTGGAAAGCGGCATGTTTCCTCAATGGGCGACTCCACCGAGCCTTCCCCGATGCGGTTGTGCCTCCTTCGAAGCCTTCCGCTACGACCAAAAAGGGAGTATAATCTGAGAACTTTAATTGGATAACGTTATCACTTAATACACACTACTATGGAATTAGTCATTTTATTGATTGTTGGCGGATTGTCTTTATGGGCGGTAGGGCTTTACAACAACTTCGTCAAACTCATTCAGCGCTCGGAAGAAGCATGGGCAGACATCGAGGTCCAGCTGAAGCGCCGCTATGACCTCATCCCTAACCTCATCGAGACGGTGAAGGGATACGCCAAGCACGAAGAGGGAACCCTTACTAAGGTCGTCGAAGCGCGCAATATGGCAATGCAGCAAAATGGCGATATCGCTGGACAGGCCAAGGCCCAGAACATGATTACCGATGCGCTCAAGTCAATCTTTGCGCTCTCTGAAGCGTATCCAGACCTCAAGGCAAATCAAAACTTTCTCAAGCTTCAGGAAGAACTCTCCGACACCGAAAATAAGGTTCAGGCAGCACGCCGTTTCTATAACGGTAACGTCCGCGATCTCAACACATCGGTCATGACCTTCCCAGGAAACATGATTGCCAATATGTTCAACTTTGTGAAGAAGGAGTACTTTGACCTCCCAGACGGCGACGCAGCCCAGCAACCTGTAGCGGTGAAATTCTAAGTCCACAGACTCCGTTTTTGGCGCATTTTCATTTTTTTCGACCAAAAAGTTTGGGGGACATACCAGCCCGTATGCCCCCTCAAACATTTTCGTTCTGCAAAAAACGAAACTACATCCAAAAACTGAGTCCGCTAACGGCAAGCAGTGAAGGAATATAATTATCTTATTATGGCTACACTCTATACACATCAATCGCAAAATATTACCAAAACGTGGGTATTCCTTAGCGTATTTTTTGTGTTTATTATTTTTGTCGGATGGGTATTTGCACAGGCGTACGGCAATCCCGCATTTATTTACATTGCTGTTGCACTGAGTCTTATTATGAATGTCGGGAGCTACTGGTGGAGTGACAAGATCGTCCTTAGTATGGTACGAGCAAAGCCGGTAACCCGAGAGGAAAATGCTGAACTCTGGAATATTGTTGAAAATCTGACGATCACCGCAGGACTCCCTATGCCTAAACTCTATATCGTTGATGACCCGAGCCCAAATGCGTTTGCAACAGGGCGTAACAAAGAGCATGCTGCGATTGCTGTGCACACGGGCATCCTTCGTGTACTCAATCGTACTGAGCTTGAAGGCGTACTCGCTCATGAGCTTTCCCATGTCGGCAATCGGGACACGCTTGTTTCGACCGTCGTTGTCGTGCTTGCCGGACTTGTTGCTATACTCTCTGACATGTTCTTGCGCATGTCGCTCTTTGGTGGGGGCAATCGCGACAACAAGGCGAGCGGCTTCTTTGTGCTCGCAGGTTTTGCACTCGCTATCTTGGCTCCGATATTTGCAATGCTCATGCAGCTCGCTATTTCCCGCAAGCGCGAGTTTTTGGCCGACGCTTCAGGAGCGCTGCTCACTCGCTATCCTGAAGGCCTTGCAAGCGCGCTTGAGAAAATCTCCGGTGCAGGAATCCCTTCAACCACTGCGTCGAGCGCAGCCTCCACGCTCTACATTTCTAATCCACTCCGCGGCAATGGGGGAGCGGGTTTTGTCGCGAAGCTTTTTATGACGCACCCGCCCATGGAGGAGCGCATCGCGATACTTCGAGGGATGAACATAAAGTAGGGCTTATAAAATTGGCTGTGCATCCAATTTCATGAGCCCTACAAATTTCTTGACAGATATATAAAAATATGATATCATATCCACAGATATGGAGCAGCATTAAGTTGCGTCGTTCCAGTCTCAAAGAACCTTTCATAAACGTTTTTGGAGCTCTAAATGCCCAATGAAGTTCGCGTCCAGATCAAGGGTGAGCGCAAGTCGCGCATCCTAAGCATTGACCGTCCAATCGCTGCCACGGACTCGATGATCGCCGAGATCACCCGAGAGCCGCGTCGTACTGAATCGCACGGCCTCACGTTGGTCCACAAGCCCCCGGAAACCGTCCACGTCGGCTTCGCGCAGTCAGGCGCCCGCCAGTTCCGTCGGGGACGACAAGCTTTCTAAGCTCGAGCTCAACCAGTAGCTCATAAAGACCGCAATTGCGGTCTTTTTCATACCTTCTGACCGGGTATGAAAATAATTGACATAAAGGCAAATCTCTGATATACTATTAGATGGATGGTATTCGCATCTTGATGCGTTCATTGCCAATCTAAACGGTTTAAAAACTTTCCCCACTGGAGATAGAAAATGCATCGCACGAGAGATTGGAAAAAGTATCTTACGGTTTCTTCGCGAAATGCTATCCGTGCAATTTGTGAAACAAACAATGCACCCTTAGGTAAAAAACTGCGTTTCGCTGGTGCGATCAATCGTCTGGCAGATGCTGACGAACCGGAGGACTTTGATGATCGTAACGTGCTTACCCAAGACGGCTACGCAACCACCGAGGACTTGATGTGGTCCGCCAACGACGACGACGGCCACCAGAGTGGTGATGAAGCAGACCCTGATGTCGAAGGAGACGAAGATGGTTACGACGTCGACGATGAGCCCCGTTCTTCGCGTTGGCGCTTCGCTTCGCTGTCCTTTCGCGATCAGGATCTGATGATTGCCCGTTTCAAGACGCACCTCTGTGAAAAGATTGGCGTCAGCCCCCGCGACTGGGAGCCGAGCAATGCACTCATTCTCGACGCAATCGAAGGCGACTTCTCGGAAGAGGTGCTCGTCCAGATGGCGTATGCGGAATACTTCGCCACTCCGCAGCCGCCTGAAGACAATCCGTCTGACAACAAGGAGCCTAATCAGGACGAAGGTGCTGACCTGATTCGCATCAGTCAGTATTCCGGTGAACGTGGTTTGCCCAACATCGGATATCGCTTCTCGAATCACGGTGTTTGGCTTGCCGAACGCGACCGGCAAAAGGGCCCGCGCACGATGAAGACGCGTCGTCCGAAGTCTCATTCCACCAATAATGAGTCTCACTGGCCGAAGTATGGGCTGCAGGACTATCGCCACCAATTGTCTCGCCGCCAGGGAAAAATGGAGCGACAGATGGCAACGTACGTTCGAATTGTGTCGGATTGGTCGCATGAGGAGTGGACAGTCTCGTTCCCTAAGATCGAGGAAGAGTCCCCGACGTACCTCTCGGTGAGTGAGCAAATCTTCATGAGCTCCCGCGAGGAGCACATGGGTGAATGGCTCTGTGATCTTGATATGAAGAAGTTCGAAGAGAGGGATAGAGAATACGAGGCTCACTTGTTTGATGTGTATTACGGGCGTAATCCCAAACGTGTACAGGGACACTCCAATCGGTTTGATGATTTTGGTTGGGACTTTTACGATCCTTATCCAGACGCTGACTACGATGATTACTACATGTACACGCAATTCGATGGTGAGCCTGACGATTGGACGGAGGGAGATGGAGAATTTCTAGAATCACCCTTCCCTGATTCGTGGTTCTACTCTGATCTGCGTGACGATATCTTCACATACGACGGAAATTCGGATTGTGATGTGGGTGCCCTGCACATAGGGCATTCGTCCAGTATGCGTTTCACTGGTCGGTATCGTCCGACACGGCGCATGAGGGTAAGTATCACTCGACTCTCGGCATGAAGTAGGCAAGCGCCCATTTCTCACGTAGTTCTTTTCACGGGCAGCTTTTGCTGCCCGTTTTCTTTTGCCCATATAGGTAGTGGGTAATATAAATTACGTTAAATACTTCGACCGAAGTATTTAACGTAATTTTTTAGCAAAATAGTTTGTGTGTTGATATAATATGAGGCAATGAAACAACTTATCGAACATATCAAAAAGAGTATCTATGGACCCGAGTATTACCGCGAGCTTTTTGCAAGGCCGCTTTCTTTTTCGTTTAAATATTATGGTGGGTTTGTCATGCTTCTGGCACTCCTCCTCACTATTACTTATTCCATCCCGCTTGTTCCACTCGTATCGAGCACACTCCGCGACCTTCCTCAAAATTTTGCCGCGTATTACCCCGATGAACTTGAAGTGCCTATCGTGAACGGCATAGCGACAACGACTGTGCCGCAACCGTTCTATCTTCCCATCCCTGCAATATTTAAAGATGAGCTTCGCCGTGAATTTGGGGTGGAGCACCTCGGAGTTATTGATACCACTTCTCCTATCGCCCTCGAAAAGTATCGCGAACACCGTGCGTTATTTTGGATCGCGGAAGATGCACTTGTGATGCGCGGAGAAAGAGATGAGATGAGGGTAAATGCATTTGATCCGAACGTGAACTTCACGCTGAGCGAACAAAGCCTTCTTGGTGTGATCAATAGTCTTCAGCCGTATTTTAAATTTATTGTACCGTTAGTGGTATTGGCGATATTTGTTGGTCTCTGCTTTGCCTTTGCGATAAATCTTGTGTATCTGCTTTTTCCTGCACTTATTATCTACATCGCAATGCTTATAACAAAACCCAAGTGGACATACGGTACGGCATTCCAAGTGTGCCTCCATGCGACCACACTCCCACTACTTATCTCCGCACTACTTTCGCCGCTCGGCTTCAATTTGGGCAACCTTCCGTTTGCTTCGACAGCGATCATTCTTTTGGTGGTGTTTTTCAATATGCGCGAGACTGAGCCGGTCGAACCAGCGACCACTGAAGTTGCACCAGAAAATAAGGAGTAGTGGGGGGCGGGACGAAGACAAGCAACCCTATGCACCGCGGATGTGCTTCACATAGATATACCCTCCGAGAATGAAGCTTACCCAAAAAAGCAACATAAATATCAAAAGTGTAGTTGTGAGCCCCAGAAGGGTAATTAAAAGTCCTGCAATAAGTGGGGAAAGGACGGCGAGCAATTGATCTGAGGTAGCATCCAGTCCCATTACTTGACCTCGAATTTCCGAGTCAACATTTTCAGTGAGAAGTACCGCTTGTGCCGGGCCATTTAACACCTCCCCAATAGTGTATATTGCTGCAAAAATCCAAAATAATATAATGTTTTCTGAAAATGCTAGCCCAAGACCCGCTATACCCAAAATTGCTAGTTCAACGAGCGCAATTCGATATGACCCAAATGCATCTACTGCCTTCCCCGCAAATGGTAACAAGACGAAAGCAACTACGCCCATTGTTGCAAAAATGCTCCCAATTATTAAGTCGTTTTTTGCAATCTCATAAATCACGAGTGGCCATAAAAAAACCTTTATGCCCCAATTGATCCCAAAACTCGTATTAACACTGAGATAAAATAAAAGTGCTGGTTTTGAAATAATATATCTGAGCGTATATTTTATAGATTTATTACCGCTTTTCGTTAATTCTTTCGCCTCACGATTGAGTTGGCTGTCAGAGGGTAAAGCACAAAGGGCAAGTGCAAAAATAAAAAAATAAATAGTAGCCATTAAATAAAGCGGCGCACCGAGGCCAAATGTTGTCGCAATGTAGCCTCCTATAAAGGCGCCGACACTGCCACTAATCGACTGCACGGAATATACATACCCAAAGTATTTGCCCTTATTAGCAAAAGGCTCCAAAAAATCTTGTAAGTATGCAGCCATGACTGGCCCCGTTGCTATTGCGGCAATGGCCCATGTAAATTTAACTCCGTAAATCTGAAAGACATTTACTACCATTGAGTACAAGACGGCATATATAATTCCAAAAGCCAGACCAGTTAAAATGATACGTTTTCTGCCATATGAATCAGAAAGGCGGCCCATCCAATACGACATGAGCGCAAAAAATACACTTCCTACACCAAATACGGAACCTATGATAATGGGATCGCTGGTAAAACTCTGAATATAGCGCGCTTCGATAGGAGCAATGAGTGAACCCGCAAGCACCCCAAGAGAAGAAATACTTCCTATAACAAATAATGTTTTTAAATTGGGCATCGTCATCATTTCAGTATAACAAAATTACTAATGGGCAAAGCGGGGGATTTCGAAATTAGTTTTCTGAACAAAGCGGAGGAGGAGAGATTTGGTCGTTGATAATTTTTTACAAGCAATGCGGAGGGCGAGAGATTCGAACTCTCGAAGGCTGTAACACCTTGCCGCCTTTCCAAGGCGGTGCACTAGACCACTATGCGAGCCCTCCGCGCTGCTTATAGAATTTTTAAAGTTCATAACTCCTTACAGGAGCTGTACACCTTTTGCCCAGCTCCAGTTTTGCAATTCAGTAAACAAAACTGGGGCTGGGTCAAAAGGTCTTGCGGCTTGGTCCCATCAGAATGGGTTCCTCACAGGAACTGTCCACTCATTGGGTCTTCTGCAGACATAAGCCCTCAATGAGTCTTGCGCTCTGGCTCCCGCAAAGCCGGGTTCCCAAACGCCAAAGCTCACCCTTAGCCAAGCCTCACCCCATCCGACTCCTCCGTGTGTGAAAACAAGAGAACTATAACAAATAACATTGGCGTTGGACAGACCACGCCAAGGAGGCTCCGGCAAATACGAAATAATTAGGTTTGAAGGCAAATGCCAATTGCAGTAGTTGGCGTTTTTTTTATTTCTCAATTTAGTTATAATGGTCATCTATGAAAGTCACTATTCCAGAAGGAACATTATTCCAGCAAAAGGTGTGGAGGGAGTTGCTTAAGATTCCTAAGGGCAAAACCATCACCTATAAAGAGCTTGCCATGCGGGTAGGGAAGCCTCGTGCGGTGCGGGCCGTCGCGAATGCAGTGGGGGCAAATCCGCTTCCTGTGGCAATACCGTGCCACCGTGTGGTGCGCTCTGACGGAGGGCTTGGAGGATACTCAGGTCCCGGGGGAATAAAGCAAAAATTGGCTCTCTTGAAAAAAGAAAAAGCAATCTCGTCTCGCCGCACTTGATTTTAGACCACAATAGTACTAACCTTGTACAGAGATAGTTCCCGCCCTGCCACAACTGCTCGTAGAGCAAAAATATACTAAGGAGAACTGAAGAATGTTACCTCGTGTTCCCCCCCTTAAACTGGGATGTCTCAATATTGAAAAGGATAGGCACTTTGAGCGGTTCATACCTGCTCTTTGCGGTGCTGATCTTGATGTGATCTGTCTTCAGGAGGTGCCCGAAAACAAAATCACCTACCTCGAGTCAGCACTTAACGCCAGCTCGCTTTTTCTGAGAACGACATTCCGAACAGATCCTGAGACGGGCGTTGAGAGCGTATACGGACTCGCAATATTCGTACGCCATGGTCTGATGGTGGGGTGTGATGCTCAGGTCTATCATTATGCAGCACCTGATGACATACCGTTTCCGGCAGACCGTGCCCTCCTCTTTGCGATTATCGAAAAGGATGATGTGCGCTATCATGTAGGAAATACGCATTTTACTTGGACGCACAACGGAGACGTGACCGATCAGCAGCTACTCGATCTGGAAGCACTTTTTGGGGTGATTGATGATCATATTGGTGACCGACTTATCCTTTGCGGAGATTTCAATGCTCCCCGAGGAAGGATGACATGGGATATGCTCGCGAGCAGATATCGCGACAATATTCCCAAGTTAGTGGACACCACGCTCGATCAAACATACCACCGTGCCGCACCGATTTTCTTAGTTGTTGACGGAATGTTTACGAGTCGGCACTATGTTGCCTCCGATGTTGAGCTAGAGGATGGCGTAAGTGACCACATGCTCATTACGGGTAAGATAACTTGTGTGTCGTAGTTATCACTATCCACACTAAAGTGCTTGTGTACTTTGTGTTCGGTCTATAGAATCAAAAATAGGAGTTGCTGGTCGCAGTGACTCGCATTATGGAACCCTGTGGGGGCCTTAAAGCCCGGTACTAATGTACCGGGTTTAGCTTTACCTAGAGAACTCGCAAAATTAACGCACAACTCATCCTTCCCGATTTCAAAGTCGGGAGCAGTAGGAGACTACAGCACCCGACTCCGAAACGGTCCAGGATTTCGTATGGCATTTAATTTTTGCGAGTTCCCCCTGACCTCCTTGTTTAAAATTACCTTCACCTATAGAGTGAGGGAAGATAGTTTTTTAGGGAGAGCTCTATGTCAGGCGATACGCCGGCGGCAACGCCTCCAGAAACCCGACTCTTTTCGGCAGGCATACGTTTTGTTTCACCAAAAGATTCTTTTTTGGTACACATCTTTCCGATAATGGTACAGTGCGCTTCTGAAACGGAAGCGATGGGGACCGCGTGGGCGCTCTTTAAAGCCAACACGTATGACGAGCAAAAAGATCTTTACCATCTACTGGGAGAAATCATTTTCCCATTCCATGTGGGTGTTGTTGATTGCACAGAGTTTTTGAATACATTGGCTGAGATAGCTAATGAGAAAACAAAAAAACCTAAACGCAAACCACAACAGACCTCGGACAATGTTGTCGATCTGTTTCCCGGCGGTCCTCCAAAAAAACCGCCCAAAAAACCATCAAGTACTCCACCTAAAAAATAGAAGCACTACCTGCGAAAATAATCGCAGGTTTTTTGTTAGCAAAGGCACTGTTCACACGTTTTCCACTTATTTTTATGCACACTCTTGCCTACACTGCTACAATGAAGTGATTGCGCACTCTTTTTTTGGAGATGCCCATTCTTTACATATATGCACGAAGCAGGTAAAAAAGTTGCTATTCATGTGCGCACTCCGAAAAAGAGCGTTGACACTCATGCACACAAACGCGCGAAAGCCCATCTGCATACGCATGCTCATTCGGCGTCAAAGTCCCCCCCGGCGCCCAAAGCAACCAAGCATCAAAAGAAGCTTCCCGTAAAACATCTTGCTTCTTTCCAACCCAACCCGGATGCCCCCCGTCTTGCTGTCCCCAAGAAACCCTTTATTCTTGAGGGGATTAATATGAACGCACTCCACGTAGCGTATTTTTGCATGGAGATAGGAATTGATTCGCGTATACCAACATATGCAGGCGGGTTGGGAATTCTCGCAGGAGATATGCTGAAGAGTGCCGCTGACCTCGAATTGCCGATGATCGGCATTTCGCTCCTGTACCGTAAGGGATATTTTCGCCAACGATTTGATGACTCCGGCTGGCAAATCGAAGAAGACGAACACTGGGAGCCCCGCGAGGTACTCATACGCCTCCCACATGAGGTTACCCTCACGGTTATGGGAAGAGTGGTCAAGGTGCATGCTTGGATGCACAAGCTTAAAGGCATAAAAGGAAATTATAATCCCGTTATCTTTCTCGATACTGATGTGGATGGAAATGACGAAGGAGACAGACACATGACCGAGCGATTGTATGGCGGACTTGTAGATAACGACAAGCATCATCGCTTGTTACAGGAGGCAGTGCTTGGAATAGCAGGTGTGCGCATGCTCGAGAAGCTGGGTGCAACAAAAATTGAAAAGTACCACATGAACGAGGGTCATGCTGCATTACTCACCGTAGAGCTCTATCGGCGCTTTGCGGAAGCTCCGGAACCCATTGAGGAGGTGCGTGCTCGCGCAGTGTTTACCACGCATACACCTGTTGCAGCAGGACATGATGTATTCGACCGAGAACTTGCTCATCAGCTGCTGGGCCTCGATTTTATTCCTGAAGCAATTGCGGGCTTGGCCTTTGAGGGTGATCACCTCAACATGACTCGTCTCGCGCTCAACCTGAGCCGCTATCATAATGGTGTTGCAAAAAAACATGGCGAAATCTCACGTGAACTTTTTCCTGGATACGATATTGCTTCAATTACGAATGGTGTCCACGCACAGACGTGGGTCGCAGCACCACTCGCAAAACTCTACGACCGCTATTTGCCTGACTGGCGCGCTGATCCTTTTAGTCTTCGCTATGCGTTCTCCATCCCTCAAGACGAGCTTTGGAATGCGCACCAAGAAGCGAAGCGGACACTTATGACCTATCTCAATGATCGACACGGAATCCTCATGAGCGAAGATAAATTCACGATTGGCTTTGCAAGGCGTGGCGCATCTTACAAGCGGGGGAATCTGCTCTTTACCGATATTGAGCGCCTGGTGCACATTGCAGGAAACTCAAAAGGCATTCAAATTATTTACGGCGGGAAAGCACACCGCTTCGACCGGGAGGGAAAACTGATGCTTCAGGAGATCATCCAAAACATGCGCCGCGTCGGACACAACATCACCGCGACCTACATAGAGAATTACGACATGGAAACCGCAAAACTTATGGTGGCCGGTGTTGATCTTTGGCTCAACACGCCAGTACGGCCACAAGAAGCATCGGGAACATCAGGAATGA
>JAYTCK010000039.1:0-22343 GCA_043736515.1 bacterium
GTGCCAACACTATTAAGCTGGTGATACACAAGGATGTATGCAGCTTCCGGAGGAGCAATGAATGATGCGCTTGCGGTTTTCCATGCATCTCCTGTCGGTGTAACAAGTAAGTGTCCGACAGGAGATGCATGGAAAACCGCAAGCGCATCATTCATTGCTCCTCCGGAAGCTGCATACATCCTTGTGTATCACCAGCTTAATAGTGTTGGCACGCTCGTCATCGACAACATTGTGTTAAAGGATATGACGCTTGAGAACGTGTTTGACCGAGGCTTTGTGTCGCTCGCATTTGACGACGGACATCGCAGTCAATACGAGAACGCGCGCAGTATATTAAACACCGCGGGCATAAAGGCAACATTTTATGCGGTATCACACAACTCGGGCTTTGGCGTTGCGAATCCTTCTTTTGAAACCCCAGCCGTAGGTGACGCAGGAAAACCACTCGGTTGGTCACATGCAGCCGGTACTAATTCCACTTATACCTATCCCGTGACAGGGAGAAGCGGCCACGCAGCTCAAATTACTTCTACGGGAGCTGAGACAGAAAGCGGGTGGCGGAGCGCCCCTGTTACGGTCCTTGCTGATCAGAGTCATCAATTTACTCATTATTACAAGAGCACAGGGACGAGCACTCTCTATATAGAGGTCAACAACACTGATGGTACTATCGGCTATATACAACCTGCCGGCGATGTAGTGGGAGTAGTTGTACCGTTCGTTACGTTGCCACCTGCTAGTGAGTGGACAGAGTACAAAAGTTCTGAATTGTTATGGATCCCACCAACAGCTAAGAGCGTAAGCGTGCGATTCAATCTCCCTCTAACCGGAACGCTTGCTATCGATGATGTAAATTTCGGCGCGTATCGTAACTTTATGACACCGTCCAATTTGCGTGACCTAGAGAATGATCAGCACGAAATAGGCGGACACTCCGAGACACATGCTGACTTAACGGGAATTCCGTTTGCTGAGGCACAAAATGAAGTGCAAGGTTCGCGCGCTGAGCTTCTTCTCGGTGGCCTTACCCCGGTGCTTACATTTGCGTATCCCTTAGGAAACAACAATGAAGCCATTCAGACTGAAGTTGCGGGAGCAGGATACACATCCGCTCGAGGAACAGTGCCCGGAATGAATGGTAAGGGACAAAATAAATTTGAGTTGAAGAGTCACATGGTGCTTGCATCTACACCATTGTCACAACTTGAGCAATGGATTAATGACGCAGTTGCTGAACGATCATGGCTCATCCTCACGTTCCATCAGATTCTTCCTGAGGGTGCACAGGGAAGTGGCATGTACACGACAACACCATCACGACTCTCGAGCATGGTACAGTATCTCGCTTCAAACAATGTACTTGTCCGCACCGTAAGCGACGGAGTAGCTCATATGAATGGCACAGGAAGCCCTAGCGGAATGACAGCCACAACTACCACCGCTACTACAACCCCAACAACTACGGCCACGACTACGGTAGCTACAACTCCTACTCCTGCACCAACACCTTCTCCAGCACCAAGCCCATCGCCATCACCATCAACGGGTGGGGGAGTACTGGGGACTTCAGGTTTCATCTACTGGGGATGTACTATTCCTACGGCTATGAATTACAACCGATTGGCAAACACCAATGACAACTCCTGTGTATTTGGAGAAGTGCTTGGAGCGACAACAACAGCTATTTCAAACGGCACCGAAGCGGCAACCAATGCAACATCCACAATAGTGGTTCCCCCACAGGGAATTGTTATGGGCAGCACCGCTCGTGGCATTGAAAATAGAAGCATGGAAATGATGGGAGGCACCACCTCTCCGGCTTCTGAAATAAAACCCAAACCACTTAAGCCAAAGAAGATCACGCCACGTTTTAAAAAATACTTGCGTCAGGGGAGCCGCGGTGCTGAGGTTATGGAGTTACAAAAGCATCTGTTCGGAATGGGACAGTTTACCGGCCCTATTACTGGCTACTTTGGAAACCTTACATTTACCGCAGTCCAGAAACTCCAGCAAACCTACAACATTGATCAAGTAGGACACGTCGGTCCCAAAACTCGGGCCCTACTAAATAAAATGGATCAAGAGGGTCCGGAATCATGGGTTGTTATATCGACGGGATCAGAATTGAGTATTCAGAGGATATAAATTTCTCAATAAGATAACCCATGTCTGCGACTCCGGATAAATATCCGGAGTCGCAGTTGTTTTTGGGAATTGACCTTGAATGACAACAAGATAAAGCTAGGATCCACTTATCGGCCTGAAAGAGGCATTTCAGGCAAATTCACAGCTAAGATAATACAGATCCTCATCTTCATGAAGAATTCATGTAGTTGAAGTACTATTACTGTACGTTTCAATAATTATGAATTCTGCACTCAGACACTATATACAAGATTTCAGCTGGCGAACGACTGGCAGCCTCGTATTCGTTTTTTTTGTCTACTTTATTACGGCAAAACTTTTTCTTCCGCCTAATTTTGGGTGGGACACACTCCCGGCCATTATTTGGCCTCCTGTGGGAATCGCACTTGTTGCGGTAATTTTGGGAGGTTATCGGATGCTGATACCAATTTTTGCTGCGCAGTTTTTTGCTGTGCACACACAGCCGGGGGCAGACTATCCTGTCGCGCTCCTCTTTGCGGGGGCATACGCACTAGAGGCAGGCATCGCACGGTATCTCTTACTACAATTAAAATTTAATCCCGCACTTCGCGATTCTCGCAGCATGTTTATTTTATTGGGGATCACTTTCTTCGTAACCCTAATAGCCCCTTTTGTGGGAACAATTGCGCATGTGCTCTTCGGCAAACCAACGGTTTCTCCAATGTTATATCTTGGTCATGGGTGGGGGGCGGGTGCTTTTAGTGTAATAGACACCACTCCTTTCGTGCTGACGTGGTATGCGTGGTATAAAAATAAGCCACGCCAAGTATATGCCCGATATAAAAAGTTTGAGCTCGCTGCGGCACTTCTCGTTCTTGTTAGTATTGTCCACTTTCTTTTTTGGACCAATACCTCTTCATATTTCGGTGTTTCAATTATCTTTTATCTGCCGACTATTCTCGCCTGGTTTGCAATGAGGTTTTCTGTGCGTTGGCTCTCACTCGCGATATTATTGACCTCGATATTTGGGATTGCCGGCACACTCCTCGCTAATCATGGGCCCGAACTGCTTAAAGGGCAGCTATTGGCAGTTGAGATGTATATCGGACTTATTGCTGCGATATTCCTCGTGTTTGTATCTATTGTGGAAGAGCGGCGTGCGGCCCTGCTCAAACTTGAGGAAGCATATCGCTCCATTCTCGCCACAGATCAAGCAAAGAGCGAGTTCATCGCTATCTTGGCTCACGAGCTTCGGAACCCCTTAGCACCACTTGTAAGCTCTGCCGAGCTTCTTAAAAGGAATCCACAAACCGAAGAGAGCACCAAGGCTATACAGTCCATACAGGAGCATGCCAGTATGATGAGCAGAATTTTAGATGATCTTCTTGATACTGCACGCTTATCCCAAAAGAAGTTTGGATTAAAAACTGAGGCGATCGAACTTCGGGAAATGATTGATCAGTCCGTGCAAAGCGTAGCGGAGGTTATGCTGTCTCGGCACCATACGCTTACCGTCCACGTACCCGACGAAGAAATGTACCTCCTTGCGGACCCCGTACGCGTAAAACAAGTTATTATCAATCTCCTCATTAACGCCGCAAAGTATACAGAACCGGGCGGCAAGATTGTGCTCACCGCGCGTGCGGATAAGAACAATTTTCACATTGAAGTATCAGATAATGGTATAGGAATCGAAGAAAGCATGCTCACTCGCATCTGGGAGCCATTCAAACAAGTTGATGGAAACGGCAAGCATGGCACGGGGCTTGGGCTTGGGCTGTTTCTGACTAAATGTCTAGTGGAGGCTCATGATGGCACAATTGAAGTAAAGAGCGCTGGTAAAGGTCATGGATGCACATTCCTGGTGTCGCTCCCAGCACCAAAGGAAATCATTACATGGAAGGAAAAGGAGGAGTGGAAAAAGCAGAGCAAGTGGGTAGAACCATCCCGCATACTTATCGTGGACGACAATAGGGCCGCAGCGGACACGCTTGCGAAGCTGCTGCGTTATTATGGTCACACCGTGCATGTTGTGTATTCTGGAGAGGATGCTCTCTTGGATGTTGCAAGTGTGAATCCGGAGTTAATACTTCTTGATCTTGGAATGCCCGGCATGGATGGCTATGCCGTTGCAGAGGAGCTGCGCAGAGGCGGATGGACCAAGAAAATTGTTGCAATCTCTGGTTACGGGCAGGATCTTGATCGTGAGCAATCAAAGGCAGCAGGTTTTGATGAACATCTCTTGAAGCCAGTGCTTTCTAACGACATCATTAACATTCTGGATCAAATGAAAAGCTTTGGTCCCACAGAGCATGGAGTTGCGAAACTTGCAATGCTGGGATATAAATAAAAATACACTATGCCGACTAAACCTATAATCGAAACACAAGACTCTGCCCAAGTAGGCCACGATCTTCGTAACGCACTTTCGGTGATATACAGCAATGCCCAGTTGTTGGAACTTCTATTGGAAAAGGCGGGAATGAAGGAGGAGCGAGAGATAGCTCATGCGGTAGTAGAATCTGCAGAGCAAATGAATACGATCATCAATGACCGCATCGCGCGCCAACACGAGTGATTTCAGTTGGATCGCCCGAATAGACGCTTATGGAAACCGACGGCGCTGCGGAGCATCTTTTTCTTTCTCAATTTCCTCCGCATGTTTTGCATGCTCCTCTGCAGCCTTTTTATGAGATTCTGCCGCGTTCTCTTGCGCTTCCCGTAGCGCCTGATCATGTTCTTTTACGGTTTCATTAATTTCATTTGTGTCAGCCATACTATAAGAGAAATTATCTTTTAACCTAGCGCAGCGCCCTGACGATCGCTATCAACACGCAGGCACCAAGAAGTGCCACAAGGAAACTATAGATGTCGAAACCACCTACTCCACGTTCCCCAACGAGACTCATGATAAATCCACCGATAACCGCCCCAATAATACCCACAATAATGTTGAGCATGGACCCTTGTTCGGCATCAGTTTTCATAATAAGTGATGCAATCCATCCTACGAGCGCACCAAATACAATCCAAAGAATTATTCCCATATTTGTATGTTTATTTTTTGATTTCTAAATTCTCAATATCGTGCAAAAAAACTAATTTGTGGGCACCGGCGAAGCTGCTCCAGAATTTGTCCGAGTGTCTACTTGTGACGCAGGTGTAGGTGTGACATTTTGCCCATCACCCCGCAGCTGTACGTTTACATCAATGCTGTCATTTTGAGGACTTTGCGCTGTCGCATCATTCTGGCGCTCTATGGCAGGAAGTGCATAGAAAAAGAAAATCCCTACGATAACGAGCAATAGAATAATGCCCAAAATAATATCTACAAAGGAATCAGATGAATCTGTATCTCTCGGCGTGTTAATTATAGTTGCCATATGTAATAAATTACTAATAACTGTATGTCTTGTGTAACTCCACAATAACAAAAGAGGTGTGAAGCAAATATGAATTAACTGATTATTCCGTTCATGAAAACTACCGTCTTTTCAGTCTTAAATAGAGTATTTGGGACGGCTCTGCAAAAAAAGATAGCGCAAGGTATACTGAATGATATGAAATTCCCTGTCATTTTACTGCTCCCCCTGCTTTTATGGAGCACTCCTCTTTACGCCCAAACAGTGCCAGTACGTCCAATCACGTTTCCCGTGAACGGTGAGTATGCATTTCGCAATGATTGGCACGAGCCGCGCGGCGGAGGCACGAGGCTTCATATCGGCACTGATATTATCGCAGCAAAGATGACACCGCTCGTTGCTGTGGTTGATGGGTATGTGAATTATGTCGCACGACCGCAGGCGCCATGGGGGTATGAGATCTCCCTACAGGATGCTGAGGGATATACGTATAGTTATCTTCATATCAACAACGATACGCCGGGAACGGACGACGGCGCGGGGGGTGAGACATACGCATATGTTTCCGGTGTTCATCACGGCGCAACTGTATCGAAGGGTCAGCTTATCGGTTGGGTGGGGGATAGCGGAAACGCAGAGACAACTGTTCCGCACGTTCATTTTGAAATGCGTGATCCCAATCATGTCGTTTTCAATCCGTACCCAAGCCTCGCAGCTGCCTCAGGCGGAAAAGGTATTTCCACGTATACTCCAAGTATAAATACTGTCGAATCAAACTTTGAGCAACGCAAGGTTGAACTCAGATATATTTTCACCAAAACGTTGAGTGTGGGATCAGAATCCAGTGAAGTCAAGCAACTCCAAATGACCCTCCGCGCATTCGGTCTCTTCACACATCCGTCGGACACGGGATACTTCGGAGAAGTAACGCGAGCTGCAGTTGTCAGGTACCAACTCAAGAAAATGATTCCCCAAACAGGAATAGTTGATGCAGCAATGCGCGAAAAACTAAACGATGATTTGGGCACGTACGATCCAAATTTATATAAACCCTATTATAGCGATGCGGAAGCGCGTGCCATCCAGATCCAAAAACTCCTCCAGATGATCGCTGTTCTGCAAAAGCAACTTACTGCGATTCAGGGTCGAGCACAGTAGTGCTGAGCTTTTAAGACTCATTTGTATACACACAAGCCCACCCCCCCCTCTTCGCGCAGGTGTTTTTGTAGTCTTTCATTATGGTTTCATTGCCCTGCACATAGAATGGGTCAATGCAAACACAATTACAATTCAGAAAAAAACTTAGTCACGTGGGAGCAAATATTGATCGCTTAAGAGAAAAAGCTGGGGTTGAATATATTGAAAAAGCTAACGTGCTCCGTGCGGAAAAGAATCAACTAAATGCGCGGTGGAGATCTGTAAAAAACGATAGCGAAGAAGCGTGGGAAAACGTTGAGAAGAAACTTACCTCAGGGCTTAATAAAATCGAGGCTGTGTATGAGGAAATGAAGAATAAAATCACCAAACCCAAAACACATGCATAAGGGCATAATCCATCCCCATTCACAGGCTGCACGGCGACATCCACACAAGTCTCTGTCCAAGCTGGCTCCACTTCGGACACCAAGACGTGGAAATGCAAATTTGGGTGGGAAATTTTATCGCATTTTTGTTCGACCAAAAGAACAATTCGACTCCTTTCGCGTGCGCGAACTTGATGAAAAAGGACACCTTGAGTGTCTCTTGGGGAAGCGTTCGGGAAGCAGCCGTTTTCATCCAGTTGCATGGCTTGTCCTAAAACAAGATGCACACGTCGCTCATAATGGCCGATTGATTATAGACCATCCAAGAACGCGATCGGTGCTCAAACAGCTCGAGGTACCGATCATCCATTATGAGGGAGATTTCTTCTCTGCAAAACCAAAACAACTAAAAAAACAGAGTGCTTCATAAAAGTATCATGCGTCTGCTTTAAGCTGAGTTAAGAAATTAAGTAAATGAAATATCTCGAAATTCGGATTCTCGAAATATTTCGCGAACCTTTTATTATTCAAAAAATATATATCTATGCTTGAAACAATCGCAGTTATCCTTGTCGTGTTGTGGCTCGTGGGCATGGTAAGTTCGTATACAATAGGCGGGTTTATCCATGTGCTTTTGGTCGTGGCAATCATTATGGTGCTGATGCGACTCATCCGTGGACAAAATCCTATAGGTTAATTTAGAGGTTAATTTTTTTATCATGAATAAAAATATGCTCATTGTGGTATTGCTGTTCGTGCTCCTTGTTGGAGTCGGATTGTATGCATCATTCAAAGAAGATGCAATTATTGTTGTACCTAGTTCATCTACGATAGTTACGCCTTCTCCCGTCACGCCGCAAGCCACAACCACAGTGACCAATAATTCGACGACGACAATAATTCTCAATCCAGGGAGCCCGCAAACGCGAGAGAGAGCACCGTATGTAGAAGTAAATTCGGCAACGAACATTTCCTCCTCCTCGGCGCGTCTTGTTGGGCGCATTAATCCAAGGGGGATAGATTCGACATACTGGTTTGAATATAGTGAGGATTCGCTACTCGGCAGTCTTATTGGCGGAGGCGAAACAGCAAAAACGGTAACGAGTGCGGGAGGGACCACATCTGTGGCAAGCACCATCACCGGTCTTGAGACAAATACAAAATATTACTACAGGCTCGTTGGAAGAAATGCAGAGGATACGCTACGAAGTGAAATTGTGACATTCACCACAGCAAGGTAGCACTACGTAAAAACACCACTCCCTTCCGGAGTGGTGTTTTTATTATGTCGCCATTATTCCCTCTACACTACGGCAGAGTATCGAGGGTATAAGGTATGGTGTTGATCGTTGTATTGCCGGCGGCATCAGTTACTGCGATCTTGTAGTAATAGCGTTCACCTGGGATTAGTCCGCTGATCATTGTTTGGTGCTGCATAGTGTATTGATCCGCAATTGCAATCGGATTATGGAGTACAATATATGGCCATTTGTTGCCATAGAATATGTGGCCCCGTGTAGGTTCGTTGGTTGTCCAGGATACTGATGCAGTGTCGCGTGTTACCAAGGACGATTCTACTGTAAGGATGACTGGTGCCATTCTGTCTCCAACACCCAGAGTACCTGTATTGGGTACGTCGGGGGTAGTGATCGAAGTATTTCCTCCCACAGCGGTGCCACTTGTCAGGTGCATGTTGATGAGCGAAAGCGTTTGAGGCCCCATGCGTCCAACAGCGGGGAGCCCGTTCGTCGTTTGGAAGCGCTTCACCGCGTCTCTTGTGAGTTGTCCAAAGTATCCTGTCACAAGTCCTTCGGGATATACGTTGGGGTCTTCTGCAAGGAATAGCTGAAGCAAAGACACATCACTTCCTGAATCTCCAAGTTTCAGTTGTCGTAGGAGTATTTCTTCGCTCTGTGTCTGTGACGCAACGCTAGTTGTTATGGTGGGCGGATTCATTGTTGTGCTGCTCGTCGCGCGTGTTGTTGCATCTGTTTGTGCAAAGAGATGATCCGGAAGCATGAGTGCAATAAAAAGAATCGCACTGAGTGCAAGGCCAAAGAGGGCCGGTGCTGGAACATGAAACGAAACAGGCTGAATTTGATTTTTCATTCTAGTAATATGATGAGGAATAAATTACGTGAACATGTATGTGAGCGGATAATATAGTGGACAAGGCCGCCACCCCTTCTTTGCCGAATCTTATCAGTGTGAAGTGAAAGATATGTGAATCAGGATGAAAGTTTTGTACTTTATAAATAGACAATAGTATGCATTTTTATTGAGAAAACGGGCGCCTACTATTCGCCTTCTGTACTTGCTGAAATTTTTTGTCTTGCTATAACTAGTGAACGCATATGGAAAATCCCCAAGAATTCCGAGAAATTATAATCTATTACAAATATACGCACGTTGCTGATCCGGTGGGTTTTATGAAGTGGCACAAAAAAGTGGGCTTCGAGCTTAATCTCGTGGGAAGAATACTTATTGCAGAGGAGGGGATAAACGGCACACTGGAGGGAGCATCGACCGATCTTGCCGAATACGAAAGACTCATGCATGCACAAGACGGCTCTCTGGGGACATTTGGTGATTTATCAGACCTTTGGTTTAAGCACAGTAGAGGCACAGGAAGTGCGTTTCCCAAACTCAAGGTAAAGGTGCGCAAGGAAATCGTCACCTTGGGAGTAGAGAATGAAGACATTGACCCCAACAAGGAAACGGGAATACACATTACTCCGGAAGAGCTGAAAGCATGGATTGCCAATGGGGAAGATTTTGAGATCGTCGACATGCGCAATGATTACGAATATGCGGTGGGGCATTTTAAAAATTCCATAAATCCCAACATCGAAAACTTTCGCGACTTACCGCACGCAATTCCCGGCCTCGGACTAGCCAAAACAAAAAAAATACTTGCAGTGTGCACTTATGGAGTGCGCTGTGAAAAAGCGACAGGATTACTCAAAAAGGAAGGATTTGAGGATGTATATCAGCTTAAAGGAGGTATTGGTACATATATGAAAGCATATCCGGGTGAAGATTTCCTCGGCTCCCTTTTTGTATTCGACGATCGCATGACCGAACGATTTACCGATAATTACGAAATTGTAGGAAAATGCCGTGTATGTAGCGTGGCAAGTGAGCATTACACTAATTGTGGCATCCCGGAGTGCCACAAGAAAATGATTGTTTGCGAACCCTGCATTCAAAATGAAACGAATGTATGGTGTAGTGTGGATTGCCAACAAAAAGCTACTCCACAATATGCAAAAAATTTGAGATAATAGTACCTATGGAACATAATGAAATTCATTCAGAAAACCTCACCCTGAGCTCAAGTATCGGTCCCGACAGCATTATTTATGTTACGATGGGTGGCAAAATCACGAACGACAACCTGGATGTGTTTGAGGCGTGGACAAAGGGGCTTCAGTCGCAGGTTGACACCATGGCCGCCCAAAAAAAATTCCCCGTACTTGTCTATAGCGACGTAAGTCAGGTAGAACACTTTGAGCGTAAACCCATCAGGCCACTCCGCGAGCTCTTTGCGCACGATAAACAATATGAAATGAAAAGTGCCATTGTCGGTGCAAGTTTCTTTGTTGCCAAACTCATCGATGCTATTGTTGAGTTTACGGGACGATCGAATGTGCGCCAATTTGAGACAAAAAAGGACGCGCTTGCGTGGCTACTCGCTGGAAACGTGGCTGAATAATCAGACACTATGACATATTGCGCTCCTTTCGTGCCTTGATGAATTCATACACCACCGGGAGAAGCGATACCACGATGATAATAAGCACGATCACATGCAAGTATTTTTCCGCATCGGGAATAAGACTGCCAAGAAAATAGCCGGCAAGGAGCATGCTCCCCACCCAGGAAGCACCACCGACAATGTTGTATATAATAAATTCACGGTAGGGCATCTCTGCCACTCCCGCCACAATGGGGACAAATGTACGGAATATCGGCAAAAACCTTGCGAGGAATACGGCCTTTTTTCCATACTTAAGAAAAAAATTGTGTGCACGAATAACATGTGCTGGTTTAAAAAATCGCGATTCCTCCCGTGTAAAAATTTTTGGTCCCACTCGTCTGCCAAAGGCATATCCCACACTGTCGCCGAGTACTGCGGCCACAAAGAGCGACGTCAGCAGGATAACAATGTTGAGTGAGCCTTGTGAAGCAACAAAACCCGCGGTAAAAAGGAGGCTGTCTCCAGGCAAGAAGAAACCAAAAAATAAACCCGACTCAGCAAACACAATAGCAAAAAGGCCAAGGTAGCCGGCGGTAGTGATGAGTGCAAGGAGGTCAAACATAATTAGACAGAGTGGTCCTATGCATTATAAGTTATACTCAGCAGATGAACAAACACCATGTAGCATTTCTCTTGGGAGTGGTTCTCCTCCTTCTCGCTGCGTTTGATGGTCAATATACGGTCGTTCCCGAGAAGATTGAGGCTATGGAGGAATCCGTAGGAAGGGATACATACCCCGTGCTTCGGGTGATTGATGGGGACACTGTCCTAGTGCTCATGGAGGGGGAGCCTGTGCGGCTCCGCATGTTGGGAATAAATACTCCGGAAACTGTTGATCCGCGAAAAAAAGTGGAGTGTTTTGGTAAAGAGGCATCACAGCGCGCAAAAGAACTATTGGATGGGGTTTCTGTCCGTCTTGAAACTGATACAACGCAGGGACGCTATGATCGTTATGGACGTCTGCTGGCATATGCATATCTTCCTGACGGCATACTATTTAACCAACTGATGATTGAAGAGGGATTTGCCTATGAATATACATACCGATTCCCATATCGTTTACAATCGGAATTCAAGGCCGCCGAAGAGCGTGCGCGCTTCTTTAAGCGCGGCCTTTTTGCACCCGGTGTGTGTAGTGTTGTGCCGTAGACAGTTCGCACCTTGCCGTGCTACTGGCGTGCAAATGCCTTCGCGGCCCTGCCGCGAGAAGGGCACTAAAGTCCGTATCGGCGGCGGCCGGTTCTTTTCAGCAAAGAACGCCTAGTTCAGCCTCTCCGGATGCCCCGTTGGCTTGCCTGCCTGCGCAGGCGGGCAGCAATTGGACGAGCGGGCTGACGTTCTTTACTATGGTGATATGACACATCACGAACAACCACCCGAACAATTTCCTTCGCATGAGGAACTTAAGAATGCGTTTGAGCAACTTCTTGGTGGAATAGAATACAAAGTACTTGGTGAGCCGCGCGATGACCTGTTTGAGATCGAGACAATGGAAAATGGGGAGCGGGTGGGGTACGCATACAAAAAAGCAAAGTATGACTATCGGAATGATACACTCCCAGATACAGCAAAATTTTCGGCATCAATTCACAAGATCTTTTATGATGGCGATGTGCCAGTAGGGGGAGAGTGTGTTGCAAATTATCTCGATGGACAGTGGCAATTTGTAACCTAGATTTTTTGGCATAAAAAAACCCCAGCCTACGAATAGTTTGGGGGTGTTGATCAGTCGCTGCGTTTTTGTCGAATGGTGTGGAGAACGATATGCACGTAGCTGGCAACGGTATTGTTGTCGGCGGTAACCTTGCCAAGGAAATTGATTTCTGCCCTGCTTTTCGTTGATGACAGCAGAGCACGAACACTCTGACTTTCTTCGGGAGTCAGATGTGGGATGACAAAACCGTAGGTACGGGCACCATTTTCAGAGGGAGAACATACGTCCTGCATCTGTTTGATGAGCACACCTGCGTTTTCGGCGAAATGATTTTGTATCGACCCTACTTTGATGAGATGTTTCTTGAAAATTTCCGCAGTGAGCGGAACAACGGTTGCGGTCATATCTCCGTTCATGACGATCTCCTCTGTTTGGGGTAAATTGAGAACTTCTTCTAGATAATATATACTCTTTCATTTATATCTTGTCAAGATAGCCACTCCTAATTAATAGTCCCAATCATGGGGATTCCTGTACGATCCCAGCTTTCTTTGTTAAGCGCAGCATCATTCATGTGCTCCGACGTAAACTCGTGCGTACTCGAGGCAAGATAGACCACAGATTTTCCATAACGACTACGAAGCGCATCGATGTGGGTGTATACATGCTCAAGTTTTTGTGAGCGTCCGAGAGTGTCAAAGAGATCCTGCTCGG
The DNA here is from genome assembly GCA_043736515.1 of bacterium. Taxonomy (GTDB): domain Bacteria; phylum Patescibacteriota; class Minisyncoccia; order Phycocordibacterales; family UBA6899; genus MHLP01. The sequence goes on from JAYTCK010000039.1 coordinate 13,120, forward strand.
CCGCATGGTTCTGAATCACTCCAAACGCGGTTACCCCCGCCGCGCGATAGTATGTGCCCCTGTCCCACAATTCATCAAGTCCCATCGTTACAACACCCAAAATTTCTTCCGGGATATTTGTTGCGCGCGAGAGTGAGACTTTTTTGCCACGATATTGCATGGATTGTTTTTTGAGGAAAAATGCAATATTTCTTGCGGCAAGACCGTCGTTTCGCAATCGGGCACATACCACTTCAATATGGCGGGAGAGTTCAGCCAAAAGAAAATTTTTATTTGAAGAAGGGGGAGCGAATGTTCTCGTGCGCATGAAGGATTGCTGCGGACCCGCCCTCTTTGTCGCAAGTGCGAGGACTGATTCACCGCGCAGCTCATGCCAAATTTCCACGCAGGGCTTCGCAAATGTTTGCGCTACCCATTCTTTTGGTTTTTGTACAAATTGAAGTGCGCTCACAACTCCGGAGGCATTGAGGCGGAAAGCGGTCTCTGGCCCTATTCCCCAGACCTTTTCTACAGGAGCGTTGCTCAGAAATTGTGGAATGAGGGGCAGGGGGATGAGCGTGAGTCCATCAGGCTTTTGAAAATTAGAAGCAAGTTTGGCGAGGACTTTGGTGGGTGCGATACCGACCGAGAATGTCATTCCGAGTTCGCGCTTGAGGTCCGACTTTACTGCAGAGCCAATCGCATGCACGTCTTGCCCTGCGTTCGTGATGTCCGCAAACGACTCGTCGATGGAGTAACGATCGAGAAGGGGAGTATATCGTTCAATGATGTTATTCATTCGCTGTGAAAAAAGTATATACGACGAATGATCTGCATCGAGAATGGCGGCGTCGGGACAGATCCGTCTGACTTCACGCATGTGCATGCCGCGAGTCACACCCATGTGTTTGGCAATATAATTCATGGCGATTGCCATCCCTCGCTCACGTCCCACAACAACAGGCCTTCCCTTAAGGGACGGATCTTTTGCAATTTCACATCCCGCAAAAAATCCGTCACCATCGACGTGGAGAATTGCTCTTGGAAAATCCGGATGGGGTGGTGCGTGGGGCATGGATGGACATTTCTTATAGGACTCAGTCCTAGTATTTTCTTACTACTGCGCGAACGACAGCTTGTACGTTGAGCTCACCTTGGGGGATGATCGGCTTGTAGCGCTTGTTCGCCGCCTCAAGATACGGTCGTCCGTTCTTCGTGCGTAAATATTTCATTGTCCACGCACCGTCCACTTCGGCAACGACGATATCGCCCGCTTTTGCGCTGTGCGTGCGTTCGACGATGACCATATCCCCCTCCACAATACCCGCATCCTGCATCGAATCACCTTTGACCCGCAGCATGTAGGATGCGTCACGATTGGGAATGAGGTATTCGTCGAGCGAAAGCATGTCCCCCAGGTCCTCTTCTGCCGGAGAGGGGAACCCCGCCTCAACAAGACCCAGAACGCGGAGCCCCCCCCAGATATTTCCGGGAGCGATCTTGCCCTCACGATTTTTAAAGAGGAACCCGTCGTTTACAAGGCGAGTAATTAATTTCCACACTGAAGCGCGCGATGAAAAGCCCACAAGCTTCATGATCTCAGTGTAGGAAGGCAACCGTCGATGCTCTTGGTAAAAGTCGCGGATGTGTTTTTTGTAGGTATCGTCCATGTTCTCATTATAAGCGAACAACTGTTCGCCTGCAAATCCCTATGGTAGACTCGTGAATTTGGTCGACGGGAGTTTTTTGTGATACGGTGAATACAGCAATAAAGAGGGAGTGCCCATGGCAAAATCGAAAATTGTCAGGACGGGAACAGCCCTTAAGGTTTGTTCCTTTGTTGAAGAGGTTGATGCAAATGGTCGGGTGGTTATCACCGTGTCAGATGAAAAGGGAAATCCGGAATGCAATGGTTTTGGTGCCACACGAATTGAGGCAGCCAAAGATCTCTGCGAGAAAGGCTACCAGATCGTTATTCACCAAGACCAGAGACAAGGTAGGAAATGGATTATGTGGAAGACAAATAATCCCTAAGAGAAACCCGCACATGATGTGCGGGTTTTTGATATACTATTTAAGACTTCACGATACTCAAGTCCCGCGACCATCACTTATGCAGGAAGTACAATCACCACACATCATACCGAAGACCTCACTTCCAAAAGTTTTTTTGGCCGGGAGTATTGAAATGGGCTTGGCCAGTGAGTGGCAAATGCGCATTATTGCGCAACTTAAAAATGAATCAGTGATGTTCCTCAACCCCCGCCGCCAAGATTGGGATGCTGCGTGGAAACAAGACAAGGAAAATTCTCTGTTCAGAGAGCAAGTAGAGTGGGAACTCAATGCTCTTTCAGAAAGCGATTACATTATCCTCTATCTTGATCCCAGCACCAAGTCTCCCATTTCGCTCCTTGAAATGGGTCTCTATGCAAGGAGCGGCAAACTCTTTGTTGTCTGCCCCCCGGGATTTTGGCGAAAAGGGAATGTTGATATTGTTTGTGAAAAGTACAATATCCCGCAATTCGCCTCACTTGATTTGATTGCCGATCATCTTCTCTCTCTCCTCAACAGCAAGAAAGAGAGGGTCAAATAGTGAATTTTCTGCCCACTAAGAGCACTCTTGCTTATTTTTCTATTTCGTGTACGATATCTTCATTCGTGTGTTTCTCGTGCTGCGGTGTTTTGAGCTGGTCTCAAGTGCATGTGTGTCGAGAAGGTCGTACGCGAAGCCTTAGAACTTGAAAAAGTTCTAATATTAAAGTTTTAGTTTCATCAAAATGGCTCAAAAGCTTTACGTAGGTGGATTGCCTTACTCAACAACCGATCAGGAACTCGCGGACGCTTTCGCTGCTTCCGGTTCTGTTGTGAGCGCAAGCATTGTCACTGACCGTATGACCGGCCGCTCACGCGGTTTCGGTTTCGTTGAAATGTCGTCAGAGGCGGAAGCCAATGCGGCTATCGACATGTGGCACGGCAAGGAGTTCGGAGGGCGTATGCTCACCGTCAACATTGCACGACCCAAGGAGGAGCGTCCAGCAGGAGACCGCGGAGATCGCGGTGGAGATCGCGGACCTCGCCGTGATTGGCAAGGCGGAGGACGGTAACTCACACAAAAAAACACTGAGACAATTGTCCCAGTGTTTTTTTTGTTGTCTTCTTATATTTTTGTGGTAGTCTTTTTGATGGAACATCACAAGGAGCAACAATGGTTCGCCCACTGAAGAGCATACCGGAAAAGGAGATTAAAGAAGAGCTAGAACTCCGGAAGAAGGAAAAGAGAGAAGCTTACAAAGAATGGCTCGAGCGTACGAGACCAAAAAGGGCGCGCTTCGTAAAACACTTTACGTTCTTTCGCCCCTTTCCGATTTTGCTTTTGCTTGGACCGATTTTACTTGCATGGGGAATGGGAACACTTTTCCCCTCACTCGCAAAAGAGATGGATATCATGGGGATGCTAATCTCGCTTTTTGTCCTCATTCTCTGTTTTGTCGGCTCCTCCATAGAAGCCTTTTGTGAGGGAGCTTTTCAGGAAATGTGTTTAGACGAACAATACTTTCAGTCAAAAAAAGAGTAATAATAATCGAGTCACGGTGACTCGATTTTTTGTCTCAGAAAACCTTAGCATGATACAATGGAGCAATGCCGTCGGAAAAAAAATCTCTGGTCTATCCCATCGCAATCTCGCTCGCACTCCTCATTGTTGGGCTTGCGGCGATATATAAATTTACAATGGAGGCTCCACAAGCACCCCGCCCCACGATCGAACTCGGTAAAGCAGGTTCGACTCATGCTCATGTAAGCATGCTCATGTTTATCGGTGGAGATGCGGTCAATTTTTGCGAACAGCGATTTATGCTGAAGAGTCAGTTTGTGCATTTTGAAGACAATAATTGTAGAGTCATTCATAAGCATGCAACGGGCGTCACCCTTCCTATTTTTTTCAAAACAATAGGGGTAGAACTTGATGAAGAGTGCATCTCGCTTCCCCTTAATGCAAAAAAACACTGTAACGATAATACCAATAGTTTAAGTGTGGTGGTAAACGGCAAGGAGGTCCCTATTCCTGATTTAACTTATTATGAACTTCGTAACAACGACCATATCCTAGTCAATTATGGGGTTGAAGAGGGTGGGATGCTCCGTTTTAAGTATAACCAAGTACCCGCCATCCCAATTGATATCAATGAGCCACTTCCTGTGGAGCCAGTCGAATAGATAAAAAAACACTTGAACAGCGATGTCCAAGTGTTTTTTATCTATGGTGGTGTAAATTTTTTTATTCAACGACCACAAGTTTGCCCACCATGCCCATTGCACGATGATTGCCGACCGAGCAATAGAATTCAAATGTCCCCGTTTTGTTTGGAGTGAATTCGGTTGAGGTAACCATTCCCGCGCCAACTTTATCCGTGCGTGCAGCAAATTCGTCAACAACAAAGTCATGAAATCCATCAGCAACTTTGAGTGCGACCTTCACTTTCTGTCCCTTTTTTACAACTATCTCAGTCGTAGAAAATTTCATGTTGCTGGCAGAAAGTTCAACACGCACGTCAGTTGTTGTCCCAGTTGCTGTTGACGGCACACACATCATCATCCACACACCATCTGCTCCTGCGGTCTTTACCAAATTGCCACCGATACACCTATTAGTTGACGCTGTGTGTGTTTTGGGTAATCCTTCTTGTGTCCCTGATTTCCAGATGACTGAAGGCATCTCGACGTTTCCACATGAGACGGGAGCCAAATCGGTCGCCGACTTATGCATATTGATCGAGAGAGGCATTTTTTTCAACATTTCTTCGATCCCTATTTCAAGAACTGTTTCTGAGCGACCATTAATGACAGGATTAAGCGGGTAGACTACGGCTCCTGATTGTGGGCATACACCTGCGTGAATGTGTGCAGGGTGGGAAGAAGAGGCTTGAGCCCCCATTGCTACGGAAGTAGTTCCTTGCATCTGTTTGTGCTTAGCTTCGAGGACAACAAGCGTTTTGCCTGCTCCATCACTGCGAAGTTTTGCATGCGCGTAGATACCCGAATCACCGAGAGGGGAGAGCTTTACTTGCGCATAGTTACCATGTTCTTTGAGGAGTCCGTCAGGGATTCTTCCGGATTCACCTCCGCCATCTTTTATGATCATATTCAGCTTCTCCATTGTTTTTGGCCCTACATGCCCAACCTTTTCAAGCCCGGATTTTTCCTGGAAGCGCTTTACTGCTGCCGCGGTCATCGGTCCGAAAAATCCCGTCACCTTTCCCTCCGGATAGATTGTGGAATCGGTTGCAAGAACCTGCTGAAGCAAGGTGACATCTCCGCTCGCGTCACCTAGTTTGAGCGTTCTCATTAATTTGAGTTCTGCGCGCATTGCTACCACATCTTCTTTTAATCCCACATTAGACTGTTGTGTTTCCTTTACTCGTGCACGAAGCTCCTCAACTTGCTTTATGAGCATTTGCACCTGAGCTTCAAGTGTTGCGACATCGGTACTTGCGCCAGAGGCCGTATGCGCACCCTTATTCTCAATAAACTCAGCACTCGCAGAATGTGTAAAGCCGAATAAACTACCCAAGAGAAATAAAACAGCAATTAATTTTTTAATCATAATATATGAAAAATGAATGATAAATTTTATAACAGTAATTATACCAAATATATAGGAGAATTGTGAAACGTAATTAGTCGTCCTGGGAATAAAAAAACCACGACGAGTTCGTGGTTTTTTGTGAAGTGAGGTTACTGTGCTAGCGCTGCCTCATTTCTCAACTCTTCGAGTATGTGCGTCTCATGCGCAATTTTTTGTACAAGATCATTATATGCAATGTTGTTTCGCTCAAGCACTCGTGCATAATATGCAGCGCAATCATCTTCCCAGTCACCACAGTTGGTCTCGAACTCACTCACGATGGCAACACTCGCATTTCTTACCCGTGTCACCTCGCCAGTTTCCCGGCTTATAGTAAGCTCTCTCTCTGTAATGAGTAGCTCAAGTTCCTCGCGGCTTCTTGTGGGTGAGGGTGCAAAAAATTCGGTAGCACTGAATGTTTCATTTTGGATGTCTCCAACTAAAAGTGGTTCCTCTTCCGGTCTATTCAAATTAAGCTCCGCTGTGTTAACGCTTTCTGAGCCTTCAAAATTTGCGGTTGGCACTGCCCCCGCGTTGCTTTCGGACACAGCACCAAGAAGAGAGCGTTGGTCTGTAGGGATTATGTTTGGTGAGTGTATTCCGGCAAAAAATCCAATCATAATGGCAATGAGAAGTACCATGCCAAACTGAACTTTTTTTGCTGAAGGAAGAAGGTTGTCTGCACCTACATGGGTGATTGGAATGTATGTTTTAACCATTTGTACACTTTAACACAAATTTGAAGGTTTTGCAAGTTTTTTGTCATCACTTTTCATAAAACCGACTAATTGCATGGTCGTTGAAAAATATAGCTATTTTAGCACTCACTCCAGATAAAAAATGCCTGTTGATTGGCTGTGGATAATTGACAGGACAAGTTGTTGATTGTTTGGGGATAACTTTTAAATCTCCTTATTTTGCAAGGTACAATAGGAATATCGACCATCGAGATTAGTTCTGTGGATAACACATCTCGACCATCGAGTTTTTGGTTTTCGGTGCTCTTTCTACAAAAGGTTCAAATATGACAATTCACGAGCAAAAAAAAGAAGGCCTCCCTACTGCAACAGCTGATTCTGCTGCTGAGGTAGGATACATCACCCTCAAAGAGGCGAGTGAGCGTTTTGGATATGCTCCCGACTATATTGGCCAACTTATCCGGAAGGGAAAAATTGAGGGAAAACAGGTATATGCCAATGTTGCATGGGTGACGACCGATGAAGCAATGGAGGCATACAAAACGGAAGCTGGAGAAAAACGAGCAACCAAAGCGGAAACACCATCATCCAAATTTTCATTTGCTGTATTTGTTTTGGAATTATGCCCAAAACTTTTCTCGCCTAAAATGACACAGGTGCTTACGATTTTTCTTGGCCTTATTGCTATGATCCTCGTGCTCTCTCTGATTGTAGCCTTTTATCTGATCTCCGTAGCCTTTGACCGCTCTCTGTCAGATCGCGCAACCGAGCGATTGGAAATAAATGTAAAAAAGGGAGCTCTGGCTCCTCTGCCTCACATGTCTTATCAGAGTAATGCTCCTTTCCGTATATGAAGAGCATCCACTCGACATCGGTGGTGAGACTTACGGCTGTACCAAAACGCACCGCTCATCAGGTTATACTTACAAAACCCACAGTCGGGGTTGTTAGCAAGTTGGCCACTGTCCGAGTATCGAAGACTCACGTACCTTCGCCTGCTCGTCATGCGTTTAAAAAAAGTTCCCATCAAGCACTCACCGCATCACTTGGAATGACACTCGCAACAGGAATGCTTGGAAAACTTGCGACAGTGCTTCTCGTTCCGATGTTATTTTTGCAGCCGCTTTTACCCCTATATGCTGCAGACGAAAGTGTCGCTCCTCCCGAAGCTGTAGTGGAGAGTACACCCGTAATCACGGAAGTCCCTCCACCTACACCCGAACCTTCTTTGCCGGTGGAAACACCGAGCGATGGAGAAGCCGCTCTGGTTGCTCCCGTCATCGAGGAGATTGTTGATGAAGCTGTGCTCGAGGAATCATCACAACCATCAGATGGAGATGTGCCAACTGGTGATGCTGAGAAAGTTGCCAACGAGACAGAGGAAGAAATTGTTTTGGGCGAAGCGACAACAACCCCTGAAGCAGAAGTGGTAACGCCCGAGCCTACAATGGGCGGGAGTGCGACTCCGAGTGATACGAGCACCTCAACCGAAGTCTCTGTGGGCATTATTACTGATGAAGAGGGAGAAGTACCAGCTGAGGAAATAGCAGAAGAACTCACCGAAGAGGTTGTCGCTCCAGAAATCGCTCCAAGTCAAGAAGATGTAGCCCAGGCTGCACGCGAGAGAGAGGCGGCAGAGCTGGCAGCTGAGACGGCACGACAGGAGGCCGCTCGCCTCGCCATGCGTAAAGAAATCGAAGCGGAGGTCACCAAGGGCTGCCTTACGATTGATGATGTTGGGTACTATTGTTTGAAAAATTTTGAAGGAAGCGAGTCGTCAGTCGGAACAACAACGAAAATTACGAGCATTCAATCACTACAGGATCCGAGCGGTAGTGATAAGGAAATTTTTATTTCAAAAGACGGTACCTCAATTCAGATAACACACAATACCTGGGACGATACATTTCCTGCGATGGATGTAACGGGCAAGTCTCTGGTATGGCAGGGGATGACTGAGGGACGCTGGCAGATATTTTTTGCAGACCTGTCTGCGCTCGCAGATGTTTCAGTCGTGTCCCCAGTTATTGTGCAAGTGACACACTCTGCTGAAAGTAATTTTAATCCGCGTGTCGACGGCAACACCGTTGTGTGGCAGGGATGGGTAAGCGGCAATTGGGAAATATTTCTTGCCGACCATCTCTCACCTTCGTCGTACTATCCTGATGGCGAAGAAGACATTCTCCCGTCAGAAAACCGCCGTCTGGGTATAAATGGCGAGTGGCATGTCGCACGTCTTTCGGAAAATGACACGCACGATATGTTTCCCGCAATCTCCGGTGGGCTCGTCACGTGGCAGTCTTTTCAGAATGAGTCATGGAATGTCTATGCCTACAACATGAAAACAGGTGAGTCTACTCAGCTTTCGCAAGCCGGAGTAAAAAGTGAAAATCCACGCTTTGCCGTGACGTGGGATGAGCGCGATGCAAATGGTAATACCCGCATGGTGGGCTATGACATTGCATCAGGAAAAACTATTGATCTCACCGATGCTGCCCGACAGTCTCCCAATTCTGGAAATCCCTATCAACCTGAGAACATACCAGTCTCCGGACAGAATCAGGCCGCACTCCCACCAAGTGTGGGAAGTGGAACCAGTACACCCATGCGTGCGGACGGTGACGAGGATGGGGGAACTAACGGACTCGAAATATGATGAAGCACACCTGCCGCACAATCAAAAAACAATTGCGCATGATGCTTAAAAAGAGCGGAATGTTTTTTCTGACCGTGCTCACGATTTTTTACAGTCTCGGTGGGTTTGATCTGTACCTCGGGCTCACGACACCGTTTGCGCCAAAGAAAGCAGATGCGGCATACACCGGCAAGCACCTCCGCACCGTCGAATTCGCACTTGGTGGTGGCGCCACAACGAACATGGCACAAACAGGTACAGATAATAATGGTGTTGCGCGGGCATCTGA
>JAYTCK010000040.1:0-21989 GCA_043736515.1 bacterium
AGCATGTGACCCGCACGAACACCTCGTTTACTTTTGGCGTCGCTCTTTCCTACGGGGGTCGTGCGGAGATTCTCGATGCAATCCATCGGATTCCGGAAGAAAAGCGGTCTGTAATTACCGAGGAAGAGTTTGCTCAATTGTTGTGGACAAAAGACATTCCCGACCCCGATCTTGTTCTCCGCACAAGCGGAGAGGAGCGCCTCTCTAATTTTCTTCCATGGCAGAGCGTGTATAGTGAATTATTTTTTACCAAAACATTTTGGCCCGATTTTTCGCAGGAAGAATTTAAAAATATTCTTGCAGAGTATGCGGAGCGCGATCGTCGCCGAGGAAAATAGCATACACGACGCTTGATTTTGTTATTTTTTCAAAATTTCGCATAATAAATAAACCATGGAGCCCATCATACTTTTTGAGGATAATGACATACTGGTTGTTGATAAACCAGCAGGCCTCGTTGTTCATTCCGATGGCCGGACAGAAGAGCCGACACTTTCCGACTGGGTTATCCAAAAATATTCCAACATTAAAGATGTTGGAGGTTTGCACACGCTTGATTCAGAGCGTTATGCGCCGCGTGCTGGCATACTCCACCGTCTTGATCGTGAGACTTCGGGTGTAATTATTATTGCAAAGAATGATGAAACATTTTATTTTTTGCAGCGGCAGTTTCTCGATCACACGGTGCAAAAAACTTACAATGCGTTTGTGCACGGCGTACTGAGAGAGCCGGAGGGTACAATCGACCTTCCGATCGGTCGCAGCCGCAGCGACTTTCGCAGGTGGGCGACGGGCAATGATGCACGGGGGACTCTTCGTCCCGCCGAAACTCATTACCGTGTACTCAAAGAAAACGGCTCATATTCATTCCTTGAGCTTCGTCCAAAAACAGGTCGAACCCACCAGCTCCGCGTCCATCTCCTTTCAATAGGGCATCCAATCCTTTGCGATACACGGTATGAGAGCCCTACCGGGCTTGGCTTTGAGCGACTCGCGCTCCACGCCTACGCACTCACTATTCGCGTTTCCGAAAAGAGTACTCACACCTTTGAAGCCCCGCTCCCTCACGATTTTCTCCGCGCCTCCGCAAGCTTCTAACACCATCTATGTCAAGGCCTTGCCTTGACATTCGCTATTTCCGCAAAATCATCAACTACTGAGTATTTGATCCAATCTTCAACATGGCCCTTAAAATCCCCAACTTTTTCAAAATATTCTGGAAAGGCAAGTTTATTGATAATAACGTTTTGAGGTCTAGTGGCGCCATGCGCGTAGTCGGCATAACTGGAGTAAGGGTAGGTTTGAATAAATTTCTCCGATTCTTTCCGGTTTCTGAGTTCGTGTTCTTTCCATTTTTCATCAATGATTCCCAGTGGATTGAGATGAATATAAGCAAAAAGATACTTGAGATGGGTATCTCGACTGAGATGCACCGCCTTGAATTTGCCCTGAAAGAGTACCCCATTTCTTTCATACCGCTTATTGAAGTACATTGCGTACGCGGTGGAAAGCTTTTGCATAAATGTCGAGATCCCATTTTCAGACTGCTCATGAAGAAGCAGGTGAAAATGATTTGGCATAAGACAATATGCACCAATGTTCGTTAGGGTTGCTTCGCGTGGGATAGAAAATAAATCTTTAAACGCATGACGAGTAAGATCGCTCCGATGCGTCGGGACTGCGTTGTTGCAGAGATAAAGGAGGGAGATAAAACGTTGATGATCCTCTTCGTCAAGAAAAATCTGCCGCCTATCTGTGCCACGATTATATACATGATAGTATTCATCCGTTGCAAAATGAATGGGACGCATCGACATGAAAGGTAAAGTTAGCTAGTTAAAAGCTTGTGTATTATTTTCTCCTAAGGGCAAAATATGTCAAGGCCTTGCCTTGACATATTTGCATGGAAAGAGGAGGTGTGATAGATTGCTTCACATTATGAATACGGCATTACACAGCAAATTTACGCTTTCTCCCGTCAACATGAAAGCGCGCAAATCACTAGAATTTAGTGCGGGTGACACAGTACGCGTATGGGTCAAAGTCCTCGAAGATGCAGAAAAGAAAAAGTATCGTCTCCAAGCTTTTGAGGGCTTGGTGCTTGCGCGCAAGCATGGTGGCGAACCCGGAGCAACTTTTACTGTGCGCAAGATCGCGAGCGGGGTAGGTGTTGAGCGTATTTTTCCTCTGTATGCCCCTGCGATCGATAAAATTGAATTAGTGAAACGCTCTCAAGTGCGACGCTCAAAGCTCTACTATGTTCGTGAGAAGGCCGTCCGCGATGTCCGCCGTAAGATGAAGCAGACACGCATGGGAGGCGGTTCAACAAAAGATTTTGAAGAAGTGCATGTCCCCATCGTTGCTGAAGAAGCAGCAAAGGCTGAATAAAAAAACGGGGCGACCCGTTTTTTTTGTTAAAGTTAATTGGTATGCGCTTAAACTTGAGATATTTGTATATTTTGTTTACAATAAAAACATGGGACTACGAGGGCCAAAACCGAAGGGGAAGGTAAAAATAGAATGGTCATCTGATTTTGCATACGCAATAGGGCTTATTGTTTCCGATGGCAATCTTTCCTCTGATGGCCGCCACGTTCTTTTCACATCTAAAGACAACGAGCTTGCACTGAAGTTTCAACATGCATTACGAATCTCGGGACACATTGGAAAAAAGGCAAGTGGATTCAAAAAAGAAAAAAAATATTTTGTTGTACAGTTTAGTGACGTTTTGTTTCATGATTTTCTTCGGTCCATAGGAATCATGCCCAACAAGTCTAAAATTATTGGAAAAATAGCACTCCCAAAGAAATACTTTTTTGATTTTCTACGCGGTTCATTTGATGGTGACGGAAGTTTTTACTCATATTGGGATCCACGCTGGAAATCAAGCTTCATGTTTTACACTATTTTTGCTTCTGCAAGTTCTCTGCATATTGACTGGCTACGTTCCGTTATTTTCCAGAAATTGGGAGTTATGGGACATATTAGTGCCGATGGAAAGAAAAGCACCCTTCAATTAAAATACGCAAAGGGGGACTCTTGGAAAATTCTGAAAAGCATGTATTATAGCGATACTGTCGTTTGTCTCAGTCGAAAACGACGCAAAGTAGAGAAAGCTCTCGCAGTTGAAAAGAGTGTTTGACAAATTTTGCCCAGGTGTCGTAATTGGTAGCCGAGCACGCTTGAGGTGCGTGTCCCGTAAGGGGTGGAGGTTCAAGTCCTCTCCTGGGCACAAAATAAAAGAACCACCGCATGGTGGTTCTTTTGTTTTGTCCCAGAGAAAGTGCCCTGTGGCACCTTCGAGAGAGGACTTGAAGACCTTGGTGATGTTTTGGCTCTGCAAAACCACCAAGGTGTACTGTCCCCGTAGGGGAAAAGTCCTCTCCTGGGCTCCTCCTGATCACTTTATAGAAGATGCAGATGGAGAGAATGGACAAGGGTGAACAACGAAAAATGGGAACTCGATTTATATGCTGTGTGGGCGTGGGGAGACTCGAACTCCCAACCCTTACGGGATACGCTTCTGAGACGTACGCGTATACCAATTCCGCCACACGCCCACACAGTAAACAATTCTCTGACATACGCGGCTACCAGTTACTCCACGTGCCCTATTTAAATACTGCTCACCCGCTCCGAAAGTCTAGCAAAAGGTGGTGATTTTATCTACACACTAGCGTCCGATAAGGTTTTACTCATATATGTCCGTATGCATATTATTTGGCAATCTGTCAATCTTTACGATGTAGTGTTGAGTGCTAGTGTGAGATTAGTTACTATTGTTTTTTGACAATTGAAACCCATACTATTTGTCGTATTGGGTGGCTGTTAATTAACTCTTCAACCAAGGAGCTTCTGTAATGAATACCAAAGTACTCGAGCGGTTTGCTGAACGTTACAACCGTACGCGTGAAGAGGAAATTTCACTCGAAGAATATCTGAATGAATGCAAACGGAATTCTCTTGCGTACGCCACTGCCGCAGAGCGCATGCTCAAGGCGATCGGCGAACCGCAAAAGATCGATACGATCAATGATCCCGTGTTGTCGCGAATTTTCGCAAACAAGGTCATCAAGTATTACCCGGCGTTCAATGCGTTTTACGGACTGGAAGATCCCATCGAACAAGTGGTGTCCTACTTCCGTCACGCGGCCCAAGGCCTCGAAGAAAAAAAGCAGATTCTGTATTTGCTTGGGCCAGTCGGCGGCGGCAAGAGCTCCATTGCGGAGCGCTTGAAGCAGCTTATGGAAATGCAACCCTTCTACGCCATCAAGGGCTCGCCGGTGAACGAATCACCGCTCGGACTTTTTACTGAGCATGAAGACGGCGAAGTACTCGAGAAGGAGTATGGAATCCCGCGGCGTTATCTCAATCGCGTGCGCTCACCATGGGCGGTGAAACGGCTCGAAGAATTTGGCGGGGATGTCCGCAAGTTCACAGTTGTGCGTCGTTATCCATCGATCTTGAAGCAGACCGCTATTGCGAAGACCGAGCCAGGAGACGAAAACAACCAGGACATCAGCTCGCTTGTCGGCAAAGTCGACATTCGCAAGCTCGAAAGCCATTCGCAGGACGATCCTGACGCGTACAGCTATTCTGGCGGCCTATGTTTGGCAAACCAAGGACTCCTCGAATTTGTCGAGATGTTCAAGGCGCCGATCAAAGTGCTCCACCCCCTCCTTACTGCGACGCAGGAAGGTAACTACAAGGGGACCGAAGGGTTTGGCGCTATCCCGTTCGATGGTGTCGTCATGGCACACTCAAACGAAAGCGAATGGAAAGCATTTAAGAACAACAAGAATAATGAGGCGTTCCTTGACCGTATCTATATTGTCAAAGTGCCCTATTGTTTGCGTGTCTCTGAAGAGATCAAAATCTACGAAAAGCTTCTGCGTAATTCTGAATTGGAAAAGGCAACGTGTGCACCCGGCACACTCAAGATGATGGCGCAGTTCGCTGTGCTTACCCGCTTGAAAGAGCCGGAGAATTCATCGATGTTTTCCAAAATGAGGATCTATGATGGTGAAAACCTCAAAGACACCGACCCGAAAGCGAAGTCGTTTCAGGAATACCGTGATTACGCCGGCGTTGATGAAGGCATGAGTGGCATCTCGACGCGTTTTGCGTTCAAGATTATCAGCAAAGTTTTCAACTTTGACTCGATAGAAGTTGCTGCAAATCCCGTGCATCTTATGCATGTGCTCGAGCAACAGATCGAGCGGGAACAATTTGCTCCCGAGCTCGAACAAAAGTATCTTGCGTACATCAAAGAGCACCTCGCTGTGAGATATGCCGAGTTCATCGGCAAAGAGATCCAGACCGCGTACCTCGAGAGTTATACCGAATACGGTCAGAACATTTTTGATCGCTATGTCACCTACGCCGACTTTTGGATCCAGGACCAGGAATACCGCGACACCGATACGGGTGAGACATTTGACCGAGCTTCGCTCAATGCTGAACTCGAAAAGATCGAGAAGCCCGCGGGTATTTCGAATCCCAAAGACTTCCGTAGTGAGATCGTCAATTTCGTGCTCCGTGCACGGGCGAACAATTCGGGTAACAATCCGAAGTGGACGAGTTATGAAAAGCTGCGATTGGTGATCGAGAAGAAGATGTTCTCCAATACTGAAGAGCTTCTTCCCGTCATCAGCTTTAACGCCAAAGCAAGTGCGGATGTTGCCAAAAAACATGAGGAATTCGTTGAACGCATGGTCATAAGGGGATATACGCCAAAGCAAGTGCGGCTCCTTTGTGATTGGTATTCGCGTGTTCGCAAATCGTCTTAAGGCTGTGTAGGCTTTCACCCTCGCTCTTCTTTGGAAAGTGCGGGTTAACCGAAGGGTGCGCAGTGCGCACCCTTTTTTTCTTAGAACTTTCTTTTCAAGGAGAACGAGATGACTGACCACATCGTTGACCGGCGTCCTGCTGGCAAGAACAAGTCCATCGGTAATCGCGAGCGTTTTTTGCACCGCAACAAGGATCGTATCCGAGAAGCGGTAAAGCGGTCATTGGAAGGACGAGATATCAGCGACATTGATAAAGACGAGGATGTACGTATTCCGAGAAAGGACATCATCGAGCCGGTGTTCGGTCATGGACCGGGCGGCAAACGCGAGATGGTGCATCCGGGCAACAAGGAATATGTACAGGGAGACCGACTGAAGCGGCCAGAGGGTGGCGGCAAAGGTGCTGGCAAAGGTGATGCATCTGATTCGGGCGAGGGTGAGGATGATTTCATCTTTACCCTTACACGCGAAGAGCTCATGGAATACTTCTTCGAAGATCTGGCGCTTCCCAGCATGATTCGCAAGATCATTGCTGAGACGACCGAGTTCAAATCGCAGCGCGCAGGATTCTCAAACGACGGCACGCCGAACAATCTTGCACTCGTTCGTTCAATGAGGCACAGGATCGGGCGACGCATCGGCACGGGAATACCAGGGGCTCTGCATCAGATTGCCGAGCAATTCGAATTGCTGAAGTCACTCTACTATTCGACTAAGCCATCCAATGAAGACACGGCGGGAGGTATGCATCATACGTATCCCGAGATTCATGAAGAGATGCAGGCGGAGATCGAACACGTGAGCAGACAGCTGGTTACGTTGGATCCGATCGACCTTGCGTATCGTAGGGGTGAAGCATATCTCAACGCGCTCATTGTTGCAGATGAAGAATTTGTCGAACTGACCGCTCGCTTCAACAGGATTCCTCCTCTTGATCCGATCGATATGCGTTACCGCAGTCGTATTCGCCTCCCGAAGCCGATGACGAAGGCCGTCATGTTCTGTTTGATGGACATTTCAGGCTCGATGGATGAAGACAGGAAGAACTTGTCCAAGCGATTTTTCATTCTCTTGTACCTGTTCCTCACACGGAATTATGAAAAGATCGATCTTGTTTTTATTCGTCACCACACGCAGGCGTCGGAGGTAACCGAGGATGAGTTTTTCCATTCCACCGAAACTGGTGGCACCGTAGTGTCGAGTGCGCTCATCCTCATGGAAGAGATCATTCGTGCGCGGTACCCGACAAGCGAGTGGAACATCTACGGTGCGCAGGCATCAGATGGGGACAACTGGCACAATGATAGTTCACGTTGCACCGATTTGCTCGTAAACAACCTTCTGCCTCTTTGTCAGTATTTCGCTTATGTGCAGGTGGTAAAAGCGCAGCAGAATTTGTGGGATGAATATGCAAAAATCAATAAGCGAAACTTTGCTATGAAAAAAGTTGAAGTGGCATCGGATATCTATCCGGTTTTCCGTGAACTGTTCAAAAAGGAGGCTTGAGATGAACAACGATACTCAGTTTCGAGAGCGGCGACGTGAGCCCAGGAATTCACACAAGGCGATGCGTGCGGCCGACATGGTAACGCCAGCACGGGCAGGCAAAACCCTACCTTCGCCAAGCGACTGGTCGTTCGGGCTTATTGAGCAGTACCACGACGAGATACGTAGAACGGCAAAACGTTTTGGCCTCGATACCTATCCGAACCAGTTGGAGGTCATTACCGCCGAGCAGATGATGGATGCATATGCGTCCGCTGGTATGCCGGTAAATTATCGTCATTGGAGCTTTGGCAAGGAGTTTATTCAAACCGAAAAAAACTATCGCCGCGGACACATGGGTCTTGCTTATGAGATCGTGATTAACTCCGATCCCTGCATTGCATACCTCATGGAAGAAAATACTCTGGCGATGCAGGCACTGGTGATAGCGCATGCCTGCTACGGACACAACAGCTTTTTCAAGGGCAACTATTTGTTCCGGATGTGGACCGACGCATCGTCGATCATCGACTATCTGGTGTATGCGAAGAATTATATTTCCGAATGCGAAGAGCGTCACGGCCTCACCGCAGTCATGGAAATGCTTGACTCATGTCATGCGCTTATGAACTATGGTGTCGACCGTTACCATCGTCCTTCAAAAATTTCGCTTGCACAAGAAAAAGCCAATGCAAAAGAGCGTGCGGAACATGCGCAGCGCCAGGTGAACGATATCTGGCGAACGCTCCCGAACTTTCCTTCCAAATCAGAGGAAGAAAAAGAAAAGCGTTTTCCCGAAGAGCCGCAGGAAAACCTGCTGTATTTCATCGAGAAAAACGCTCCGCTTCTGGAGCCGTATCAGCGCGAGATCGTGCGTATTGTGCGTAAGATTGCGCAGTACTTCTACCCGCAACGTCAGACGCAAGTCATGAACGAGGGTTGGGCCACGTTCTGGCATCACAAGCTCCTCCACACGATGTACGATGACGGGCATTTGAGTGACGGCATGATGATTGAATGGCTAACATCGCACACCAACGTGATTACGCAGCCGTTAGTGGGTGATAAACACTACAGCGGTATCAATCCGTATGCGCTGGGATTTGCGATGTATACCGACATCAAGCGCATCTGCGAAAAACCGACCGTCGAAGATCGAGAGTGGTTTCCCGATATTGTTGGCACAGACTGGCTCGAGACCCTTGATGGCGCAATGCGCAATTACAAGGATGAGAGCTTTGTCGGTCAGTTCCTTTCACCGAAGTTGATGCGTGAGTTCCGTATGTTCGCTATTGTGGATGATGCGAAGGACTCCGAGCTTGAGGTTTCTGCAATTCACAACGAAGTTGGCTACCGCGACGTGCGAGCGGCACTATCGCGACAGTACGACCTTAGTGCTCGTGAACCGAACATTCAGGTCTTTAAGGTGAATATGCGAGGTGATCGCTCAATTACACTGCGGCACACGATGCACAACGATCGTCCGTTGCATGAAGGTGCAGAGGAAGTGCTCAAGCACTTTGGGCGTTTGTGGCAGTTTGATGCACACCTCGAAAGTGTGGATACATCAGGTAAAGTGACCAAGACATATAATTGGTCGAAAAAAAATTAAGAACATGTGCGTATTGAGACCAGTCGATATTCGATTGGTCTTTTTTTTATTGCCGACGTAGAGCGAGCGACCTAAAATTTCATCGAGTCTGCGAGTACTGAAATTTGAAAGTACTCTCTGTGGTGTGATGTGAAAAAGTCTTCTTTTTCATTTCCGAGCCGAGGTGAGAAGCGAATACGTGGAGCTTCGCAAGACCTTTTGAGATTTTTTCTAAAAAATCCAAAAGGTGTACAGTTCCTGTAAGGAAAGTTAAAAAAGGTTATTACCTTTTATACAAAAACTCCCGCACAAGGTGGGAGTGTAAATATTAGTGATGCGTGTGCGTGTGATCATCTTTACTGTGAATGTGCTCACTACTTTCGAGCCAGAGCATTGCACCTCGGATAATCATCCATATCGACACTGCGATTGCACCCCATCCATCCATGGCGGGTGCATCGAGGAGCATGGTGAGCAGTACTGCGATGACAACCATGATTGAGATCACGAGGTCTGCGAGAACATGGAGCACACTCGCTTTGTGCTTGTGGTCCTGAACGCTTTCATGAATCTGCGAAATGCTGCGGTGGACAAAGAAGCTTCCGCTCGCTGCCAGGATTGTCACAATCAGAACGATAACCCCAGGAAATTTCTCAGGGTGAAGAATGCGCTCGACTCCTTCCCAAAAGACAAAAATCGCAGATACACAGAGGAGAAGAATCGCCAATTTTGTGAAATGCCGTTCGATCCCTTGATGCCGGTGTGGCACCGAGGCGAGTTCGATCGAAGTAAGCATGACTACTCCCATGATAACGATGTTATCTCCCAGGGCATGAAGTGTGTCTCCTAAGAGCGACTTGCTGTCCGCAAAGACAAAATAGATAATTGCTTGGAGAAAGGTGGTAGTAAGGCCGATCCACATCCCCAACTTGTAGCGATGTTTTTTCTCAAGTAAGTGTTCGTGCACGGCGTATCCCCATAAAGACCTTCTTACCTCACCTTAGCGGTTTGCCTCTTTTCGTCAAATCCGCATTATCATATAATATTCACAATGCTCTATACGGGAAAAGGCGACAATGGCACAACCAAGCTTTTTGGATGTGACCAGCGCATGTCAAAAAGTTCAACAATCGCCGAAGCACTTGGTTCAGTTGACGAGATCAACTCGTTTTTAGGGGTGGTCAAAATGGAAGGTGGCGACACAAAGGGAGTAGATGGACTTGATTACCATGCGTTACTCTCTGAAGTGCAGCAAGATCTTTTTGTTGTGCAGGCCGAGCTTGCCGGCGCGGATAAACATGTCGACCAAGTCCGTGTGGCCAAGATTGAGGGATGGGTCAATGCGATTGAAAAAGAACTTCCGCCAATCACCACATTTTTTGTTTCAGGAGGAACAAAGCTCGCCGCGCTTTGCGACTACGGTCGCACCATTGCTCGCCGCGCAGAACGGGCAGTTGTTGCCGCACTCGAGATTCCTGATCCTAAAGAGAAGCCCCCCATCTTTGCGTATATGAACCGTCTCTCTAGTCTTTTGTACGCATTGGCCCGCCTTGCCAATCACCGTGCAGGAATTAAAGAAGAAAAACCTCACTATTGATATCTTGCATAAGTCAAAATAAAAACACTGCAGCGATCTCTCGTTACAGTGTGGGCGATATGTTTTTTAATCACATGTCGCGGTTGGAGCAACATCTTTCCCCGTGGGGCATCGAGCGAATAACACGCTCTCAACCAATTTTCCGTTTTCAATTTCCGATCCTTGAGCACTGCAGTATGTGTGCCCAGCCTCTTTCGACAATGGGGGCTGTATCCCGCAATCTACACTGCTGATGTTGACAAGGGAATGCTCTTTCTCAAGCCAGGCCCTCATCGCCCCTGTCGTGGCATCCAGGCTAACTGTCGTGGCTACCTTCTGCACCGGCGGTGGCTTTGATGCAGGTGCAAACAGTAGTGCGACGATAATTATCGCCAAAATAATAGTAAGGATCAAAAAGACAGGACGGCGTATTTCAGGTTTTTTCACAGATTACTCCTTGAGTTGAGAAAGTTGAGGACCAGATAACCATTGTAACCCTAGCACAACCTGAGATTTTGTCAACAAACAAACTGTAGTCATCCTTGATTTTCAGTCATTTTTCAGTATTATACCCACATACGTCAATTGGTGTATATTGTTACAATGTTATGCACAGAGATTGGAGTCTTGTGCTCGTAATGAGGTGTAGTGTTCGTAAATCACTATGTGTGATGCATGGTGCCTATGTTGAAGTGATTAGCGGTTATGCTTGTTATGAGAGAGGATTAAGTAAACAGACAGGACGGTATCATGGTGGCTATGGTGTAGCGGTAGCACAGAGGCTTGTGGAGCCTTTAGTTAGGGTTCAACTCCCTATAGTCACCCCCGACGCAGAGAGCAGCAATAAGACCGAGAAGCCTCGGTTTTTTGCTATATCGGTTCGAGACCTGATAGCCCCTCTTTTCACATTTTATGCAATTAGAGATTCGTAAAATCATTATTTTATTAAAGTTCAAATCCCTGAAGGGTTTTTGGGAATATGAATCACAAATAGTTGCATGTCAAGACCATCCCTGCTAGTTTAATGGAAACTGCTCTTTCAATATTCAGGGGGTCATCATGACACAAATACTCATTCTGCTCGACTATCGATCACACTTTTATTCCTCCACTCGCACACGGGGTGCGCCGATGGAGGTCGAAGCAATCAAGGCTGGGTTTGAACAATTGGGGCACAGCGTACTGGTCCAACACTACTCGGATATCAATTTCAGTGGCTCAGACTTCAAAGGTGCGTTTGTCCTGTATCAGTCCTCGGAAGATCCCTCTTTGTTGTACAAGGAATATATCGAAGATGTTTTATTGGGATTACAAGCACAAGGAGCAATCCTCATCCCAGGATTTGAAACATTTCGCGCTCACCACAATAAGGTATTCATGGAGATACTTCGGAAGACAATTCTTGGTCCCGAAGCTACCAGATTTTTCTCGCAATGTTTTGGCACGTACCAAGACTATGAGAGGTCGTTCAGACCACCGTCATATCCGCTTGTATTCAAGCCAAGCAGCGGATCAAAGAGCCAAGATGTGTTTATGGCGAGAAATAAGGATGAAGCGAATGCCTGTGCGCGAAAACTTTCCGCGACACCGAGCTTCTATAACTTTTGGATGACAATTCGTAACTGGTTTGATGGCAAAGGATTTACTCCAAGATCAGGTCATCGCCGGAAATTTATCGCGCAACAGTATGTCCCGAATCTTTTCGGCGATTACAAAATAGTGATCTACGGCAAGAAGTATTTTGTGCTTTTTCGAGAAAATCGCAAAGGTGACTTTCGCGCAAGCGGGAGTGGTCGGCTGAGTTTCCCCAAAGAAGTCCCGCTACAAGTGCTCGATTTTGCACATCAAAACTTCTCTGCGTTTGATGTACCATTTGCATCCATCGACGTCGGCTTCGACGGCAGGGACTGCTATTTGTTTGAGTTTCAATTTGTTATGTTTGGACAATATGCAGTCGAGCGTTCGGGGTGGTTTTTCATGAAGAACGAAAACGGATGGACACGAAGAGATGAAAAAACTTCTGCGGAAAATGAGCTAGTTGTCGCAGTGCATCAATACCTCCAAAAGAAAGGAAGTACAGAGTGACCCTCAAATCAATTCTTCTCATCAGACATGCGGAATCGCTTGAAGACGTTGATCCGACCATGCACAACATCGCTGATGACAGTGTGGTGGGATTGACTGAGTTTGGAAAAATCCAAGCGAAGGAACTCGGTCAGTGGATCGTGAACAAGATAGGTCCATCAGCAAAACTCAATGTTGTTCTCTCTGCATCGAACAGGGCAAAGGAAACATGGAGTGTTATTGCTTCTGGTTTTACCTATCCCGTAGAGATTAGTGTCGATGAACGTATTCGAAATCTCAACTGGGGAAGTATCTCGTTGGAGACAAGAGCAACTATTGAAGCTGAGCGATATGCGATCGGGGTGCTTCATTATTGCTTTCCCGGAGGTACTAATACCCCAGAGTATGTTCAGGCGATCGACGAGTTTGCCGAAGAAGTCATACTCGGATGCTTGGAGCCGGATTTCCCCGAGCACATTATCGTGATTACTCACGGATTTGCCTTGCGGGTAATTGCGCGATCACTGCTCGTGATTGCTGAAGACGAGTTTCGAAAGCTACGTAATCCACCTAATGGATACCATCTCGAACTCAAGTATCTTGCCGAACAGGGCCGATTTGTCGCTACTGAGCCGCTCCTTGTTGTGAAATAGTATGTCGCCCTTTAAAGGGCGACATTTTTATGACATAGTTGTTATCATGCAACACTTGAAAACAATTAATGATAAGGATGTTTTTCCTGGAAAAGAAACTGCTGAGGTTACCGAGTGGGTTCCTCGCAAAACAGTGAAAGTCATCATTAGGAATAGTGTGGGCAATATTGCTTTGGTCACCAATCCTATCCATAATTGCTTCCTGCTCCCTGGTGGTGGCATCGATGGAGATGAGGAAGTGTTTACTGCAGCGAACAGAGAAAGTCAGGAAGAAGCAAGATATTCCATTAAACCCATAGCAATAGTTTGCACAATTGAGGAGTTTCGAGCACGAGATAAAAAACACTACGAAACTTACGGTGTATTTGCTGAAGCGCTCGAAGAAGTGACTGAGGACCTGCGTACCGAAGAAGAAAAAAAGAATCAACTCAGTGTGGTGTGGGTATCCATAGATGAGGCCGAAAAGAAGTTCAGTGAGCAGGAGGAACATCTTTATGCGGGAAAAATCGACTTCTACAACACAGCTTTTAATATTGTGCGCGATCACCTTTTCTTTAAGGAGACCGTAAAACAGGGATTGCTGTAAAAGACTGTTTAAGTTATATTTTAAGCCACCCTAACAGAGCGACCGAGAAGGGTTCGAATCCCTCCGCCTACCCCAACGACTGAGCCCTATTCAGTGACCGAGTAGCTTCATATTTTCGCGATTTTAGTTCTAGTCCCTATAGGGATGCTTCCCGCGAAATATGTAATCGGTGACCGAGTAGGGCCGTAGAAAGAGTAAATTTAAAAAGTTCGAATCCGAGAAGGGGTTTGGTTATAGACCGAGAAGGGTTCGACCCCTTTAAACTACCCCCGACGCAGAGACCCAAGAGGCGACCGAGAAGGGTCGCTTTTTGGTATGAAAAGTTCTAGACCTGGTAGCTCGTTACTTCGCTTTAACGCTACTTGCTTTGGGTGCCCACAAACGATTTACTCCAGAGGCGTTCATGCGATATGTATACATATCAGCGCTTATCCCATAATGTCTTTGAGCACTGACTTGGTCCATCTTCACCTTTTTAATATGCTGACATGCATCATGGGGCAAAAGAAGACACCCTGAAAGCCAACCAGCCTCATCCTCTTGAAGCCGATCGGACCCAGTTATTAAAAGCCCTTCTGTTGAAATGCCAGTTTTGGACGCAGGGTGCCCGATAATCAGATGAGATAACTCATGCCCAAGACTGCTCATCTGACGTGCTTTGGTGTGGGCAGAGTTTAGAATAATAACAATCTTCTCTTTTATTTTTATGGTTACTGCAGACCAGCTATCGGGGTCCTCCTCCGTTAGAATTTTTAAAAACTTCTGATCAAGTCCATGAACATCTTTTGGATACTTTATATCTGCCTGGACGATTGCCGCGACCTTGTATAAGTCTATCGGATCGAAAGATCGCAGACCTAGTTGTCTGCGAGTACTAATTGAAGCTCTTTCACACCACGTTTTAAATCCTTTTTTGAACATGACAACATAATCAGTTTTTTACTCTGATGCGAGAACATTATTTTGTACCGCGATAATGAGTTGCGCCAAAGCTTGCGCTGTTTCCGGAGCAACCGTTTGCTTCTTACGAAAATGCACAGTTGCCATCTGCACCTCACTGACGTGAGTTTTTGCACCGAGAATTTCACCCGGATCAACGTTGAGCCAAGTACATATTTTTTGAAATGTGCCGATATCAGGCATGTACCCCCTCTCGATTCGCGATAGGGTAGCAGGGCTGATGCCAATCTCTGCGGAGGTATCTCTCATACCGCTTCCCGATCTTTTAAGTGCAACCTTCTGACCTAATTGCTCAATAGCAAAATTGACGCTGTTTTTATTGTGTTTCATAAATGAAAAAAGTGTTTGACTAGTGAAACACTTCAGGTGTACACTGTCTTACATATGAAACAGGTTACCGCGACTCTCGTACAGAGTCAAGAGGAATCCTAGTTCATGTGTTAATTGATTAATTATATAAAAAAACTGTATGGAAAACCACGAGAAGGAGGAAAAAGGCCACGGTATCGATTTTACGGTCGATGGTGAATCACTCACTACTGAAAAGAAGGAGTTATTAGTTCGAGAGATATTATCAATGGCGAATGTCGATTCGCAGCAGTACTATTTGGTTGAGGTTAAGGGTCATCAGCAGGAACCACATAAAGATTTGGACGAGGTTATCAAGATGCATAATCACATGAAGTTCGTCTCGGTGTTTACTGGACAAACGCCTGTGGGGTAAACAACATGAGCGGCAAAGAAAAATTTATTCAAGGCCTCAAGAATCTTGATTTTGAAGTTGAAAATCTTGAAGGCAATCGGCTGGCATTTGCACTGTCTGTCAACGAAGGAACTCTTGCTGGCAAGACGGTTCGTATTGGGGTAGATGTCCCAGGAGACTTTGAGCTGACTGCTCCCCACGGCCCACATATTCATCCGCGTACGTTGCCCACCAACACCGCATCACAGCAACATCGTGATCGAATTCATGACAGTGATTTTGGCCCTGAGTGGATGCATCTTAGTAGACCGCACCCGAGCTGGGAAAGTAGTAAGCGTAATGTCGATGTTTACCTTGCTCACGTTATAAAACTCCTTAACACTCTATGAGATACAGCGTAGCGATGACAACTGAGGTAAACAACCTACTCTTTTCTCATCTCGTGCGTAAGGATGGGCAGGAGGACTTATGCTTTGCTTTATGGCAGCCGAGCAGTGGACGGGAAAGATCGACAGCGCTCTTGGTTGAACCAATCCTTCCTGAAGAGGGAGAACGGGAAGTGCATGGCAATGCGAGTTTTTCCCCCGAGTATTTTCAGAGAGCACTACAAATGGCATCCGCCCGAGATATGGGTCTTGCTTTTATGCATAGCCACCCGTTTCCTGGATGGCAGAATATGAGCAGGACCGATGTTCGGGCGGAATTATCGCACGCTGCGGCAACCTTTGGAATAACAGGACAACCCCTCCTTGGACTAACCGTAGGAACAGATGGTGCGTGGAGTGCTCGTTTTTGGAATAGAACTGGGGTTCGGAAATATGCTCCATCATGGTGCGAGAGCGTCCGCACTGTTGGTCAAATGGGTCTTTCTGTCACCTATTGTGACGCACTGCTTAAACCGCAGGGTTTTAGGGAAGAACTGAAACGTACAATTTCTTCATGGGGCCAAGAAAAGCAAGACGAATTATCTCGTTTACATATAGGAATAGTCGGCGCGGGGAGTGTCGGAAGTGCTATTGCTGAGGCACTTGCTAGAACTGGAGTTCGGCACATTTCGCTCATCGACTTTGATGTAGTAAAGAAACACAATCTCGATCGACTTATGCATGCGACGATAAAAGATGTTGGTGAATTGAAGACGGACGTAATTGCAAAAAGACTTATTGAACACGCAACTGCCGACAACTTTTTCGTCACACAATTACCAGTTCATGTAACTGGAGCTGAGGGATACCGAGGTGCACTAGATTGT
The DNA here is from genome assembly GCA_043736515.1 of bacterium. Taxonomy (GTDB): domain Bacteria; phylum Patescibacteriota; class Minisyncoccia; order Phycocordibacterales; family UBA6899; genus MHLP01. The sequence goes on from JAYTCK010000040.1 coordinate 16,660, forward strand.
GATCTCCTGTTCAGTTGTGTTGATAGGCCGTGGGCGCGCCACGTTCTTAATTACATTGCTTATACACACCTGATCCCGGTGGTTGATGGTGGTATTCGCGTACACACCAAGGAGGATTTGTTACGCTCAGCGGATTGGCGTGCGCACACCGCGACCCCGGGTAATAAATGTCTCTCGTGCGTTGGGCAGTACACCTTTGCTGAAGTGTCTCTTGAGCGTAATGGTCTGTTGGATGATTCAGAGTACATAAACACCGTTGACGGCTTGCGCCATCACCTGAACAACCAAAACGTTTTTGCTTTTAGTGCGCACCTCGCCTCAATGATGGTGCTACAGATGTTGGCACTTGTAGTAAAACCCAACGGCATAAGTCATCATGGTGAAAACCTATACCATTTTGTTACAGGGGAGCTGGAAAGAAAGCTCGGTGAAGACTGCTTGCCAAATTGCCCATTCTTAGAATTTACCGGAAAAGGAGACTCAAATGATGATAGTTATCAAGTTTTTGATGAGAACTTAAAATAGTATGGACGGGAGTTTTTTTCAACAGCTAGTAATTCGTCTTATCACAAGTGTTGCGGGGGCTGCAACTCGTGTCTTTTTTGCTAAAAAAGTTGGCATAGGAGGTGCTCCTTTTGATCACCAAGATTCCATAAGCTGGTTTAACATAATTGCGCGCCTCATGGTTGTAGTTGGTATAATTTTTGTTTGGACTCATGCTTCTACGAAAGGATTGCACGACCCACTCACTGGTGTAGGAGTTTCCATTCTGGTTCTTGGAATATTTATACTTGCTGCAAAAAAATTATTTACTTGGATTGTGTATGGAGGCGGGGTGAAAATACTCGTCGTCCTCAGCGTGCTATCTGTGTTTCTGGCGTTGATCCATTGATTTGCAAACTTTTTTCAAGCGTTATCGTTTTATCCTTCAGGATAATTCTATTTTTTAGACATCCGAGGAGCTCACGCTTTTCAAGCATAGTGCCTTCTTTGAGCATGTACTTCGCATAGTTTCTTACGTCGACGTCGAGTGCTTTGTCGTTCTCTTTTGAACCAAGTAGCTTCGCTCGTATATTGTTATATCGTGCAACCTCTCTTTCGATGATGTGACGGGTACCCAATTCGTCAATGTTGATTTCGTCAAAAATTTCCTCGATCTGTTTGAGTAGCTCTTCTTCGCGAATGAATGGGTTCTTACAGAAGTGGTCTTTGTTGTGAGTGCAGTTGTAGTAGACGTAACTTCTAATGCTCCCATCTTTGAGATTTTTATCTTTTGACTGCGCGGTGATTCCAGACCCGCAATATCCGCAGAGCATCAGGTTAGTGAAGGTGAATTCCTGGTACTGCTTTTTTGACTTCAACTCATCCGCTAATTTTTGCTGCACCCTCTCGAATAGTTCTTTAGACACAAGTGGCTCATGCTGTCCTTTGTACCAGTTACCACTTCCAGTGGGGTACTCAAATGTCCCCGAATAGAACGGCTGGTGAAGCAGTCGATAGATCGTACTTAGTGTGAGTGCTTTGTTTCCTTTTCTCACGCTGTTAAACTTTCCTTCTTTGACCATCCATTTATAAACAGTCCTCGCACTCCATCGCTCGTTGCCGACCTTTTCAAATATCTGCTTAATGATCGGAGCGCGTACTGGGTCGACTATCACATATCCCGCTCGACCCGGCATGCGATCGTTGATGTACCCTGTTGGTGCCACGCATGGCCATAATCCCATCTCGACTTTTGCACGAAGGCCGCGCTTCACGTTCACGCCCTTGTTGTCGTTCTAAAGTTTCGCTTGTGCGCACAAGATCATAAGAAGGAATTTCTCACTTGGGCTGTTGGTAAATTTCTGACCAAAGGTTCGCACTTCGATCAGCCTGTGTTCGTCCATAAGGTCGACGATCGCCCCAAGGTCTCCTGCATTTCTGCTTAAGCGATCAGGATGCCATGCTAGTACGGCATTGAATTTTCCAGCCTTGAGGTCGTTAATCAGCTCATTGAAGACGGGCCGTTGCCCGGTGCTTTTTGCCGAGTGTGACTCGCGCTTGATGTCGACCACATCGAGCCCCTCTCGCTGTGCCAGCTGGAGCATCTCCTTGGCTTGGGAATCGATCGAAAGGGCTTGCTGTTCGTCCGATTCCGATGATTTTCTAGCGTATAAACAGTACTTAATCTTCGGCTCGTCAGAGCCCTCTAGCGGGTTCGTATTTTTCATACAGACCAATGAATGACAGAACTCTCCCAAGTAGTCTAGGGAGGAATAGTTGATAAAATTACTAAAAACCTGACGAAAAAAATGAATCTATATTGGGTAGAAGTGATGGAGATTAAATGATAGAGTTTGAAATAAGGTAATCGCCCAAAATAGCGACATGGACTTACGAAAAACCACCACAACCGAATCTCCTATAGCTGGACTGCATCCTGTCTTTTCTCGTCGATTGTACAATAATTGGAGCGACCTTGAAGAGGAGATACGTCAAATACAAGAAACTACTGAGAAGGGGGATGTTTTTGAACAATTCTGCTTCCTCTTTTTGTTGTATCACAAAGATATTTATCGCATTAGTAAAGTTTGGTCTGACAAGATTCCTGGGCACGAAATACCAAATGAAATACGAGATAAATATAAGCTTGAAAAAAATGATTTTGGTGTTGACGGGATGAGCCTATTAACAACGGGTGGTGTAGAAGCATGGCAAGCAAAGTTTCGCTCGGATCAATCGTCACCCACCGCCACGGAGCTAGCAACATTTTGGTCTGAAGCTGAGTACTGTGATTCAAAGCGTACCTTAGCAAACAGTACCCGGTTACCTATTGTGGCTGGTAAAAAAATAAATCATGATCACACGCTCTTGGACAGACTTCTTGAACTCGATCTTGATTTTTTCCAGACTATTTTTAATACAGCAACTACAAGCAAGTCAATTCAAGCAATAAGGCCACCCAGGTTCACACCCCGGCCCCATCAAGAGTTTATGCTGCGGGACATCGTTGACGGACTTCAGGCGCACGATCGAGGTAAATTGATTGCCGCGTGTGGAACAGGAAAAACACTCGTTGCTTTGTGGGTTTCAGAGGCAAAAGTGCTTAATGCATCAAAGGTGTTGGTTTTCGCACCAAGCATATCTTTGGTAGGTCAAACCGTAAGGGAATGGATTCAGCACAGAAATCGCGATTTTGAATATCTCTGTGTTTGCAGTGATTCTTCTATAGTTTCAGATATTGAAGATTATGGAGAGCAGTCCGATATTTCCGTGGATGATCTTGATTTTTCTGTTACTACAACACCAAGTGAAGTTGCACAATGGCTAAAGTCTACGTCGAGCAAGTCCCAATATATTTTTTCTACATACCATTCGATACCAGTAATCGAAGAGGCAATAAAATTGCTTGGCGACTTCAGATTTGACCTCGCCGTCTTTGATGAAGCACATCGTACTGTAGGTCGCGAGGATCAATTTTTTGCGCGAGGGCTACGAGATGAGAATGTTCCTGCGACGAAGCGGCTTTTTATGACTGCCACCGAGAGATTAGTGAATCCTGCAGTAAAAACCTATGCAAAGAAATCAGGCGTCGAAGTTTTTTCGATGGACGATGAATCAAAATACGGTCCCACTTTTCATGATTTCAATTTTGGTAAGGCAATAGAGGCAGGTGTTATTGCAGATTACGAAATAGTCCTTGCTGTTATCAATGGAGCAGTCGAACTTGAGCTAATTAAGAATAATGCGTACGTCTTTCTTGATGATGCCCAGAAAGAAAAAGTGACTCTATCTGCTGATCTGCTTTTTAAGGCTGGCTTTCTTGTTAAGGCGCTCCTGACAGATGAGGTGAAAAAAGCAATAACTTTTCATGCGTCAAGAAAAAATGCTATTATTTTTGATCGTGCGTTAAATCTTCTTTCTGCAAATAAAAGCTTTAGCGAAAACGCCCCCTTCTTTACCTATGTACTTGGAGATCAAAATACGGCAGAGCGAATGATAAGAATATCCAATTTTAAAAATGCAGATAGAGGCGTGCTTGGGAATGTGCACGTACTTGCTGAGGGTGTGGACATTCCAATCGTAGACTCTGTTTACTTTGTTGATCCTAAAAAATCTCTTATTGATATCGTGCAAGGCATAGGTCGCGCTCTACGTAAGTCACCGGGAGTAGAAAAAGTCGCTAGGGTTATTGTGCCAATTATTATTCCAGATAATATCGAAAGTTTAGAAGATGTAGCTTGGGACGATACTTTATCAACATTTCACTCCGTCATTCAATCGATGCGCGATCAGGATAATACTCTACATGAGGAGATTGATCGATACAACGAATTTGCAATTTCAAGCCAGAAAAAAGGAATTCGCATCAATGGTGAGGGCAAAAATAAAAGAGTGAGGGTGATAACTAACGGCATAAAGCTACATCAGGGCATCAGTCTTGATGATTTTCTAGATAAAATTACAATTCGCGTTGCGACGGCAAACGCAAACCCAACTGGATCAAAAATGGGATTTTCTCACTTGGGAAAGGGTGAAAGAAAGAGTAATTATAAGCCTGTTTTTGGAATCTTGGGTGACTATAATCCCGACACTTACAGGGATTCACTAGTGCGACCGACACTGGAAAGGTTTGTTGACGGAAGCAGAAGTAAAAATAGAGTGGAGCTTACTGCTAATCACAATAATGTTTCTCACGCATTCCGGCTAGGAGTGATAAAAAGAGAGGGAAAAGATAATTTCATATTAACCGAAATTGGAAATTCTCTACTGAGAGGTCAAATTTCATTTGAAGATGTTTTTCGAAATCAGATGATGTTGTTCAGCCAAGGGGAAATATTTTCTTACCGCATACTTTTTGAGATACTACTTGAACTCAAGAGCTTGAACCATTTTGAGTTTCTTTTTGGTCCGTACGTTATGCAAGGGGGTGAAAATATTCAAGCTGAGGTAAGCGCTGCGGTGGATCGAATTAAACATATTCGCGCAAATTATCCCTCCTTAGAGCTCACCAATTTAAATAATAGGGAATTACTCACCAAGCAACTCAATGGAATAAGCCCAGTTGAAATAGACCATAATGATATTTGGGGTGACAGAACGACACTGAAAAATAAATTTAGATTTCTCGCTAACCACATCGCGCTTTTTAATGTATTTGAGCCAAGAAAAGAGGGGTACAAGGAGCCAATGCAAATAAAAACGTCGGCAGAAAATGAAATGTCAAAAATTTTACAGATAAGTGACCCCCTGACAATGAGGGGATCTGACTATGGAGACTGGTTCTGGCTTTCCAAATAAGCCTTAAGAATCCGCGCCTAAAGCTGTTGGTTGCTGATTACCAATAGAGG
>JAYTCK010000041.1:0-3007 GCA_043736515.1 bacterium
TCCCCCACGATAAAGCTCACGAAAAAGCGTGGTTGTAATTAATACTGGGTCGGCAGAGTACCATCCTATGCGCTTCACTACACGACGAATGGCGTGTCGTCGCAGAAAATGCTCTTCTTTATTATCTACCGCACTCCGAATTTTTTCATAAAATGCACTTGCGTGGTCGGACACCTTGCTTAAGAAAAATGGCGTTTCAGCTGAATCAGAGAATTCTTCGTCGCGACGATCGGGAGTATGGAGAAGTGACTCCACCAGCTCGAGCAGCGGTGCTGAAAGTGTTTCCGTAGGCTCGGATCTCATTACTTTTCATTATACCAGAGCCACGAGCACGCTAGAGCGTGGTGACAATTTCGGGGCCGCCTTCGGTGATTACAATAGTATGTTCAAAATGGGCGGAAAGGCTGCCGTCTTTGGTAATAATGGTGTAACCATCGGGCATAAGACGTATCTCTTCCGAGCCAAGAGTGAACATTGGCTCAAGAGCGAGCACCATGCCGGGCTTTAATATTGGCCCTGTTCCCTTCTTTCCGTAGTTTGGAACGTAGGGCTCTTCGTGTACTGCATGGCCAACACCGTGTCCGCCGAGTTCACGCACGACGCCATATCCATGTTTAAATCCCACATGCTCGACGGCAGCGCCAATGTCGCCAATACGCGCACCGCCCTTAGCCGCTTTTATACCCTCATAGAGGCTGCGCTCTGTTTCTTTGATAAGCAGCATCACGTCGTCAGATACTTCGCCAACAGAAACAGTGAGCGCGGCGTCGGTGACCATGCCTTTGTGTGTGAGCCCGAGATCGATACTTACAACATCACCTTCTGCTATCACACGATCGCTCAAGGGAATTCCGTGGACAACTTCGTCATTGAGGGAGACGCACAGGGATGCAGGGAAAGGGTATCGTGCGCCATGCGGAGTGTAATTCAAAAACGGCGGAGTGTCCCCACCTTCACGGATCAATTTTTCTGCCAACACGTCGAGGTCCATAGTGGTTACCCCAGGCTTGATGGCCTTTTTTACCTCCTCGAGTATGCGCGCGAGCCGCTTCCCCGATTCACGGAGTAGTACTATCTCCTCAGCTGTCTTGATCTTTGCCATACAGGGATACTAACACATTCTCTTCAAAAAGTTACCTTACAAAACCTTTTACGCTATTTACTTCGACCGAAGTAAATAGCGTAAAAGGAAAGTATGTATGCTATGCTCATCTCATGAAAAAAGTTGTTGAATTAGGCGCAAAAGGAGTACGTCGACGTACGAACATCCAGCATGTTGTCCTCCACACAATTGCTGCAACCGGAGTTTTGAGTATGGCGCTTCTCGCTCCCAATGCGCTTCAGATCTTACAAATGTTTGATGGAGGCAAAACTAGGCGACAGCACCCAAAGTATCTTTTTGCTACTGCATTTGAAAAACTACTTGCAAAAGGACTGGTCACGGTGGAACGCACAGGAAAAGGAAAGTATATTCGTCTCACTGATAGCGGCAAATACAAACTTGCTGAAATGGTGGCGCACAATCCGGATACTCGAAAACATAAACGTTGGGACAAGCGTTGGCGCATGGTGACATATGACATAAAAGAGGAGAGGAAACTTGCGCGGATGGAACTCAAAGGATTACTGAGAGATTTCGGATTTTACAAGCTGCAGAATAGTGTCTGGATATACCCATATGACTGCGAGGCACTTGTCATTTTACTCAAAGCGCATTTTAAGCTTGGACATGAAGTCATATATGCCGTTGTTGAAAAAATAGAAAATGACCAAAGAATTTTGGATTATTTCTCCTTAAAATAAGAGTGCGGGAACGACAAACGCGATAAAAAAATTACGTTATTTACTTCGGTCGAAGTAGATAACGTAATTCTTTCTAGAAAAGGTTGTCGGGGTTAAACATAAATTTGTACCTGAAAGACTTGGGGGGCAAAAAAAGAACAACCCGCGAGCTAATGCTCGGGGTATCTGATTCAGTCAAACAAAGATGCTGTTTGACCCGTTGACACTACGGGAACTCACTCCATCCCCGGGCTGACACCGCGAGGTATTTTTGTGTGAGTAATTCTGAACAAACTATTCTCCGAAGACGTTGGCGATGATGTCTCTGTGTACTTCCTCAACCGAACGCTCACCGTTTACTTCAACAAAATCATAATCGCGATCGCGGCGGTAGCGGTTGATGGCAGGGACAACATCATGTTCAAACCATGCCAGCCGCTTTTTAATACTCTCTTCGGTATCATCAAGACGCCCTTCTTTTTGCGCCCGCGAGAGGAGATGCTGGAGTGACCACTCCGGAGACACTTTGATATAGATAACCGCAGGACGCTCACGCTTAAAAAACTTGAGTGCAATATCAAGATTCTTTTCTTCGTTGATGGAACGTGGTGAGCCATCGATGATGAGGTGTTCATTCCCCGTGAGATTTTTTACAAACACCTTTGACCAGATGTACATCGCAAGAAAGTCCGGTGCGCGCTCCCCGTTATCGATCGCGTATTTAGCAATACTTGCTGCCAAGGAATCCCCTTTTATAAATTCACGAAAGTACTGCCCGGTCTGCAGATAAAAGATAGGGGTTTCCGGATCTTTGCGGGTGAGATGTTCCCTAAGGAGCGAGACCTGCGTTCCCTTTCCCGACCCAGAAGCTCCGATAAAAATAAACGTTTCCTTTTGCATAAAGGGAGTATACCTGCCCCACTGTATTCCTCAAAATATCTCATCTGCAACTCTTCAAACCCCAACGCAGCTCCGAGAAGCGAGGCAAGGATCTTTTCGGAGACTCCGCAAGCGTGAAGCTTGGTTTCGTCAAGGCATTTCACTTGACGGATCGGGTGTCGAGGGCGGCAAGGTTGCTCCGAAAAGATAGCTGGCCGAGCGGGATTTATCCCGAATCCCCACCCCCGCCCCCCTGTCCCCCACCTGCGTTTGGGGGTCCAGAGCCACTCCCTTCCGAGTTGGCGCCACCACCCATACCACCACCTGCGTGTGCGGCACCCGACCC
>JAYTCK010000042.1:0-7860 GCA_043736515.1 bacterium
CAACGGACAAGGAAATATTTCGCCAATTCTTTCTATTAACGACACTAATATTAATTTCGGAGACGTACTCATCGGCGCAAATGCAGTGCAGAGTTTTACGGTCACCAATGTGGGATCTGGAATCTTGAATATCCCTGCATTTACTCCAACTGATCCACGGTTCACTTGTGTGACGAGTTGTGGACCATTTGCACTTTCTGCGGGTTCTCTGCCTGTCGTGGTTACGCTTCGTTTCACGCCAACTGCGGTGGGCACAGTGAGTGGCTCTGTGACTGTCGCGGGTACGCGTGTCGACCTCGCAGGAGTCGGTGTCTCTCCTTCATTCAAGGTTTCAGTTTTCGACCCACTACAGCGTAATTTGCCACTGGCCCCAGGGGAGGCAGTACAATATGGCACAACGACATTCGGCACACCCCAGCAGAATTTCTCCATTAAATTCTTGATTGAGAATACAGGTACGGGGCTAGTCAATTACCGGATAGTTCCGTCGGCACATTTCCTGCTCGATACGAGTGATAGAGATGATAGCGGGCTCACAGGCACGTTGCCATACGTGGATAGAGGTGGCGACACACTATCAGAGATTAATGCGCAGATCGTCTTCACTCCAAATGCACCTGGGTCATATCGAGAAGATCTTCGCTTTGAGTATGATTTTGGTGATGGCATACCACGCACACTACCATTTACCGCCGTTGGCGTATCAATTGTGAGACCAGAACAGGAGGTAACACCGCTAACACACAACTACGGTGCAGTTAATCTTGGAGGTATGCCCACGAAGAGCTTTGTAGTAAAAAACATAGGTTCTGCTGGTCCGCTTACGGGTACTGCATCTATCGAAACTTACGCAGCGTACCTGCTCCGCGTCTCTGGCACGGTGACGACCACATCGTTTGGTGAAGATAGGTTTAGGTGTGCCTCAGGATGTGATTACTCTCTTGCGGTAGGCGCCTCTCAGACAGTGGTCTTTGAATTTGCGCCAAACGTGCCAAGGTCTTACGAAGGATTTCTTCGCTTCAATTCTAACGGGGGTGACCAGTCAGGAACGAGGCTTTTTGGTGAAGGCATCGTTCAGCCAGTGATGCAGTTGGCTCCTGTTGGATTTCTCGATGTCGGCATGACAAATCTTGGTACGTATAAGGATGGAATTATTCGTGTACAAAATATAGGATTGGGCACACTCAGTGGAACGGTCGTAATTGCACCTGCAACACACTTCACGTGCTACCCAGCTTCAACGGGTTGCTCATACTCGCTACCTCCTGGAATGTTCAAAGACATAACCGTACGCTTCACACCACTCGCAACTGGCATGGTTGATTCATTTGCCCAATTTACCTCGAATGCAGTCAACAATCCGCTCACGGTCCAAGTGCACGGACAAGGAATATTCGCGCCAATCATCGACATTCGTGGAGCGGGTAGTAATTTCGGCTTAGTGGTACTGAATAGGTTTAAAGACCAGACTATATTGATTAAAAACATCGGTACTGTCGACTTTACTCCCGGGTACTTCAATATTCTACCTGGAGCATTCACTTGTGTTGGTCCGCCAAGCATCATCGATCCCGTGACCGGAAAATGTAACTATGTGCTTGGAGCAGGGCAGGAATCCCCAATTACCATTCGATTCAGACCAACGGTGCTTGGTCCTGCATTCTCCAATATCTCGCTCTCTGGTGTATCTGCGGCGTCATTCCTCGTCACAGGTCGTGGAGTAGTTCTGTCGGTGAAATTTATTGAACAATAAATCACCGTTAAGGTTTTCAAAAAACTACCCCTCTGTGGGGTAGTTTTTTGTTGGCATTATAGGTAATTTTCCCTATAATAGGGCGATGCAAGGAACGGAAAACGCGGGGGGCGTACAAATGCAGAAAGGCTTGACCAATGGCCATTTGCACCCACTCACAATAATGATAGACCAGATTTCGGGCATTATGACCGAGATGGGTTTTGACGTTGCTGACGGACCTGAAATGGAAACAGAGTTTTACAATTTTGATGCACTGAATGTCCCCAAAGATCACCCTTCCCGTGACATGCAAGATACCTTTTGGGTGAAACCCAAAACGGGAGACACCGAGCGCACGCTCCTCCGTACCCACACCTCGCCCGTACAGATCCGCACAATGGAGAAATGGGCTAAAGATGGATACCCAAATGGGACACTCGCTCTCATCGTACCCGGAAAAGCATTTCGCAATGAGGCGACAGACGCAACTCACGAAGCGCAATTTCACCAGGTGGAAGGCCTGCTTGTCGGCAAGGATATTTCCCTCGCTCACTTAAAAGGAGTGCTTCGCCATCTCTTCACTGAACTTTTCGGCCACGAGATAGAGGTGCGGCTCCGCGCATCCTTTTTTCCCTTCACTGAGCCATCTGCCGAGATCGATATGCAGTGTTTTAAGTGTGGAGGATCGGGTTGTAGCGTCTGTAAAAATTCGGGGTGGATAGAGATTATGGGAGCCGGTATGGTACACCCCAAAGTGCTCGAAAATTCCGGTGTTGATAGTTCGCTCTATCAAGGCTTCGCATTTGGGGGTGGGATTGACCGCCTCGCAATGCTCAAGTGGGGGATTGATGATGTGCGCCTCCTCTATAACGGCGACCTTCGGGTAGTGAATCAATTCTAATATGAAATACTCCTATAACTGGCTCAAAGAACACCTCGAAGGAGAACTTCCCGAACTTGGCACTGTGGTGCGCGAGGTGACGCTCCGTGCGTTTGAGGTAGAGGAAATTGAGGAGAGGGGAGGAGACACAGTGCTCGAGATCAAGGTATTACCCGACCGTGCGCACGACGCGCTTTCCCACCGTGGCATGGCGCGAGAAATCGGAGCCTTGCTCGGCGCTCCTCGGCGTCCTCGTGTACTCGAAGCTGTCTCACGAGACAAATCAGTATCGGCTGTTCGCGTCGTGATTGAGGACAAGGCACTTTGTCCACGGTACATTGCCACGCGAGTTGACAATGTGTCGGTCGGTGCAACACCAAAAAAGATTGGAGACATTCTTCAATCAATAGGTGCGAGAAGCATCAACAATATCGTAGATATTACGAACTACGTGCTTTTTGATATCGGACAGCCGCTCCATGCATTTGATGCGGAAAAAGTAGTGGGCGGAATCACCGTGCGTTTGGCCAAAGATGGAGAAACCATGACAACCCTCGACAACAAGGCGCTTACTTTGAGTGGCACCGAGCTCGTCATTGCCGACGATGAGGGCGTGCTCGCACTTGCCGGTATCAAGGGTGGCAAAAAAGCCGAGGTGACAAGCACAACGACAAGCATCATCCTCGAATGCGCAAATTTTGACCCCACACTTACTCGCAAAACCTCTCAAAAGCACAACATTAAGACTGATGCATCAAAGCGTTACGAGAACGGCATGACGTCGGCATTCGCAAAGGAAGGGTGTGACATGGCACTCGCCCTACTCCTTAAGCACGGAGGTGATACTGTGCGGATTGGCAGCACGACCGATGTATATAATGTCCTCGAAAGTCCTGCATCTGTCAGTGTGACCCTTCTCGACATTAATGGTTTGCTTGGGCTCACCCTTTCGGTAGATGACCTCGCACAAGTGCTCACACGAGCTGGACATGCATTTGAACAAAAGGGCAGCGAATTTGTGGTACATGCTCCTCCAGAGCGCCTTGATCTACGCATTAAACAAGACATAATCGAAGAAGTGGGACGACATATCGGCTATGAAAAGATTGCGCCCGTTCTCCCGAAACTTCCAAGAAAAGGGGTGCCACACAAGCGCATGTATTATGCAAATAAAGTCCGTAAATTTTTGGTCGAGCAAGGTTTCTCGGAGGTATATACATACTCGTTTGCCCTCCAAAGTGATGGCGATATTGAAGTACTAAATCCAGTAGGACAAGATCGTCCGTTCATGCGAAGAGATCTCGCAATTGGTTTGAAATCCTCATTGCGAACCAATCATTACTACGCGCCAATATTACAGAAAATATTTATTGATGTGTTTGAATTTGGCAACGCCTTTACTTTGGCGGGGGAGCGGTGTCATCTTGCATTGGGAACAAATCGAAAAAAATCTTTCCACGAAAAGTTACTCCTCGAGTTTCTTCAACAATTTGGAGTGAATGATTTATCGGGATGCGTTCTTAATTCGGAGGGTGGCAAACCCTACTCAGTGTTTGAGGTCGATTTCGACGAAATCATTAAAGACCTCCCAGAACCAACTATATATGAACCCCTTATCAGAGAAGAAAAAAATATTCGCTATCAAACCCTCTCCGCCTATCCGTTCATCGTGCGGGATATTGCAATTTTCGTACCGCAAGAAGTGAGCGAAGCCTATATTGAGACGCTACTCAAAAAAGAAGCAGGTGAACTTGTTGTCCGATTTTCCCAATTCGACAAATTTCAAAAGCCTGGGGAATCCCGCATCTCGTATGCCTACCGCATGGTTTTCCAATCATTCGAGCGCACCCTCACCGACGACGAAGTGGGGAGCATTATGGAGCGTGTCACGCTTGCCTGCAACAAAGAGAACGACTGGCAAGTGAGATAAAAAATAGTACAAAAAAAGCCATGCATTGCATGGCTTTTGTGAAGTGGAAGTCAGAGCTTGCCGGTCTCGATGAGGCGCAGGGCTTCTTTTTGACCAATGACCGCGAACACCATTCCGGCAGTCTCTGTCGTTTTTGGTGGTGTTGGATCCCAACTATCGACGGAATAGACGTAGCCTTGAACAACGATAAACACTGCGTGCATTGCTATGTAGGTGACCCCCGGTGCTGATTCCGAAATACCATTACGTCGTGGGTTCCAGTAGGAATCACTTTCACTCAATATCACGAAAAGTTCGCCAGCCTCGAGTTCTGCAGAAATCCGTGCCACGTCGTAAGTAGAGAGGTCGCCCCAGCCGAGTTTTTCTCCGGCCTTGTTGTACCAGCCGCTATTGTGAGTAAGCTTACCTTTGCTGCACATCTGCCCACAGTGCAAGCCGAACAGGTTATTTGGAGAGTTGAATTCACTGCCGTACATACCAATTGTAAGTTGGGTCATGGGGATCACTTTCTATTGAAGAGTGTTACAAAGAAACTGTATAAAAAGTATCACATCCTATTTGGAAGTCAATTATTTTTGGCATAAAAGCAGTATTTTAAGCCATATTTGGGAAGCATTTTGAACACACAAAATCTGCTAAAAAGCTTTGAGAAATATGGTTTTTTTGCTATACTTTTTGTATCAGTTTGTCCGCTTTTTGCGGACAAATATTTATTCTAGTGGAGTGAATATGGCAAAAGCAGAAGACACAAAATCTAAAAAAACAGGAAATTATGGCGCGGATGAAATCACGGTCCTCGAAGGACTCGACCCTGTCCGCAAGCGTCCGGGTATGTATATCGGCTCGACGGGTGTCGAGGGACTCCATCACCTGATCTGGGAAATTTTCGACAACTCACGCGATGAAGCGATGGGTGGTTTTTGTGATCGCATTGAAGTTGCGCTTTTGCCGGGTAATCGTGTCCGTGTCACTGACAATGGTCGTGGTATTCCTGTAGACATTCATTCCAAGACGAAAGTCTCTGCACTTGAGACCGTTATGACTACTCTCCATGCTGGGGGCAAGTTTGGTGGTGAGGCAAGTGGCTATAAAGTATCCGGAGGACTCCACGGTGTCGGTGCATCGGTGGTAAATGCGCTTAGCCAATACTGTAAAGTAATCGTCCACAAGGACGGCGGAGAGTATGTGCAGGAGTATGTACGTGGCAAAAAGAAAGCCAGTGTCAAAAAAATCGGCTCTTCAAAGGCTCATGGCACCATTGTCATCTTTGATCCGGATCCTGAGATATTCAGTGAAATTAAATTTAGTTGGAACACAATCGTCAATCATTTGCGACAGCAAGCCTATCTCGTGAAAGGGCTCGAGATCAGTATTCTCAACCTTGAGGAATACACAGAGAAGTTTGATGAAGGAAAATATCTCTATCTCAAAGATGAGGGCTTCAATGTTCCCAATACTTCATTTTATTTTGAAGGCGGACTCCATTCGCTCGTGAAGTTTTACAATAAGTTCCAAACTCCTGTCCACAAAAATATTTTTTATGTAGAAAAGGAAGAGGGGAATGTAATGGTAGAGGTAGCGATGCAGTATATCGATGATTTTGCATCCCGCGAAATTCCTTTTGCGAACAATATTTACAACCCAGAAGGTGGTATGCATGTCACTGGTTTTCGTACCGCGCTGACACGCATCTTGAATGACTACGCAAAGAAAAACGGCTATGCAAAGGATGCGGACGAGACATTTACTGGTGATGACGTGCGCGAGGGCATGACCGCAGTGATCTCCATTAAGATGGCGGAAATCCAGTTTGAAGGTCAAACCAAAGGCAAGCTTGGCTCTGTGGAAGCCCGCGGTGCAACAGAAAAAGTCTTTGGCGAAGCATTTGCTGCATACCTCGAAGAGAATCCTGATGACGCAAAGGCCATTATAAATAAGGTCATCCTCGCACTCAAGGCACGCAAAGCCGCCAAGGCGGCAAAAGACTCCGTGCTCCGAAAGGGCGCACTCGAGGGGCTTACGCTCCCGGGCAAGCTCGCCGACTGTCAGTCGCGCAGTGCAGAGGAGTCGGAACTCTTCATTGTTGAGGGAGATTCTGCAGGCGGCTCATCGAAACAAGGACGCGATCGCAAGACACAGGCCATATTGCCGCTCAAAGGAAAGATTTTGAATGTGGAACGTGCCCGCCTCGACAAGATGCTCGCCTCGAATGAAGTACGCGCACTCGTTATTGCCCTCGGTACTGCCATCGGGGACGTGTTCGATATTTCCAAGCTCCGCTACCACAAACTCATTATCGCAACAGATGCTGACGTGGACGGTGCACATATTCGCACACTTCTCCTCACGCTCTTTTACCGCTACTTTAGACCCGTTGTGGACGCAGGACATGTATACATCGCTCAGCCGCCGCTCTACAAAGTGAAGAAGGGCAAGGACCTTAATTATTTTTATTCTGACATAGAGAAGAATGCATACTTGCTTGAACAAGGAGTAAGTATGTCTGAGCTTGAAGAGGTCGCCCCAGAAGAAGGCGAAGAAACTCCTCTGGAAGAAGATGACGAAAAGGAGGCGCCTGAAGCGAAAGCAAAAAAAGCGAACAAGATACATATTCAGCGCTATAAAGGTCTCGGAGAAATGAACCCCGAAGAACTTTGGGAAACCACCATGGACCCCACTCGTCGTGTATTAAAACAGGTGACCATCGAAGACGCCCAAGAAGCTGATAAGATATTTGACCTCTTGATGGGTGTTGAAGTTGCTCCGCGCAAGTCATTCATCCAGTCCAACGCCCGTCTCGCGAATTTGGATATCTAATTCTCAATATAATAAAAGATCACCTGACGTAAAGTCAGGTGAATTGCATTGAATGGCATTACCACCCAGAGGTGTCAACTTTCTTGCTTGTTTGATTTTTACACACTTCGCAAATGGAAAGCATAATTGCTGCATCCCAGCCAATTTTGAAGAGGCGAACGCGCTGGCCGCAGTGGCGTTTGAAGAAGAGCACTCCATTATTGGCCTGGGGTTCCACGCGAAGAACCCCGAGGCTTTGTTCCATCACGTGCTTCGTCTCGTCGGTCAACGGCACACCAATGTTCCGTTCGACATCGTCGAACTGTTGTGCTGAAAATTTCATATCATCTCCTGTGTACAAAGAGCCTTCGGATCGAGGCAATTTCATACTAACATTTTAATAGATATATGTCAAATTTCTCGTAATGGTTCAATAGCTTGGAATCACCCTAACCATTAGGATGATTCATATGCCATACACCACAAACCCCCACATGCCCCGTATCAGGAAAGACGCCG
>JAYTCK010000043.1:0-7817 GCA_043736515.1 bacterium
TTTGCGAGATACCCATGCGCGGAGAAAAAGAGTCGCTCAATGTGTCGGTTGCGTTTGGTATCGCACTCTTTCGCATCTTTGACCGATAACAATGGAATACGGACGAAAAAAATCAAGAGGTTTGTTTATCCTAGTACGATTGCGTAAACGCCGATGATCATGATGATGCAGGCGATGGTTTTGCGGAGGATTCCGTGGTCGTGAAAAAGTTCCCCTCCGATGATGGTGGTGAAAAGTGTCGAGCTTCGTTTGACGGCAACCACAAGCCCCACCGCTGCAAGTGCCGTCGCCTCAGCCTGCATAAGCCGATAGCCCGTCGTGAGGAGCGCAACAAGAAAGATGCTCTTCCCGCTGCTTTTGATAATAGCGAGTGATGGCATTATTGAGCGATGTTTAAATAGTGTGATTACAAGAAAGATTAGTGCAATGCACAACTGTGCAAGCGCTATGTACAACATCGGCGAGACTCCCCAGTGCGCAAGAATAATACGGTCGCCAATGGAAGTGAATCCGTAGACAATAAGCCCCAACATAATTACGCGTGCATATTTATCTCCCCACAAATTGTTAAAAAACTCACGAGCTCTAAAAAAATGTGTGGTTTCAAGAATGTATGTGCCGAGTAAAAGAAGCCCCATACCCCCAATTTGGTTCCCTGATAGTTTTTCACCCAGTAAGACAAAGGCAAGAAGCGCCGAGATCATCGGGCTAGTGAGAAAGAGTGGTGACGAAGAGCTGATCTCGAGGTGCCTTATTCCCCGTGTTACTTCGATGAATGCGAGAGCCGCCAAGAGCGATACAAGAAAAATAGCACCAAGCACTGTGGGGGTGATGTGTTCCCATGAAGCGAAAAAAAGAGTCGGAAAAGAAATGATCGCCGCCGCAAATGCGAGTGCTGTGGAAAAATCGATCGAGTGAACGCGCTCGAGGGTTTTTTTCTCAAGAATAGATGCAAGCGATGCGAAAAATGCTGAGAGTATGGCAAAAACAAACCACGTCATATGAGTTTTGCGAGTTCTTCTTCTGCGACCTCCCGATCATCCCAAGGAAGTTTTGTCCCGTCTCTACCCATGATAAAGGGATCAGTTCCTTTTCCTGTAATTAATACCGCAGGAGATTTATCAATAATTTCGTTCGCAATTGAGAGTGCACGCGCGATCGCCTCGCGACGATCGAGAATAATTTGCGGCTTGTGTGCGCTAATCCCTTCTTGTATTTCTTTGAGGATTGTTTCCGGATCTTCATCATACGGATCTTCGTTCGTGAGAACAATGTGTGAGCAATATTTGTCGGCAATAGTTCCCATCACCGGACGCTTCCATTTATCACGACCACCACCTGCGTTGCCCAAGACACAGACGGTTTTATAGGCCGTGAAGGTTTGATACAAGGCCTCGAGTGAGTCAGGGGTGTGCGCGTAGTCCACAATAACTGGGAATGATTGTCCCGTCTCGATATGCTCCAGTCGCCCCTCAATTTTTGTGACACGGGCGATACCCTTGGCAACTGCATCAAGTGGAATGCCGAGCTTCATTGCCGCAGTTCCCGCGGCGAGCATGTTCATGACATTAAATTTCCCACCAAGCTGACTCTCTATCTGCGTTCCATGAAAAAGAAACGAGGCATGCGTATCGTCGACTTCGAGTCCTTCCGCATCACCAATTGAAAAGGGTACTGCCTTTACATGAGGAACGGCAAAAAATAATGGAGACTCTTTGTCATCGACATTTCCTACCATGAATCGCTCTTCCTTGGATGAGCGAGAAAGTGTGCGCGCAATAGCAAGCTTTGCATCGCGATAATTTGCATACGAGCCGTGTGCATCGATGTGCTCTGGGGAAAGATTGAGGAAGATGAGTGCGTCCATGTCGATGAATCGCTGCCTGAATTGCGTTGCACCCTCTGAAGACATCTCAATGACTGCATGTGTGCACCCACTGTCGAGTGCTTCGCGAAGGAATTTTTGAATAAAAAATCTCCCTGGCATTGTCATCTTGGTCAGATTACGTTCAACCTTGTCGCCAATTTTGAATTTGATAGTGCCAAGGGTGGCTGTCTTGTGACCTGAGGCCTCAAAGATGCTGCCGAGAATTTCTGTTGTACTTGATTTGCCTTTTGTGCCAGTTACCCCTACGACGATGAGTTTTTTAGAAGGAAAACCATAGATACATGCACCCAACATAGCAAGCACAAAATGGTAGAACGGAAGCAGTGCCCTTAGAACGGGCTTTGGAATAAATGCCTTAAGTTTCTTAAGCATTTCCGTATCATAACATGCTGTATGATTAGCGCTCAAAAAAAGTAAATAAGAGGCCATGTGAGGGCGCTCGATAGAATTCGAAATTGCTCAAAGCGTAAAACAAAAATGCAGTGATTGCTCACTGCATTTTTTGCAACCACGTGTATCTTTCTTTAGTAAACAGTGGTTTTGAAAGAATTAACAGTCACATCGCCAGTACCCTCAACCGCCTCTGTGCCAAATTCAACAGACGAAAGATACTCAGTACCCAAAATATGTCCTCGGGCCACTAAGTAATCGAAAAGAACTTTAAATTCTAGCGACCCAGAGGGTCTAGGTGAGAGATTTTGGAATACAAGGAATCTCCAAAGACCGCAGCACCCGAAGTTATCGGCACGGT
Organism: bacterium; assembly: GCA_043736515.1. Lineage (GTDB taxonomy): Bacteria > Patescibacteriota > Minisyncoccia > Phycocordibacterales > UBA6899 > MHLP01. The sequence goes on from JAYTCK010000043.1 coordinate 2,640, forward strand.
AAAATGCGTATGGTACCCCACCCAAAGTGACGTTCTCCACAAACCAGGCAGGATTTCTATTTGCTGGTAATCCATATCCATTATACGGTTCAAGCGCAACCATGATTTCGTGAGTGATTGGTGTCATCGGGAAATTCCCGTACAGTACAGGGTCACGCGTGAGCCACAAGTCGAATGTGAGGTGGCCGGTTCCGGTGAACGTACTCGTGGTATTCCATGTGCTCAGCACCGAGTTGAGGGTGTTCACTTGGCGTGGAAGCCCAGAGCCTGGTGCGGCCGCACGGCCCGGCTTCTGTCCGAAAATTACCGAAGGCCAGCCCTTAACTTCGTTTGGTCCAGCAGGCCACACCCAAGTCCAACGACCTGACATAGAGCCATCTGGGTTCAGTGGGCCCATCCCTGTGCACTGCTCGAAAAATCCGACAACTCCCGCTTTACCCCACTGGTCGTTCAAGAGGTGGTACGACCCCGCAGTTTGCATAAATCCATCCGTGCAGTTCATTGCGAAGTTGCCTGGTGGAGGATTTACCACGGGTGGTGGTGGTGGAGGTGGCGGAGGAGTGAAAACGATAAGGCCGCGTATTGTTACTGGACTGGTATTACCTGCTCGGTCTTTTTGGGTCACTGCGAAGACATAATTTCCGTCTATATACCCACTTCGTGCAAAGGACCAACTCCCGGACCCGCTCGTCGTCACGATACCAAGGAGGGTGCCGGTATTTGTGTCCGCGTAGATTGATACGGTACTTCCCGGTTCTGCAGTTCCTGTGAGGGTGAATGAAGAGGTTACCGTTGATCCTTGGGCGGGGGAGGTGACTATTGGTGCAGCTGGGGGAATCGTGTCGATGGTGAAGGTGCGTCCCGCCGTTGAAGGACCGACGTTCAGTGATTGATCGGTCGCGACTGCGGTAATGGTGTAGGCACCATCAGTAAGTGTCGTAGTAATTGCCCAACGCCCCGCTGTGTCAATCTGCGAGTTCCCTAAGAGAGTCGCTCCAAGCCATACGCGTACGGTACCATCAACCTCTGCTGCGGGCATTGTGCCGCTAATTGTGACAGTGCGGGATGGGAGATATGAGTTTTGCGTGGGGAGAGTGATGTTGGGCGCCACTGGGGGAGTAAGCTCTTTCATGTAGTTTTCTACTGACCAACCGGAAACACCGCTTGCCCATGCAGTCTGCCACCACCAGTATCCGTCAGCAAAGATCGGACCTCCGGTAATATTTCCTCGTGTCGTGTTGGCGGGAATGAGAGCGACGAATGCGCTGGTAAGAGAAGCAGATGTACGCACGTTGAGGTTTGCAGTAGAAGCTACTAGTTCTCCCATTTTGAATTTTGTCGATACTCCGCTTGCGGGTGGAGGTGGAGGTGGAGGTGGCGTAGATGTGGCGAGTCGTAGTGTCGGCTCAACCGTCCAACCACTCATGCCCCCATCAAAGGAAACTGGCCACCACCAATTATTATCGACGAAGACTGGTCCTCCAGTAATGACCCCCTGGATACTTGCTGGTAGCGAACCAACAAATGGCTGGGCGTTACCTGCGACGCTGCGGACGATGATGTTTGTCGTTGACATTACCCTATTTCCCACAGCAAAGGTGGTTGATGTCACAACAGGAGGAATAGTTGCGTTTATCGGCACAGGTACGCTCGGCGTTTGGGCATACACGACAACCCCATTACTATCGATATCGTATTTGTCTGCCGCTTGGAGTGCAGTAAGATCAGCTGAGTTCACTGCCCCATCTTTGTTTACGTCTGCAGATGCGCACAAGAGCTGGGGGGGATTCGCTCCGGTACATACGCTGATGATTCCGGCTTCAGGTTGGAATGCCCCATTCCAAAATGTTTGTTCCATTTTGGAGAGTGTCGTAGTCACCGTGGGCCACGCGACTCCGATGTTGAAGAGGAAATTCATATCCGAGTTGGTAATAAATCCGTCACGATTCACATCTGCTTTGGTGCACCCTGGCTTTGTTGGATCAGTAATGCATGACTGAAAAAAGAGCATATCCAGACTCCCATTATTCCAGTCGACAACACCGTCACCGTTAAAATCATACTGAGAAATAGTGGTGAACATCGCCTCTCCATAGATGCTGAGCTGATCTGTTCCGCCAAGACCAGCCCCTGGTGTTGTGCAAGGAAATCTTGAACACAAGTTTGTGTTGAGCGTGGAGAGGAGGATTCTATTTGGCGTCAGCATTGCAGCGTTAAAGAGCGTTTGGAAATTAATCAGCTCTGTTCCCGTAATAGTAATATCTCCAATGATGCGTAGTGCACACGGCAAAAGTGCGTCCTGAGCAGTAAAAAAGAAACACGTGCTATTTTTGTTTGTGACGGTTTGTGTGGTATCCACGCGACCGTCAGCATTCATATCGAATAGTGATGCCGCACTTGTAAGGAGGAAAAGATCGGCGTCAGTAATTGCCCCATCAAGATTAAGGTCGGCCTTAACGCACGCACCGCTTATCGCTTTTCCAATACATGCTTGTAGGGCGAGATAATCGCTCTTGCACCTCGCGTCGGTCGAGGAGGTACAGCCTTTTGCGTACGTAATGTCTACGCTCGTCGAAGTACATTGGCCCCCGCTGTCGCACGCCCTGATTGTAGCCTTATATGGCCCGTTTCCGAATGAAGAAAAATCAATTATTTCTGTCCCACTCCATCCGGTGGGAGGACAAGATGGCCTCGTAGCAGGAGAGCAAAGCGCTCGTGAGAGGGTACCGCCACCTGTTATCGTGTTGGTGATCCGGAGCCACACAGTTCGGAGCTGGGTGTCTTCGGTGACTAAAAAACTAATGGGGATGAGTGGGACGCCACTAAATACAGTAGCATCTCCGGCGATGGTAACCGTCGGTGCATTAATGTTTACAGCGGGGGGTGGCGGCAAAGGAGGTGGAATTGGCCTCGGTACGGGGTTAGGTCGCGGTGCTGGGGGGGAAATTGGCCTCGGCGTTGGAAGTGGTGATGGTGCGGGGACAGGAGCAGCGGGAGGTGTGAGTGGAGGATTGGTAGCTAAAGGCGGAAGAGGTAATGGTCTGCCTGGCGACGTGATGGCCGTCGCAGAAGGAAGAGCAATATATCCACAGCATGTTCCGCCCCCACCAGCTGGGCAGTTTGAAGGAGGAACGATCGTCGCCAATGACCCGTTGATTGCGGGACATCCAGCTCCCGGAGCCCAGTTAAATGTGTACCCGTCGACCGCTCTTACTCCTCCTGCTGTACCGGTGACTTGTGGAGGCAGCGAAATCAATGATTGCTCGTTCTTGAGGAGGTCGGGGTTGATGGTATAAAGAATTGCCCATGCACCAAGTGCAATCAATAATCCAAAGACCGCATTCGTAACGCACCCCTTCGCCTCACTTTTTCCGGAAACGGAGCCGGACATCATCATCTTGATACCGCAGATAACGATCATGACAACAGCAAGCACACCGGCAATCCCTATGACCACAAGGAAGATGCCGTTTAAGTATTGCATGAGCGTTAAGCATTGCGTCATTCCGCCAACAGGTGCGATGAGTCGGTAGGTCCCCACTGCACACGGGGCTTGCGCAAAGGCCAAGGAAGGCAGAAGGGAACCAATGATCGATAAAATAGTAAATATCCGACGAGGAGAAATATAAAAAGAAAACATGCGTGAATAAATTAATTATTAAAAAACAGTGATTATGGTGATGAGCGTCCCCCAAGTGTCTGGAGCGCCTTCCTTATAATAGCTTCGGTTGTTGCGTGGTCTTGTGCGAGTGTGCGTACGAGTTCGCGCGTATCGCGAGGGGCATACCCCAAGGCTTCGAGTGCATCGAGGGCTTCTGTTTCTTTGTGGGGAATGTCAGCGCTGTCTCCAACGAGCCCACCCATTTTATCGCGTAGCTCCAGTACAATTTTTTCGGCAAGTTTTTTCCCAACCCCAGAAACTTTTGTGAGATAGCTCCCATCACCACTCGCGACAGCACGAGCAAGCGTGCTTACATCTGCAAGTGAAAGCACATTGAGAGCGCTTTTGGGACCGATTCCTGAAATTCCAATGAGGAGACGAAAAAGTTCTAGTTCATTACGATGGAGAAAACCATAGAGATCCAGTGCATCTTCTCGTACCGACAGGTGGGTCCACAATGTAATGTGGTCTCCCGGGGCAAGTCCGGTAATGGTAGTGGGCGTAACTGAGACTACATATCCAATACCACCGACGAGGACGATGGCTGAGCGTTCCTCCTTGTGCACGACCTCTCCCTCAATGTATCCGATCATGGGTTTTATTATACTATGAACTACTCAATATTTATGTCTGTTATTACTTAATCTCACGTTAGCGTGCTCGATTTGGGATTTACATCAGCTTTGTGATGTACGCATCATTCAGATGATGCCCTCCAGGATGCACTATTCTGGTAGTGCCGTCCGTTCAGACTTATAGAGCCAAAAATGAAGCACGGACAAGATCACATACGCCTGATTCTTGCGTTTTTGATGTAATGATGTAGGATATCCAATTATGGCAATTACATCATCTGCAAAGCGGGCAATTCGTGTCGCAGGACGAAAGCGTGTGTATAATCTCCGCCGTCTCGATACGATGCGCGATAGCGTGAAGACAATAAAAAAACTTGTTATTGAAAAGAAATTTTCCGATGCAGAGGCAGCGCTTTCCAGCGTCTACAAGGCGATCGACAAGGCAGCAAAGCGCGGGGTAATCAAGAAAAATACTGCAGCACGCAAGAAGTCGCGTGTTATCGCCTTTATGAAGAAAGGTGTAGCAAAAAGCAAATAACAATACTACAAAAAAATCGCATCAGAGGATGCGATTTTTTTTATTGCTCTTTTGCGCTTATGCGGGAGTGCTTGAGGTGATCTGACTCACCATTTCCGCAACTTCGTGAGGGAGAATGTTTGACTTCACGAGATAGGATGCAGCCCCGAGCTCAATACCTTTTTCGATTTCGTCCCTCCCTCCAAGGTTTGAGAGAATAATCACGGGAATTGTTCGGGTTTCCGGATCCGACTTAAGTATCTGGAGGATTTCAAATCCACCCATGTCCGGGAGCATGATATCAAGCAACACGAGATGCGGGTGCTCAAGTTTTACTTTCGCCAGACCATCTCCGCCGGTTGCCGCGGTAATAACAGAAAACCCTGCTTCGATTAATTTGCCCGAAACAAGGCTCGAGAGGAATA
>JAYTCK010000044.1:0-21516 GCA_043736515.1 bacterium
GCTCCGGCGGCAGGATTCGAACCTGCGACCAATGCGTTACACGTAATCCTATACTTTCGTACGGGCGTGGACTATATCTTTACCATTTTCTCAAAAAAAAGAAGGCAGGTACTCTGGTATCTAGTCTCTACGGCGCTCTCAACTTTCGTCGAGTTCCCTCGGTATTAGCATAGTCTTAGACCTTAGCGTTCACCGATATCCCAAAGAGTTCATCAAGGGGTTTCCCCTATGAGCTGCCTCAATCAACAGCGCACTGCTCTACCACTGAGCTACACCGGAGCTAATGACGGAATCAATATTTACTTTGGAAAGAACGAGGAATGTACTCCAGAATATAGCAGGAAATGACGAAAACGCAAAGCATTTGATTCGCCTGTGGCTTTGTGGTGTTTTTGACGGCAAAAAACTCACGTGGTATGTTTGGCGGCAGAAGTAGAACAGTAAAAGGTGCGAACTATGTATGATTACGCTGCGCTTGAAAGAGGAACTACGCTTGATATTCGCAACCGCCGGCCTATTGATGATCTACTCTTGGCCCTTCACCTTCTTGTTCCAGCAGAGAAAACATCTAGTCGTCTCATGATGAGCGAAACCCAGCCGTTTTTTATTGAAGTCACGTCATGCGGATACACGAGGGAGGGGCAGGGCGCGAGTGAGTGTTATCCCGTTACTAATGGGCTCGGTTATAAACTCAAACAATGCATGTTTATTGATGGGCAGCCATGCTGGGAAGGCCGAGGCAAACATGAAAATGAATACATTCTTTCAGAATATGGTTGTCACGCCCTCAATATTATGGAAAAGAAGTTTGAAAGGGACGCAATTGCCTTTGTGAAAAAAGAGTATCCTAAAATTTTGTACATAGAACACAAAACAGTTGGCCTCTGTCTCAGGTCGATGGATCACAACAATTTTGACGACTTTTTTGTCGGACTTGTGTTCAATGACCTTGGTGATGAAGTGCATTATTCACAGGGTGCGTTTTCGCTTGTGCGAAGAGAAGCGACAAAACACTGAACAATCAGTGTTTTTATTTTGTGGGGTACTTATACTGTCCCCGATGTGCCACTGGTCTCTTCCTTTTTTGTACGAACGAAGGCTCCCAAAATGATAACACTTGCGAGCAGCACAAGAGCGAGCAAGCTCACCAACGCAACCATACTCGCCCCCCCGAAGAAAGAAGGGGCTTGCTCCCCGCTCGGGATAAACGCTGCGCCTATCGAAATAGCTCCAGCCTCTTTCACGAACGGCAGTGGTTCAGATTTTGCAATGACACGACCACCATTGTCGGTGAGAGCGGTGTACACTTTATGTGAGCCATCCGGAAGTTCTTTGTCCAAACGGTATGTCCAAGCGCCAGAGCGATCGGTTTTCACAGTTACCACGATCGGTTCAGAATAGATGAAGAGCGTGACATAGGCATTTCTCGGACCGTGACCAGAAAGTATTAACGAAGTAAGGCGGGGCGCGCCTGATGCGTCATTGACTATTTCCCCTGCAACAATTGCGGTCACTCCCAGTGTCCCTGTTGCGGCGATGACCCCATACTGATCCGGGTCTTGGAAAATCATTGTTGTTGTGCCCAAAATCTTGGGGTCCGCGTGCAGGACAAGCTCGTCCCCGTCAGTGACGCCATCATTGTCTGAATCTCCCCTCTTGGGGTCTGTTCCATAGATGTTGACCTCGTCGAAGTCGACGATACCGTCACTGTCCGCGTCGGCAAATACGCGAATTCCATCGCGCTCTGCGATGTAATTTCCAACAGCTTCTCCTTCCAGAGCATACGAAGAAGACTCTTCCACTCTGCTCCCCTTCTCAAGGATCAATTCCGTAGCGTAAGAAGTACAACTACTATTGCCCTCCTCGCAAATCTGCAGACACGCTTCCTCACTTGCGCATTCCTTTAAGGAAGAAGTCGTTATCTCCCTTTCTTCTGTTGCATTTGTTGTTGTCGATGTACTCACTTTGGCTTGAAGAGGTGACAGGGGGATACTTGTCGTGGCTTCCACTTTGGGAGAAGAGGGGGGGTTCGTTTTCGTAACCGGAGCAGTTGTGATTGCTGTTGTGGTTCCCGTGAGAGGGGCGGGAGGAGGGAGAGGTGCAGGTGCTGTGGGTGATATATCTTTTTTGCAGCTGTTTACAGAAAATCGCAGGATCTCTGCACCAGATAAAACGACATAACCTGGCAACGAATTAAGCCGTCCTATATACTCGCCATTCGGAAAATATCCACTAAGAGGGGCTTCCTCGTGCCTTCCGAGCGCATCAAATGTTCGGTCAACGCCGTGGTCATTCACGGTGACTTCTCCGCCCATTATGGGATTGATATTAAAGTGTACGCGCGTTTGTGATATTGCTTCACTGCAATCAAACTCCGTCGGACTGACAAGCACAGTGGCGGTCACCGACTGAAGCGCACTGCCAACTTGGGCGACATGTATCCCCCACGCTTCGCCCGTAATCACTCTCCCGCCCAGCGCAACAAGCAACAGGAGAGCCACTATCCCAAGAAAGAGAAATTTACGGGAAAAATTTTGAAGTACCGAATGCATACTTAATTACTATTCAGTATATCAACAGGCAAGTAAACTACAAACACCTCAATTCCCCCAACTTTACGAGTGGGCCTTGTTTTCATTGCGCAAAAACTCGACTCATGATTGAATAGCGCCAGATAAGTTTTTACGAAGGGAATGGTACTTATGGATCTTTTTTTGTTGTACGCGTTTAAGGGACCTACACGTCGGCTTGTTATTTGTGGGCTGCTCTCCAGCGAGTCAGATGCACAGAAATGGGTGTCCAAAAACAGCAGTGATGCAGAAATTCCCCGTTATCACAAAGTGTCGCCTGACAAGCTTTTTTATAGCGTGAGAGTTGAGCTTGAGGATGGGCCAGAATTTTCCTTTTTAGCACAGGCTCCGCATGATGCGAGCCCCCCAATAATTCGGGAAAAAATCAACGCCGATACTCCCCAGGCAATTGAGGAGTTCATTCAAAAAAACGACAAGGTGGGAAAATGGCATGCAGGGGCTTGGAAGATTATTGAAATCTCCAAGGGGTATTAGCAATTGATATTAAACACCCGCACAATCTGCAGGTGTTTTTTCTTATTCAGTTTTAATAAATGAAGCATCACAAAATTACAAAGTTGCTACCTCCCCCACTTCAATTTCCAATTCCCCCACCATCTCCGATCCTGTTCTTCCTGTGTCCAGGTTTTAAATCCGGGTTTCTTGTCGGGGAAGCGGAACATCCCCTCACCGGATGCACGGATGCGCTGAATGATGATGCGGAGTTCATTCGCTTCGGATTTGGTCAGAATGTTTTTCATTTTATACTGCTCGATCGTCTTAAGTAATTTGAGAGAGACGAGACTTGTGCGGACCTCTTCCGCGTGCTCATTCGGACGCTCCTTTGCGAGTTCTTGTTCGATCTTCCGGATGATCTTGAGGAGCTTCGCCTTCTTTTCTACTGGCAGATCGAGGGTTTTGACGATTGCCTTGATCATCGCGAGCAGCTGCTCTTCCAATAGTCCCGCCGCTCCTCCGCCGGAAATCGTCACATCGTTTATTCCGTCGCCGTCCACATCAATGACGAGGTCGGGGATGGTGTCCTCTGTGAAGCCGCCTTGGGGTATGACCATGCTGGCAATGGTGTCTGAGGTGACAGGGAGGTTTTCGTAGGTGGTGCTTGCGGTTACTGTATCGCCCAAAGTCTGTTCAATATTGAGTGTGAAAAAACCAAGACCTGTTCCTTGGAGTCGTAAAACCGTTGTTGTACCTGCGCTCGCTCCGGCATATTTCGTTTCACCTATCTCCTTGTAGTATGAATTGGGGATGGTTTTTTCGAAGATACGGAGATCGGAGGCGGGGTTCGGGTTGGGAATGAGCCCAGTGTGGTTGCTTGCCGCATCGATGATGTGTATGTCCATCGGGGAATGGAGGGTAAGGTCGAGACGGTCACCCACATCTTCTGCAAACGGATAGGCGGGGACGATAACCCCGTTCGAATCGACAATCCTGTTTCGTTGAATAATATTTTGGATGAATTGCAAGAGTGCATCGATTTAAAGAATACTTGTATGATCACGATTGAGGCGAAGTCCAAACAAAAATACATTAATTTGTTCGTTGTGCGCTGATATATTCACCCACCATCGCTCAACATTCAGCGACGACGTACTCATATATGCCGCATTCGGCATAAGCACGGTGCCATCACCATCGATGGTCTGGTCGATATCACGATCAAGCGAAGAGAGCGAGTTACACGTCAAAAATCTACAAGAGTAGTGGATAGTTTTTAGTGTTTTCACTCCCCACCCTGCGATCTGAATAACCGTGATATCCATGGAAGGCTCCCATACGTCGAGAAACGTGTGTGTCACGGTCGCCGTCGAGAGGAGCGAGGGCGAAAGAACATTCAGGGACTCTTCAACGCCAGGTGCCGGATCGGGACGTGAAGCGCTTTCCGCAAGGAGAAAATCTTTGAAATCGTCGTAGGTTGTTATTCATGGCCCATAGGTACCGATGAACGGATCAGCACGGGTGACACTTGGGTCCATGGTGATCGGCGGATCAAAAATTATGGTGAAATATGCAGGGGTCGGAAATTGGTGATAAGCGCTATGCATATTTTCCGCAAGCCCGCGTGCGCGTTGTTCATCGAGGATAAAGCCCCAGTCGGTGAACAGGAAGACACCGAGTTTTTTCCCATCCCCATGCAACGCTACTTCCGCAGCATCAAGCGTCCCCACCTGCGGCACCGCGACCAAGATAAGCTTATCAGGTGTTGCAATTAATTCATGAACTTGGGATATCGAGTTTCGCATTACCTTAATAATTATGCTAGATTTCTCAAAGATTGTTTTATGGAGTACGTATGAACTTGTCGGAACAAGAGAAACGATTTCTTGCAGAGTACATTGTACAGTCAGATGCAATCAAGAGCGTAGTACGGTCGTACGACGAAGTCCGGCTCCAAATCGAGGAGGGCTACCCAATGGGCCATGTTGGGGCCTATCTTTACCTCATTCGAGAGCTCGAGCGTGGTGCCCTGCTTTCGGCAAAGATGATTTGTCATGTGCAGTCCCTCATCGTGTCTGAGCAAGAAAAATATGGACACCAGCCACTCCCCAAAAAACAAGTGGGGCGATGGAGGACCATTGGCGTCTCTGTTGGCGGACGTACGTGTCCCCATTCAAAAATGGTGCCCACATTAATGGCAGAGTTGATAGGAGACATACAGCGCACTCAGAATCTTCTTGCGAAAGTTGAGTCACCCAATGAAAATGTGTACTTCATGGCTACTGCACACTTTGCCTACCTGTACATTCATCCATTTGCTGATGGAAATGGGCGAAGTAGTCGAGCAATAAACTATTTTCTCTATCGCCTTGCAAAACTCGAACCATTTCTTTTTACCGCAGCGGATCGTTACGAAACGTACTACCGATGCTTCGATGACCCGCAGGATATGATTCGCTACTTTCTTACTCGTACAAACATCGCACCTTCGTCACCATAACATTCCCACCACCCCAATCGGTGGTGGTTTTCTTTCCGACAAAGTATACACTGTGTCACTTGTTTATTTTCCATATTTCTTGTTCAATGACTACGTGAATGAGAACGCAATGGAACGGGTGGAGGGGCAGGACACCGACATGGAATCTCTGGAGACCAGCGATCACGAAGCCGTGGAATTGTCACCCGAACAGTTCCGCGCACTCACGCCACCCACCGAGGAGGATGCGGTGGCAATAAGTGAGGCGCGGAGCGAGGTTATAAAAAAACTTGAAGAAGAACGTGACCAAGAACTTGAGGCGCAATTCGCGCAAGAGCACACACTCAATCTGGAAAAGGAACACCTGGATTACACGGTCCTTCGCGGTGTCGGCGAGTCCACACAAAAAGAATGGGTAGTGTTTGTCGGCGGATTTAGCTCAATCAAGGAGACGTACAAGGCGGAGATGTTTGATCTTGCTAAAACGGGACACAATATACTCTTTGTCTCCCCCGACCAAGGTGTTTCTCCTAACCCCGAGGAAGAGAACTACTTCGCTGCCAAGCACGGGCACGTAGCGGAGACAATCGAACGTAAAGCGGTTGCAGTATCGCGCCTCGTTGACCACCTCGGCATTAGCCAAGCAAATATCATCGGACACTCGCAAGGTGGGGCGGTATCCGCTATATTTGCCGGAATGCGACCAATGCTTGCGAAACGACTTATTCTCGACAATCCGGTCGGCATCATCGGCGAGCGCTCTACGGGGGAGCTTCTTCGTGGTGTACACGCGGAGGCAAAAAAGGGATTCTCGACGCATGAAGAATGGGATAGGGTGGTTTCTCAACAAGATACCACCACATGGGCAAAGCAACTTAAAAAACTCATTCAATTTCCACTTTGGCGCGTAACGCAAGAAGTGCCCGGTATCGCGCATGCCGACATTCGCCCGATACTTGCCGAGCTCAAGCGCAAAAAAACTGAGGGGGGTCCGGAGATTATTCTTATCAATGCCAACGATGACAAGATCTTTCGCAGTGAGGAAGTCGAACGTGCGCTCGGCGAAGATCCGCTCACTGACTATTTGGATCGCTGGGCGATGTACGCCGACAAAGATGCCGGGCACGGGAAATTCGACCGCAACAAACCCGGACTCTATCCGCAGATCATGGATAGCTCAAATGCACACATGAGCATCATTCACCAGATCATTACCGAAAAAAACACTGAGTGATTAGCATTTTTTGCTTTTTGCACGCGCATCCATATCGGCATGCTTGGGGCACTTACACCCCTTCGGCTTGATGTATTCCTCGAAATACTCTTTGCCGTAATCGTAGGTAATTTCCTCACCGAGCATAATATTCCGTTTGGCTTCGATCCACACATGACCCTTTATGACATCGCTCTCAGCATTGGGTCTGCAGGAGTGATTGATGTAGCGTGCTGTGTTCCATCGTGGCTTGCCGTCTATGTCAGTCTTTTTGTTGATATTAAAAATATAGAGTCCGTCAGTTGCGTCATCGGGTTCGTCAACCAAGACTTTGCCTATATACTCAATTATTTTTTTTCCTTTGGGAATTGGCTCCATGGCATAAAGACCGAGACCGGTTTTTGATTTACCGATTTTTACTTTAAATTGTGCATTAGCCTCTCTGCGTTCTGTGATCATAATTTTTGAAAATGAAAATCGCGCCTGTGCGTGATTAGTATGAATATAGTACAAAAATGTTGCTCTTGGCGCAATAGTTGTGCAATAAAAAAGTCCTTCAAAAAGAAGGACCCTAATGAATGAGCAGTTAGCGGTAGCCGCCATCAACCATAACATCCTGACCGTTGATATAAGAACCACCACTCCCTGCGATAAACGCCACCACTGCTGCAACTTCGAATGGTTCGGCGAAACGGCCACTCCAGATCTTTTGTATTTCTTTCGCGTATTCGTCCAGAGGAAGCGTGTCGTTCATCTTGGTTTTGATCCATCCCGGAGCGACACCATTTATCCGCTGTCCTACTTCCGCGTAGTGCTCCGCTAAGATTCTCATCATGTGCCGCTGTGCCGCTTTTGATGCATCGTAGTGTGCGGAGATAGACGAGTGAGAATTGATCCCGTTGGTAGAGGTGATGAGCACAATTGAACCGCTCATTTTCTTTGCTTTCATCCGCTCTGCGATTGCGCGGGTTGAAATAAAGCACCCGAACACATTCACCTCAAAGACTTCCCGCCATTCAAGAATAGTCTGCTCTTCAAGAGGTGTGTTTGGGGAAATACCAATGGTGTTGACCGCAATGGAGATCTCTTCCCCGTTCGCAAGTACCGCATCATCAAGAAACTTCTTAAACGCTACTTCATCGGACTGATCAATTGGAGCGGAATATACTTTTACTCCGAGCGGTGTGAGTTCGACAGCAAGATCATCCGCAGCCTTTTTGTTGCGGTTGTATGTCACTGTCACCTTGCGCACGCCGTTTGCAACAAGTGCGCGCACGACTTCCGAGCCGATACCGCCCGAACCGCCAAGTACGAGCGCATGACCCTCGACTTTTAAAATGTACTTTGATGTATCCATAATGACTCCTTTGTTACTAAAGAAATAATACCATATTTATATTTTTTAGCAAGCTCTGCTCCGACTGTGAAAATGTTATTTCATACTGAATAACTCCTCTTCAGGAAAGCGGGTTTTTGCTTTGGTGGGGTCTTCTGTGCGATAGCCGAGTGTAACATATGCAACAGAGTTCATGTGTGGCGGGAGGCGGAGCAGTACATCGATATCCTCGGTCTTAAATCCCTCCATCGGGCAAGAATCGATCTTGAGCTCGGCACATGCCGCGAGTCCGAAACCCATCGCGAGATATGTCTGACGAGCTGCCCACTCCGAAAGGTCTTTGCCGCTTCGTGTCCCCATCATTTTTTTCATGCGCGACTCAATAAGCGTTCGCTTCTCCTCATCAAGCTCATGCTTGGGATCCGACATGGTGATATATGCACCGATGCGTTCGTACACATCGCTCCGTACGCAGAAGATAAGGAGATGAGACGCATCGGTCACCTGGGCTTGTCCTCCTGATGACTCTTTTATCTTGCTGCGCAGAGAGGGGTCGGTGATTACATACACATGAAAGGGCTGAAGTCCTGCCGATGTGGGGGCCATGCGAATCGCCTTAAGGATGAGGGCGAGATCTGCATCAGAAACCTTCTTGTTCCTATCAAAGGATTTGGTGGCAAACCTCCAATCGAGCTGTGTGAGAAATGATGTAAGCATAGCTCATATAGTAAACGATTATTAGGTATTGTACATGTCATTCTTCACTACCCCAAACATCATTTTTAACTGGTACTATGAAGTTATGAATTACCGTGTCCAATTATTCCTGGGATTTCTCGCTGTCGTTTCTCTCGCCAGTGGTGTGTTTTGGTTGCTGAATCGGGAAGAGAGGAAAGCAGAGCCAATCTCACCTATCCAAGAATCGACTTTAGAAAATGAACTTATTGAAGTACCTGTACTCACGAACACAGAAAAGTCTCTCTCTGATCAGGAGCTAAAATTCACCATTGATGTCCACTACCCCACTGTGCTCCTCCTTCAAAATCCTCTTTACGCCAAAGAAACGAATGATGTCATTTTGGGATTTGTCGATACAGTCATCAACGAGTTTATAAGCAGTGTGGGTGAAGCCACAGAGATACGTGAGAGCGAGGAGTACACGAGCGACCTCACCATGCGTTTCACTCCCCTCCTTCTTTCACCCACAATTATTTCCATTCGTTTTGATGTTTCGGAGTATCATGCGGGGGCTGCTCACCCAAATAACTATGCACGAGTACTCAATTACCATTTCAAAAAACATCAGGTGCTTTCCACTGCTCAACTTTTTGCATCATCAACTCAAGCATTTCCGTTTCTTTCAGCATATACGCGGAGTGCGCTTCAGAACACCTTTTCGGATATGAGCGAAGAAGAATTTGTGCTTCAGGTATTCCCCGGCACGGATCTCAAGCCAGAAAATTGGGAAGCGGTGGGCATCACAAAAAATGGACTTACCGTAATCTTCAACCCGTATCAAGTTGCGCCGTATGCACGTGGTATACCTCAAATAAAAATTTCCCTTGGTGATCTTGAAGATATAATTTCAAGCGAGATTGCTGAGGCGATTCGCATGGCGAGTGAAAACATCTTAGAAGCAAAACCACTCTGATTATGAACGTTTAATGAACAGCGCAACATTCTTGACAATTAAGCAAGACTAGATTAGACTGTTAAAAGATTTCACAGCACAGGAGCAGCTTAAAAAGCCGGCTCTTTTTTGTTTTTGTACGTTGACATACTTATAGCACCACTATTCAAAGGGAGTGATTCATGAAGGTATTTCTGAATATTTTCCTAGCGCTTATGGCGCTACTTTGTGGCACAGCGCAAGCAAACGCAATCGACTCATCGACTCGAAGCGAAGTAAACTATGCGGTGAAAAAAGGAGATACGCTCACCGCGATCGCAGTGAAGTTTTCCGGCAACACCGTACGTGATATTGCAAAGAAGAATGCTATTGCTAATCCCAACCTCATTCACCCTGGAATGGTCCTCCGTGTAACGCAAACGACCTCGATTCAAACACAGGCAGCAGTGATTCGCAAGCAAGTGAACATCGAACAACATACGAACGTACGTATGCACGGCAGAGCTGTGCGGATGGCCAAATGCGACATAGCACCTATTGTTTCTCGCCTGAAGTACCCCACGTCCGTCGGGGAGCAGTTTAGCAAAATGTTAACCGTACAAGCTGATGCCAAAAAGGCATTTCCTTGGGGCGGCGCTGTTGTAGACAATGGGGTTGTGTATCAGTTACTTCTTGAAGATCGTTGTGTGGCGAGCAAAACTGTCGACCCACTCCAGAATGTTTTACCAAAAATTGCACAAACACATGTTCCTCGCACTGATGACAACACCGCGGCACTGACACCGCGGCAAATAGTTGAAAAAATTGCGACAACACATACTGTTCAGGCAAAGCCGGGTGAGTTGACCGACACTGAGTTAGCAGAATTTCTTGTACGTATCAGAACTGAGCTACAAGAGATTATGGGGAAAGACGAAGATGTCACTCCCCTTGTTCTACCGTTAGCGCACGCAATACTAGGAGGAAACCGCACAGCAACAAGATGACCACCAGAAACATCTTTCACACAACAACCAGACAAAAGGAGTTCTCAATATGAAGCATATCGTCATGACCGCACTCTTGGCATTTACAGCAAGTGGCGCATTCGCAACAGGACAGCACCTTCCTCCTCCCCCGCCATCAGCACCGCCAATTGTTGTACCCATAACTGGGACAAGCAACAGCTCCGCCGATGCGGTCGCGCAAGCCGCAGCTATGGCTGCCGCTCAAGCAGCGGCACAGGCGGCTGCAAACGCAACCGCCATTCAAAAGCAGAACCAGAACCAGAATCTGAGTGGTTCAGCAAGCGGGGTCGCAGTCACCAATGGTGGCGATGCCACCACAAAAGGTGGCAGTGCGAACCAGCACATCAATGGATCGGCGGGCAATAACCGTCTCACCACCGGCGACTCATCTGCAACGTCGAGGTCCGGCGTCAGTAATTCTGGGAACTCACCGTCTAGTTCGCAAGGAGGAGCGGCAACCGCAACTGGTAACGGTGCAGGAAACGTGACGACGCTCTCCGAGACCACCACGTACGAAGCTTCCAAATTTCCTCCGCAGCTTCCTGCTGTCTTCCTTACAATGTCAGCACCATGTATGGGCAGTGCGGGAGGTGGAGCCGGACAAGGGGTGACCGTGATTAACCTCGCCTTCACGTATTCCGATTCGGAATGCAAGGAAATTAGGCGCGTTACAACACTTGCCGGCGCACTCTGGGGTATGAACATGAGATACTCAGCATTTACCGTGCTGTGTACATTTCCGAAGTTTAGGGAAAATATCCCAACCTGCTCGCAACCATTCCCGCTCGATGACCCCAAACAACTTTGGGGCTATAACCCCATAGTAGTGGTGGACCACGGGGCTGAAAAAGCTCGCGCAGAAAGAGCGGAAGCGGAGCTTGCAAGATTGAGGCAGCCGACGACTCCGCTTCTCGCCGGTATCACCAAAGCCGATCTCGATGAGCTCAAGGCTTCACTTGGGGCGGCGGCAACTGTTCGCGTAGAGGTCCCCACTGACAAAGTGGAGAAGAAACGTGTGAGCTGCAAAGTAGAAGAATTCACTGATGCGGCAGGTCAAAAAGTCAAAATGTGCCGTGGTCCAAGCGGTAGCTATGACGTCACGACCGTGACTCGCGATAGAGCGGTAGGTACTGCAACGAGCAGTGCCGTGCAAGCTACTGAAGCAAAAAAATAAACTGTATTGTTCTTTGTGTATTTACACACCCCGAGCTTCGGGGTGTTTTTTATTCTCACTAATTGCTGAAGACCGATGTGAGGTCAGGCTCGCAAAAAATAGCTTCGTCGCCGATGACATCTGCAAGATAGCTCTTCGCCTCCGCAAAGCTGCCAATCGCATCAATAAGCCCTACCTGTTTTGCTTGTCTCCCGAGCATTGTTGACCCGTCGGCAATTTTCTTCACCTCCTCGGGGGTGAGGCGGCGCGCACTCGCAACCGCAGCAATAAATTCATCGAGAATAGCGGCAATATCACGCTCGAGAAGTTTCTTTTCTTCGGGGGTGACGGGGCGATTTGGAGTGCCTAAGTTTTTAAATACCCCGGAAGCAAATTCATTTATTGCGATTCCCTCATTTTTATTCTTTACCGATTCATCAGGAAATTCAACAACAACGCCAATACTGCCGATGTCTGAGCTTGGGGAGGCAATAATATGATCTGCTCCAGTTGCAGCCCAGTACGCAGCTGATGTACCCGCACTACGAATGACCGCGACTGTTGGTTTCGTCATGCGCAGAAGCTGATTGGCCACCTCTTCACCTGCAACAGGTAGTCCTCCAAGCGAATCAATATCAAGCACAATTGCTGCAATCGTTTCATCGGCCTCATCATCCTCTAATGCGCGCACTAATGCTCCAGAGTCTGTCGAGTCGCCCGTAGTTCCGTACGTGAGCAGCGTGCCATAGACCGTGCGCACCGAAACATTACAGGAACTTTTTTGATTCCACTCTGTGGCAACAGCAAAAAAAATAATAAAAACGGTGAGACCGGATACAACGGCAATGGTCCTCACAAACGCACCGGCAAAAATTCCCGTGTAGCGCCGTGCTCTACCTTTTTCTTGAGTTGGTTTTACTAGGTTTGGATCAACAGGTTCCATGTAACAAGTATACAAAAAAAATTACCAAGAACCTATCTCAGCAGCATGAGACAGTAGGTAAACGCCACGGACGTTGCAAGTAGAAGTACGCAGATGAGGACGGCCATACCGTACGCTTCAAAGCACGCTGTTGACTTCGACGTCGGCTCGAGATATGCTTAAAAAAACAACTGCGAATAATTCTCATCTATGACGGAACACACAGGACACGACCATCATCACCCACACGGAGAAAAGGAGCGGGGTGCGTACATGTCTATCTATCTCAAGGCATGGCTTATCACCTTTGTTATTGCGGGACTCGAGCTCACGGGATCGATCGTTTCCGGAAGTTTTGCGCTGCTCGCTGATGTCTCGCACGTGTTTACTGATACGATCATCGGCGTTGCTCCGATTTCCGTCGAATTTTTTCGGCACCGCACCCGACTCACCGCCGAGCGCATAGAGCAGATAGGCGGATTTTTTGTAGCGGCACTACTCCTCTTTATAGGCTTTCATGTGCTCGAGGAAGCATCAGAACATCTTGCAAGTGGGGAGAATCGCGATGTCGAGGGCATGCTTATGTTCATATTTGCCACACTCGCCGCGCTGGGAAATTATGTCCAGCATCGACTTCTTTCTCGCGTCTCACCGATGCATCGACACTCCGCGCATTCGGGATTTCATTTTCATATTTTGACGGACCTTGTAAAAAATCTCATTCTCCCGATTTTGGCACTGGTCATATTTTTTGGAGGGTCCCCTGCTATTGATGCCTGGGCTGGGTATGCGATCGGCTGGCTCATCATCATCCGTGCGCTTGTGCTCACGCTTGAGAGTATCTTTGGGAAAAAAGTTTTTGAGCGGATGCGCCACTATTTCCCCGGCTCCACCGCAGGATGAGTACCGGCTACGCGCCTCGGCAACATTTATGTGCGAAATGAGACAAAAAGATAGACCGCTATGAAAATAATTGCGACGGGGATGTATACATACCCAATCCACCGCATCACTTTCCACAAATCTTCTTTAGGTGGTGTGTCCATATTTTTTCCAAGCACCCGCAACCGCATCTGCGACCGCCTTGACCACGCGTTTATCAAACGGCTTGGGGATGATACATGTCGGGGAAAGCTCTTTTCTTGTAACGAGCTTTGCCAAACTATGGGCTGCGGCGAGTTTCATCTCCTCGGTGATTGTTGTCGCACCCGAGTGAAGTGCTCCCTTAAATATGCCGGGAAATGCAAGTACGTTATTGATCTGATTGGGATAATCGCTTCGTCCAGTACCCAGCACTGCAATCTTGGTTTTCTTTGCTATATCATATGCGATCTCGGGGTTTGGATTCGCCAGTGCAAATACAATAGGCCGCTCTGCCATCAATTCGACCAATTCAGCTTTGAGGACATTGGCCGCTGACACCCCGATAAACACATCGGCTCCAGGAAGCGCAACAGCGAGATCTCCCTCGCGGCCCTTGCGATTGGTTTCGAGCGCAAGTTCTTGTTTGTACCCGCGCAATCCCCCGCGATCAGGGTGAAGTATGCCTTTGCTGTCGAGGATGACAATGTTGCCACGTAGTGCTCCTGCCTTAAGCAACATGCGGTAAATAGCGACAGCGGCTGCACCTGCGCCATTAATGACAATACGAACTGTCCTCAGGTCTTTTTTTGTAACACGAAGCGCGTTCAGCAGGGCTGCGAGTACAACAATTGCCGTGCCGTGCTGATCATCATGAAAAACAGGTATATCGAGCTCTTGCTTTAAGCGTTCTTCAATTTCAAAACAGCGCGGTGCGGCAATGTCCTCGAGGTTAATCCCGCCGAAAGTAGGAGCGACGGCCTTAACTGCGGCGATTATTTCTTCCGTGTCCTGTGTGTTCAGAACGAGAGGAATAGCGTCCACTCCCGCAAACTCTTTAAAGAGTGCGCACTTCCCCTCCATTACCGGTAGCGCAGCCTCGGGACCAAGATTACCAAGTCCAAGAATTGCCGAGCCATCAGAGACTACCGCAACCGTGCGCCCTTTCATTGTGAGCGAGCGGGCAAGGTGCTTGTCTTTTGCGATCGCAAGACACACCGCAGCAACGCCTGGGGTGTATGCAATAGAAAGATCGTCTCTGGTGTGAAGTGGCAGCTTTGAGTGCACCTCAAGCTTACCTTGATGCTTTTTATGTGCCGCCAGTGATCGCTTATCATAATTCATAAAAAAACAGTATACCACGTGAATTGTATATGTCTGGTGAATAGCAATAAAAAAATAATGGAAATTAAAATCCGCACCTCGAGTGCGGATTTTAATAGATGACTATTGGGTATTCCTTAGCTGGAAACCATAGCGTTCTTGAGTTCAAGCTTTGCTTTCTCGACAGCTGCTTTGAAGTCGGCGACAGCATTCTTTATTGCAGCCTTGCGCGTCTCGGCAAGCGGTTTCAATGCATCACTTTTCTTCTCAATCGTCTTAATTGAGGTTTTGAATTTCTCGCGGGCAGCCTTCATGGAAGCAACGTAGGTGTCTCGCACGGTGCGAGGAGCGACGCTGGCTGCACAATCTGCTTTTGCTTTAACCATTGCAGCATCTGTGTCAGCTTTTAGCTTTGCAATCGCCGCATCACTTGCTGTTTTTCGTACAACTATTTCTGCCTGCAGCGAAGTGCGGAAACCGGTCACCGCAGCATCAACTGCGCTGCGACGCTTTGCCACTGTCGCATCCATATCTCCCACAAACTTTGTGACAGCTGCTTTTTGTGCGGTTGTACTTGCGCGCTCAGTCAATTTGCTCACCCACTTTTCACGTTTAGTGTCCCATTCGTCACGGTGGAGGGTGCGCTTCTCATCACGCTCAAGAAATCGCTCATCGAGCTTTGCTTTGCGATCTTCACGTTTCTCAATATGGCGTTCTTCGTGTTCGTTCATTCCGCTTGCGACTTTTGCAGCAACCTTGTCGAGTTGGGTGCAAAAATTTACTGCACCGCTCGGAGGTGTCGTGGTCTGTCCAAATGTCACACCTGGCATAAGTACTGAAACGGCAATGAGTCCTGCGAGTATTGTGGTTGATTTAGAATGTTGTTTCATCATATGCGGCAGCATAGCTATTAATAGAGTTGCTATCTTTTGTCACAAAGGCCATGTCTTGGTCGGCTTCTCCAGAAAACGCGAGATCTTGATCAGCTTCGCCATTAAGTGCGAGCGCGAGATCGTCGACATTTCCTGATGGTTCGGCTGCATTTGCGGCCATCATCATTCGCGCATTTTCGGGCGCACTGTCCGCAACCTGCATCATGGCTGTTTCGTTAGTCTGAAGCGCCAGATCGGTCCCTGGGGTTTTTGTTCCGCCCCCTATTACCGCTACAAGTGCGATCATAATGACAGCAACCGGAGCGGCAAATTTCCAATTGATTTGCATAGAAATAAGATTAATTAAATGAGTAAATCGATCACTTGATCTTCCCCTATTATAACCAGCGACTGCTCTAGGTGTGACATCACCTATCATGCGCTGTTTAAACGCTGCGCTCGGCATGACATCTCTCCCCGCATCGGCAAGCGTATCGTGGAGCGCCCAAAGATCTCTGACTACTTCTTTCTCATTCGGTGTGAGGGTTTCAATCAAAAGCTGTGCCAACGCCCGATCAAGGGTGCTCCCGTTTTCTTTTGCATCAAAAAGCGCGAGAAGTTGCTCGTCAGAAATGGGGCTATTTGTGTTGTCGTTTAAAATATCGTTCATGGTTTAATTTTATGTGTCTCCCTTCAGCACGCTCCGCATTTTTTTGATACTCCGGGCAACATGCTGACGAATGGCATCTTCGCGCTTCCCCAATATTTCGGCAATCTCGGTGTAACTCAGTTCTCCAAAAAACTTTAGTTCGACAATTTCCCTCTCCGTCTCAGAAAGCTGACTCATGGCACTCCGTATTTCCTCTGTGCGCTCTCTTGCCATCGCCAGATCCGATGCCTGTTCACTCCCTTCATGTTTGTTCATCTCCTCGGGAAGGTAGACTTCAGGTCGTTTTTTCTTGGTGTGGTTGATGAGCAAATTACGCGCGATCGTAAAAAGGTAGGGAAGCATATTTCCCGTTTCATCACTGTAACGCTCGATTGCCTGATAGGCTTTCATGAAGGTTTCCTGTGTGATATCCTCGGCGTCATTTACATTGCGCAGACGGAGAAATACATACCGGTACACGGGAATAGCATACGTGTTATAGAGCGTATCGAAAGCGCTACGGTCACCGTTTTTTGCCCGCAAGATCATTTCTTTCATTCCTTTTGCGGCTTCATTTCCTTCGGTCATTCAACAATCCTATCACGATTTACAAGCTCCGCCTCTCTAAGTGGAATAACCCCAACACACGTCATTCGTGACAATTCTTGTTTGTATGTTATCACTCGTCCCGCTTCAGATATTTCTTCCCTTTCAGCTTTTCGGGCAAAAGAGCTTCATTTGTATACATTTCATACCCTTCGCCATATTTGAGGTCTTTCATGAGCTTCGTCGGAGCGTTACGAATTTCGAGGGGAATCGGGAGATTGCCATATTTTCGAACATCGGCTTGGGCCCCCCTAAGTGCGTCGTACGATCTGCGGTCTTTTTTGCACTCCGCAAGATATGCCACTCCATGGGCTAGATTTATCGCGGCTTCGGGATAGCCGACAGTTTCAACTGCGCGGAAGACTGCATTCGCAACAACAAGCGCTGTGGGTACTGCGAGCCCAATGTCCTCACTGGCGAAAATCACCATACGACGTGCGATAAACTTGGGGTCCTCTCCTGCCTCCACCATCCGAGCAAGATAATAGATCGCCGCGTCAGGTTGCGACGCGCGCATCGACTTAATGAATGCGCTGATGGTGTTGTGGTGTTCTTCCCCATGCTTGTCGTACCGCAGGTGTTTTGACTGAACCGTTTCTTTCAAGTGCGCAAGTGTTGCTGTTTTGTAGAGCTTCACCGCTCCATCGAGTACGGTGATGGCCTGGCGCGCGTCACCCCCCGAGACTGCAATCAGCCAATCACGAGCCTCATCACTAAGAGAAATCTTCGTTGAAGCAATGATCTTCTTCATGTCCTCCTCAGTGTGCTCCTCGAGTACAAAAACACGACAACGTGATAGTAGTGCGGGAATGACTTCAAAACTGGGATTCTCGGTAGTTGCACCGATGAGTGTGAGCTTCCCGCTTTCGACGAACGGCAAAAGAAAGTCCTGCTGAGCTTTATTGAAGCGATGGATCTCATCGAGAAATAATACTTTATCAGCGTCCTCCTGTTCATCAACTATGGCCTTAATATCGGCTTTGCCTGCAGAGACAGCGGAAAGCTCATAAAAATTTGCCCGAAGTGACTGTGCATAAATACGCGCAAGTGTTGTCTTCCCTACTCCTGGCGGCCCCCAAAGAATGAACGAAAAAAGATGTTTCGTTGCTATTGCCACACAGAGGGGCTTACCCTCCCCAACAAGGTGTTCCTGCCCGACAAATTGATCGAGCGACTTGGGGCGGATGCGTGATGCAAGTGGTTCCATTTACTCATCCTACTCTATCTATCATGAAGAGTAACTGGACAGACCCCCTCTACGTGGGCCACCTGAAAAATACGCTTTTTATCCCTCTGTAGTACGAACGCGAAAACCAATCACCGTTCTATTTAATGGTTTGAAGTTTAGCAAAAAGTTCTGCTTCGTGGGCTTTAATAGCCTCGAGCGCTTTTGTCGCTTCTGCCTCATTTATATTTATTGTGGACATAGAATCTTCGGCCTTCCAGCGCGCTTCTTCTGTTAGATGGCGCTCTGTTTCAAGCTTTGCTCTTGTTTCGGCGAGCGAACGCTGTTCTTGAAGTGATGTTGCGGTACTCATTGCCTCTCCGGTAGCGTGCGCACTCTCTTCTAGGCCTTTTTCCTTTGCAATGATTTCGTTCAATAAGAGTTCGGCATTTGTCTTTTCTTTTGTTGTTGCTCCAAGCTTCACCTCAGCTTCACCACGGCTCTTTACGACACCCTGAAGTTCATCATGAAGCACTTTTCTTTCTGCCTCAACTTCAAGTTCGTGGACATGTACTTTGAGTTGAGTTTCTTCGGTGACAACCGATTGATAAATCGCCTCCTTCTGGGCTATGCTTTCTTTAATCTTTTCTGATTTCTCCATCGCGGCAAATTTCTCGGCAAGGAGTGCCTGGCGTTTGGTTTCTAGCTCAAACCGCTCCTGCTCAAATTTGCGCTTGTCTGCAGGAATAATTGCGCTCGCTTCTTTCTTTTCGATCGCCTCATATTCTGCTTGGAAATCGTTTTCTTTTTTGAAAAGCGGTGCTAAAAGCGATTCCTCTTTTTTTTGTTCTACAGAAAGTGTTGCGATCTCCGTGCGCATTGATTCCTTTCTCGCCTTGATGGCGTCCAGATCTTTGGTAAACATTGCAACTTGTTCTGCACGCGAAAGTGAGGATGTCGGTGTAAACGTTGTAGACGGTAGCGCAGACGGAAAAGACGATGAAGGACCGTCGAGTGCCGCCAAAACGGGACTCATGGGTGGCGACGCTGGGGTTGCGGGGGCTACTTGAGGGGGCGGTACTAGAGAAGGGGTCATTGTTGTATGGGACATTGGCGCAAATGCGGACAAAGCGGGCGGAGGTGTGGGCGTAGGGGGAGGTGTGGGTGTGGATATGGGTGTCGGAGGAAGTGTCGGTATTGGTGGAGCCACAGGAGGCGGAGGGGGTGTTAAAGGCTCTTTGGGGACGAAATCAAAAACGACATGGGAGGCGGGAACCATTATCGTAGGTGCATCTTGAGGAACCGCTTCAGCGAGTGGTTTTTTGGGAACGTTAAAAATTGGGTTTTGATCATTTGGTGGCATTGCGTTTAGTCTAGCATGTGAAGGTGACAACCTAAAATAGTTTGTCCACCATGACCTTGGTACTCAAGAATACCCTATTTGGGGCGATGACAGAGAGCAGAAAACGGCCTTCGCCGTTTTGTGCATATCTATTTACTTGTCTTCTTTGGCTTCTTTTTGTTTTTCTGCTGCGCATTATTTCCTTTTGCCATAACGAATGTACTTAACATTTTATAATAGAATAATTATACAATAGGCTCGTCTATTTTCATAACAGAATACACTGCATGGCTCGCTCCGCTTATTGCGGCTGAAAGCTGATCGCCAAAACCAAAATGCCACCATTCGTTCGGATTCACAACAAATCCAGCTTTGGTCATCGCGAAATAAAGAATTCGTCGGTTTGTTAGGGCAAGCTCCTCCTCTTCAGTAAGTTTCCGTCGGTTGCGTTCTTCTTCGAAATGATCAACAAATGAGATAGACGCCACCTCATCAAACGCGGAGCCCATGAATAGCATCTCACCACTCAATTTGTTGCGGAGAGTGAGATCGACAACTCCGCCCGTTGCATGCGGTGGAGGAGAAAGTGGATCAATGTCCGCCGTCCGTGCTGCACCTTTCGCCCAGTACTTCCCTACCTCTTCGCTCACTTGCTCGACACTCCAGTTTGGATGCTTCTCTCGTAAATATTGCGGGACCCACGTATCATGAAAATAATTTTGAACTTCTACGGGGCGGTACGCGTCAAAAAGAAAAAGCTCGTAATCAAGTGCCTCGAGCTCTGCATTCACGGAGATCAGGCGATCGCATATACCTTCGCGAACATAAAGAGCCGCGATGGAGCCTGGGGCACGGTGGCAGTATGGAGGATTTTCTTCCTTATAATAATAATTTTCTCCTGCAATGCCGTGCGTACGAACATCCACCGCCCGCTCCACGTTCTCGGGAGCATGAAGATCAATCGGGTACGATCGTGCACCCTTACGCCGTTGTCGCGCAATTGCTTGATCGGGAATGGGCAACACGCGTTCCATATCTTATGACACGTTAAAAAATCCGCCGACAGCAACACCCAAGAGAAGCGCGATTCCACCGAATATAAACATTTTTAACCCGCCCCGTAAGATGTGGGTTTCAGATATTCTTGCCCCAACCAGTCCCAACACAAAAAGGGCGAGGAGTGAGGTTGCGATAGAAATCCAAAACGCAACGGTCGCATCAAAAAACACATAGGGCGCAAGCGGGATAAATCCGGCGATAAAATAAGAAAAGAACATAATGATACTTGAGAAAAACGGGGTGCGGCTCCCTTCGTCACTTTTCGTGAGATATTTCTCGGCCGATTCTTCAGAAAGAAAACTTCCGGTTGCCATGGAAAATGCCTCTACGCAAATAAGGACCGCGCCTGCAGTAAGAATTATTTCCCGAGGTGCGTTTGCAACTGCGAGACCTGAGAGTAAGCCTGCCGTCGAAACGAGGCTATCTTCAACACCAAAAACAAACGTGCGAATAAATGTTGCAAGCGTTGCTTTTGATGTCTCGTTATAATTCATATTCAACTCAGTATAAGAGAGGTGGAAAGTGAGAGCAATGCTCGGTTTATTTTGAGATGCATTCTGGTGTATAGTTGGGTCATGCCAATTTCATCAAAAGCGGCCTACGACCTCATTGTCATCGGCGGTGGACCTGCCGGAATGATGGCTGCTGGAGTAGCGGCATCACAAGGCGCTCGAGTTCTTTTGCTTGAGAAAAATCCATCTCTTGGTAAAAAATTGCTGATTACCGGCGGTGGCCGCTCGAACGTGACAAACAATGAGCCGGACAACCGCAAACTGCTTGCCAAGTACGGAATAAAAGGCAAATTTCTTTTTTCCGCTTTTGCGCAATACGGCGTGACGGAAACACTCGAATTTTTTCATACCCATGGCATGC
>JAYTCK010000045.1:0-49553 GCA_043736515.1 bacterium
AAATGAAGATTATCTGAAGAGTACGGGACATAATAGCGGGATAATTGAGTAATTTGTAGTGTATAAACTAACATTATTTTCATAAAACGCAAGTCTCCCCCAGCACTCCTCCAGCCAACGTCAGCGACTTGATTTTTGGGATACGCATCGGCTTGGAGATGCTTGCATCATTCTGATGATGCCACTCCAGGATGCCTCCTGTGACCCGGCATCCGTTTAGACTAATAGACCAAAAAGCAGGTTGTGTAATAAGCACAATAAATGTTAAAAACAAAAACTCCCACAGGGGGAGTTTTTGTTTTGTGGAAGAAAAGGATTTACGCCTTCTTCTTCTTTGCTGCCTTCTTGGCTACTTTCTTTGCCTTCTTCTTTGCTGCCATATTAGTTGAAGTTAGAGGCTAATAAAGATGATTGCTTCGACCGAGAGCATCATTCAACTGATGCGAGTGTTCTTGATAAAAATTTCATTGCTAGCAACGAACACTCCTATCATCATTATCACTCGCAACTGTTTTGTACTCAATATGTTTTCAAAGAAACATGTGGATAACTATTTATAAAAAAATATCTTACAAAAAAATAAAAAATATATATTTTATTTTTTTGTTATATATTTTTAACAAACACTACTTCGGGCTCGAGTGTTATGTGTGTTTCATTGAGTGCACGCTCTTGTATGTGCGCAGCAAAACTTTGTATCTCTTGTGCAGATGCGCCGCCATAGTTGATGAGAACCAATGCTTGTTCGCTCCATGTACCCACATTTCCTTCACGCACGCCACGCATAGAGAGGACGCGATCAATGATCCACGCAGCGGAAAGCTTCACATTCCCATTTTCGAGGGGATAGTTAGGCGAATCAGGAAAACGCACTAAAAAACTCGCCGCGATTTCTGCAGCAACAATTGGGTTTTTGAAAAAAGACCCGGCGGTACCAAATTTCGTGAGGTCAGGAAATTTGCACCCACGTATCGTAAGTATTGCACTCCGCATATCCGCAAGTGAGTTTATTGGTTTTATATCCCTCGCATAAGTTTCAATGTCTTTGTACCCAAGCGATAGCGTGCCTTTTTGTGAAAGCAGAAAAGCCACGCGAAGCACAATAAGATCTTTGCCTGTGTCGCGTTTAAAAATGCTTTCACGATAGCCGAACTGTACATCTGCTGTAGCGATGCGTCGCACGGTATCCGCTTTTCTGTCATACGCTTCGATCCACTCGACCCGTTCGCAAACTTCTACTCCGTACGCACCGATATTCTGCACAACTGACGCACCAACAGAGCCGGGTATTCCCGAAAGATTTTCAAGCCCAAACAGTTTATGCTCCACACTCATTGCAACAAAGGTGTCCCACGTTACACCCGCATCGACAACGGCGCACAGTGAATCTCCTTTTGCCTCCCACAAAATACCTTCACTATGCATGTGGATGACGAGTCCTGAAAAACCCGAATCAGGGATAAGCACATTTGATCCTCCACCGAGCACTAAAAGTGGGAGTTTATTTTGTTTGGCAAACTGTACTGCCTCTCGTGCGTCTTCGGTGGTAGTAACAGGAACGTAGTAACCAGCAGGTCCACCAACTTTAAGCGTCGTATAAGGTGCCAGCAAAATGTTTTCTCGCATAATCATGTTGTCCTTTTAATATAGAATGTGCGGCAATGAATGTCGAATAAACAAAACAACCTCTCAAATTGAGAGGTTGTTTTTTGACTGTCATCAATTTAGTTCGATGCTTGGATCTGCCGGATCAGCTGATCTCCCTGTTCCTTCAAGCTGGCATCCAGGCTAATTCCCTTCTCGACGGCCTCGATAGCTTTCTGCTTTTGTCCAAGCTGTGCGTATCCGCCGGCAAGCGAAAGGTAATCACGTGCTACAGCCTGACCTTGTGCGATCTTTTCGTTAAGGATTGCAATCAATTTATCAGAATATCCGCCGATGCCGTATGCGTTTATCACGCGGCTATCAAACGCAGCTGATGATGTTCCTACGATAGCATCCGCTTCATTGGGCTTCTTCTGATAGATCAGCGCGACAGCGTAGGCAATCTTTGCTTCACCATTTTCTGGGACAAGGTCGTAGGCAATTTTTGCCGTTGCTTCAGCGTCAGCATAACGCTGCATCGCAACATAGGTCATTGAAAGATCCAGATACGTTGATTGGCGCCTAGGTGAAAGCTCGATCGCTTTTTCAAAATGCGTGAGTGCCTTGTCATACTGACCAAATCGGGCATAAAACATTGCGGCGAACGACTGTGTGCGCAAATTGTCCGGATCATCCTTAAGCGCAAGATCGAATTGCTCATTCGCGAGATCATAAAATTGCTGTCGGAGGGGTTCGGGTACTCGAGGATCGAGCGTCTGGAATGAGAGCTGAATGATCTGCTCGCGTGCCTCTCCTGTCCCAAAGCGATCTGGACTGACCACATCAGCGAGAGTAATCTTCTTGCCACCTTTGCCGTCGTCTACAAGTACACCTTCAGGGCGTATGCCATTGATGAGTGCGATGTTCGCATTGATATTGCGAATATTGATGAAGTAAATCATACCCACAGTAATGGCGACCACGATAGCTCCGACGATAGCAAAGTCCCCGGGCTCCATTGCATCATCTTTTTTGTGCTTGTGGGTAACAGCCTTCTCTTTCTCGGGGTTGGGCGCCTCAAGTGTGTGGAGGTATGCGAGCGCTCCAAAGAAGAAGATGTAGCTGGTCAGGTTGTCGAACACAAAGATATTGTGAATAAAATACCCCGCGAGCATGCCCGTGAGAATACTTCGTTCAACTACCGTAAAATGGTGCTTACGCGAAAACCATAGATAGTAGATTGCTGCCCCAAATAGTGAGAGGTACGAAAGTATACCGAGCGCGCCTCCCGCAATCATCCAATCGAAGAATACATTGTGCGAGCGATCAAACCATGGCTCCTGATTATACATTTGCGGATTGTAGTGTTTGGAGAATACATAGAGGAAATTGTCCTGACCCCAACCCAAGACAGGGCGCTCTTTAAAACCTTCCCATGACATCTTCCAGATCATAAAGCGGGAATTGGTAGTCTTGTCTGCAAGCGAAATACCTGCCATACGAGAAAGTGTCGGACTTGATTGAATGAACTCTGATTGTCTAAATGTGATAAACAGCGCAACGAGTGCGACCATTCCCACCAAACCCCCGATGGCGTATTTTTTAAGGGTTTTGTGTTCCTTATCGAAAAACGCAATAAGGAGGAGCGTGAGTGTCACACCGCCGACAACGGAAAGAATCGTACCGCGAGTACCGGTGTAGTAGAGAATGACGAGGTTGAGGGCTGCAGCGACAGGATAGAGCCAATGTAGTCCTTTTTGTTTGGAAGAGCGAAAGTAAAGAAAGATCGCAATGAATGCGTGGAAAAACATGTAAATCGCAAGGTAGGTTGAATTGCCGAATGTTGCATCAACGCGGCCATGCATTTCGGTTTTCCCCGCAATTTGCGTAAACGCATAAATGACGACAATGAGCGAAGCCCCGAGTGATGTTCGCCAAAACCAGTTCCATATTTCTTCAGTGAGCAGTACAGAGCCTGCGATGACAAAGTAAAGAAAGAGGTGCACATGGGTGATAAGCCCTTCCATGCGCTCGTAATTAGACCAAAAACTGCGATATGGGTTCGCACCGAGAAAATCGGCGAGCGCAATGACACAGAGAAATGTGCCAGCTGCACCTAAAATCCAAGAAAACTTCGGACGATACGTCGCATCGAGAAACATAAGAAGCACCCATGCGCCGAGCATTATTTCAACCAAAATACGAAAAGTGAAGTTCTTGCCCGTAATGAAGGGAAAAAACATCGTCTCTGCAACCAAAAGACAAATAAAAGGCGTGGCAAAGAAACACGCAAGTACAGTAAATCGTAGAATATCACGTAATAGCATGGGATTTACTATATAGGGTAAATACGATGAGCGCAAATTACATCACTAAGGACGAGTCGAGGCGTTTGTAGCCAGTATTTTGGCTTAGCTCCTCAAGCGCGTGGGCGCCCATGCCGGCAGTGCGAGCGAAGACGAAGAGCGCTTTGGCGGCAGCGGGTCGCATACCAAATGAAAGCGTGGCAGCAGCAAATGCACCGTCTACATTGAGGGGAAGTTTCTTGCCCTTGGACTCATGGAGCGCCGCTTCAATAGCATAGGCTTTCTCAAACGGTGCGAGTGAAACCCCTGATGCCTTTGCTTTTGAATAAATGAGCGTGGCGCGGGGATCTTCATCTTTATAGATTCGATGACCGAAGCCGGGGATATTTTTCTTGGCACTCATATATTCCGCAACTATCTCGCGTGCACCACCTTCTCGGGCGAGCATGTGCGCAGCAGCTTCCCCTGCTCCACCGTGCGCTTCCCCCATGGCGAGCATGCCGGCAGCCATCGCAGTGTGAACCGAATTTCCCGAAGCCACACTTATACGCGGCACGTATGCAGAAGGTGTTTCAATGCCATGTTCGGCGGCAGCAACAAGCAGCGTATCGAGAAGTGCACGCTCGCCAAGAGTGGGCAGCTTTCCGCTGTACAACAAAAAAATAACTTCAGTGAAGGTATGAGTCTTCATCAGCTCTGTCATCTTCACGCCGTAAATAGTATGTTCCTCCTTTTCAGACTTACTAATCTTTGTTTCAAATTTCATAGATGTCTACTTACCTGCTAATTTTTTGAGTATATCAACAATGTCTTCCGGAGTCTGTGCAATGTGTGCACCTGCAGCTTTCAGTGCTGCGATCTTAGTGGACGCCTTACCTTTATCGCCCTCGATGATCGCCCCTGCGTGTCCGAGTGCCGTCCCCCACGGTAATGACTCCGCAAAGATTCCCGCGATGAGCGCGATAACCGGTTTTGTGATTTCTTTCGCAATAATCGCACTGGCGAGCGTGTCTTCATATGTCCCTCCCACTTCTCCAAACACGACAATTGCTTTTGTTTCAGGATCTTTTTCAAATAGCAGGGCAATATCGCGAAAGTCGCTTCCAATAAGCGGGTCCCCTCCGGTACCGATTATGGTGCTTTGTCCGATACCATTTTCCGTGAGCATCCGCGAGATCTCCGCTGTCATCCCCCCGCTCTTTGAGATCACCCCAACTGATCCTTTCAAAAAAATCTTATCTGCAAGGCCCGATGAACCAATGCTTCCAATCTTGGAGTTCCCTGGCGAGAGTATCCCCACAGATGACGGCCCCACAATACGTACGCCGTTGTTTCGAGCGAGTGCAATCAGTCGTGCGACATGCAGTATGGGAACTCGTTCACTCAAAATGTTGATCAGGGGAATATTCGCCGCAATAGATTCTTCTCCCGCGGCACCAACAAATTTTCCTGGCACGGCGATGAGGGCAGTATTAATCTCAGGAAATTTTTTGACCGCCTCGGCGACCGTGTTGAAGATGGGAACTCCTTCCGGTGTCACTTCACCTCCCTTTCCTGGAGTAACACCGGCCTCCACCTTGGTTCCGTACGCAAGCATTTCACGAGCAGCACGCGAGCCTTCTTTGCCGGTGATGCCCTGTACGACCACCCTGGTATTTTTATTAACGAGAATCATATTTGCTCTTTCATAAGTTTCATTAAGCGTACCGCTGATTCTGCCATAGAAATTTCTGATCCGAACACATGCATGTTATATCCTTCGTTCGCGACAACTTCCATAAGCATTGCTCTCGCCTCTTCTTGTCTCGGGCCATCACGACGAATCACGATGGGGTAGGTGGGCTTTGGGGTGACCTTGCGCAAACCATCCACGAACCCGGACATTGTTTCAAATATATCTGTAAAGTTTGCCGTGCCACCGACAACCCATACTCCCTTTAAATTTGGCTGTCCGAGCACGCGCATCGTCAGTTCCTCAACGACCTGCCTCTTCGGGTTTCCTGAATACTCGACATAGTTTGCGGGCTTTCCACCCGAGCGCATGAGAATGTCGATGTTGAGCATTGATGCTCCGCCCCCTGAGGCGATTACGGCAATGTCTCCGCCAAGTTCGATAAATGGCCGCTCATTTGTTTCTTTGAGTGCATCATCGTAAATCACTTTTGCATCACCCGCAACAACACTGCCGTCGGCAAACACAAAGAGCGGATTGATTTCGGCCATCAGTACTCCCTCTTCACAAAAAAGTTTCCAAAGTTTGTTCACGAGTAGAAAAACATCGTCCGTAATGGGTTCACCAAATGCTTGAGTGAGCGCTGAATGGGAAAGTCCCGCAAGAATATCAATAGGAATAATTTTTGCATTATGGACACCCGTCCCTCCCCGAGCATTGAGTGCAAGCACGGGAGAACGATACGACGTAGAGTACGAAAAACTTACGTACATTTCTGTTTCTGGAACAATCACTTCTTCGGCGAGAAGTAGGGCGGGCAAATATCCGTCAATTGGGAGCGCAAAAAGCTTTTGTTTTACAGCCACGAATTCTTCGGCGCTTTCAACGAGAACAATCCCCCCTTTTGCTTTTCTGTCACTTGCAGGAACTTGCGACTTAAGCATGAGCGGGAACGAAAGTGCGGTTTTTTGGGTTTCGGGATGAATTAACTCAAACGCGGGTACTGCAATACCGTATTTTTCAAAAAGCGCCTTCCCTTCATGTTCGCATATCTTCATACTTTATATACAACTCGGCTATATCAGAATTGGAAGTAAATAAATTGCTGGCTTTCAGTTTTTGCAAAAATAATAATGAGGAGCAGCGCTGTCGCAACCAGGAACCACTGAATGCCGTATCGCGCAAACCGATTTTCTATTGCAAAAATACGACTCACATAATTATGAATGTAGAGATATTCGGCGACAAGAAGGAGGCCAATGCCCCCAAGCGCCCAATAAAAATCATAATCTGATTTACCCATAAAAACGTATTCCTGATAAAAGTCTGTGCGACTCATGCCTTCCGGGAACGCATCCCACCCCGTAAACATTTGCCCAATGATGTGGAAAGCGCTGCCGATGTTTTCAGCACGAAAAAAGACCCATGTAAGACAGATAAGGGTGAACGTCAGAAGCGTTTGGAGGAGTATGACAAACGAGCGGACAAAAACGGACGCGCCATTCATGCTCACGGCAACGCCAAGCTTCTTCATAAGTGTTTCGAGCACCAGATAACATCCATTGAGCCCGCCCCAAATCACGTATGTCCAATTTGCTCCATGCCAAAGACCGGAAAGAAGAAATGTCACCATGAGATTCCAGATATGACGACGCTCTCCCTTTTTACTTCCACCCAGCGGCACATACACATAATCTTTAAACCATGTGGAAAGCGAAATATGCCACCTCCTCCAGAACTCACCGACTGAGCGCGAGAAATACGGCTGGCGAAAATTTTCCATAAGTGAAAATCCCATCACGCGTGCGGAGCCAATCGCAATATAGGAGTACCCCGCAAAATCACAATAGATCTGAAATGCGAAAAAGACGGTGGCGATAACAAAGCTGGGTGCAAGATACTCCAAGGGATGGTCATAAACCTGATCCACAAATGGTGCGAGATTGTCCGCGATGAAGAGCTTCATAAAAAAACCGTACACCATGAGCCGCAGGCCCTTCCCGATACGCCCAAATTCGACGTTATGCTTCTCGCGAAATTGGTGGAGTAGGTTTTGTGGTCGCTCGATGGGACCTGCAACGAGCTGCGGATAGAACATCACATACGTAGCTAGGATGAGAAAGTTCTTCTCTGGCTTCTGGTTGCCGCGATACACCTCAATGGTATAGCTCAGGCTTTGGAAGACGTGAAATGAGAGACCGATGGGGAGAACGAGTGAAAGTGCTTCAAGCGAATAGTTCCAGTGCAAAAAGTCAGCGAGTCCGGCGAGGTTGGCGTTAAAAAAATTAAAATACTTAAAAATAAAGAGCGCGCCAACATTCGCAATAATACTTGCAACTAAAAATTGTCTCCTTCTCTTGCCCTCTGCATTCGCAATGGCAATTCCCGCAAAGTAATCTACGGTGATCGTAAACGCCAAAATGAGAATGAACGCCGGAATGAACGCCATGTAGAAATAGCAGCTCGCAGCAAGGAGCCACAATACGCGGTATCGATACGGCAGCATAAAATACATGGCCGTAACGATGGGGAAAAAGATGAGAAAATTAATGGAGTTGAACAGCATAGACAATAATTAGCGTGACGGGCACAGTGCATTATTTTTTAACAGCTCATCTTTTGTGTACTGATAGAGTATCTGTGCCATAGCGCGATGTCCCTCCTCGTTAAAATGCCATGAGCAATCTACGCTGAGACACTTGCCATAACGCGCTCGGGCTTCACCGAGTTGATCCGCAGGATTAAAAACAGGAATTTGTTCTCCTGAAAGAAAATCAATAAGCTTAGTCATGCGTGGGTTATCCTTCCATGCACCTCGCTTCGCATAATCAGTCAATTCGCTTGGAACCATCACAACAGCAAAATGTTGCCCGTTTGCTGTGACGAGCTTACTAAACTTCGAAAAAATTTCGAACGTAAAAGTGTAATATTGGGAATCCTCTCCCATCTTCTCCGCTAATCCATCTTGGCTCTGCTTCGGCGGGAGCACGGTGGCACGATCGCCCTCAAGAATCCCGATCAACTCAAGTGTGTTTATGAATATTTCATTAGCAATGAGCTTGTGAAAGACAAACTTCGGGAGTTCAAATTTGAGTAAAAATTCTTTTAATCCTACCGCGCGACGCCCTTCGCCATAATGCTCAAGATCAAATCCCGCTTTAAGGAGATTGTCGTCATAATCAGCCGTAAAAAAAACAAGCACATAGTCTGGGTCAAAGGGAGTAATCTTCTTCTTATACGTTTGATATTCAGTAAATGTTCCGGCACTTCCCACGCCAAAATTCATAACCTCAAAACGCGTCTTTCCACACACACCACTCGTATTCAGTGTCGTCTCAAGAAGCTCAACAAAGTTTCGATAATAATCCACTTGTAGTGCTGCAAGTCCCGAATCCCCGAGCATCGCAATTCGGATCGTACTCGTCGGCTTCTCGATCGCCATCTCATCGCCGATGTACCCAAGACTATTGGTGCGGATATAGTTTTTTCTCGCGGAAAGCGCATCCCATGCATATCCATCATAGTTCTTCACATGAATTGAACCTACGTCAGGGTCGGTGCGCAGAAGCGGAAAGGCAGTCTTCCCGATAACGCGAATTCCTGCTTCCCAATATGCCAGGGTCGCAAAAACGACCAGTCCGACAATGAGCATTTTTTTGACCACAGTTTTCCCCATATGTTGCATGAAGCCCCTAGGGCAAGATAGACAAATGGTACCTTTCTTTGTAACTTTGGTGAAGATGCGCGCAACATAGGCGTTAATACCTTCGACAAAATACCAGCTTTGAAAAATCGATGTAGTTTTCTGGCAGCTCCCGTGCTAAAGCGTTGTGGTATATTTGGTTATCTCGACAAGCGCGCGATGAATTTCCTTCACGGGGTCGATGTGCTCAAACGTAGGCAAGATCTCAAGTGGAATCTTGGAGACTTCGTCGACCGCGGCGAGCGCGACGATCCAACTTGTTGGATCAATATTTGAGTATGTGGATTGCCAGTTCGTAAGCCACGTGCGCACATCAGCATTGTTGGCAATGCATGCAAGGTCAAAATAGTCTTTGTATTCTTCTCTTCCGCATATCGCAGAAAGTTTCATAATCGTGATGTCCTCTAGGCTCACCATGCGAAACGAGTCAACAAGAGTGACAGGCTTAAACAGAGGATCAAATCGAGATATGAAAGAAACCTTTACTCCGTCGATATTGCACCACAGTGTATTCTTTTCTTCGAAGATTATTTCGAGGCGCGCCGCGCCAAACAGCTCGCTTAATCGTCGACGCAGTTTTTCCACATCAATATCCTCAAGGATAAAATAATCAAGATCAGCACTCTTTCTATGCCCGATGAGCAAAGCAAGTGCCGTGCCTCCTGCAAGATAATATTGCTCGGGGAGTGATGTGAATACAGTCTTTGCGATTGCCAACATCTCAGGACTGACGGTCTCGTGATGAAGTGTCATGAAAAAAGATAGGTCTTAAGATAGTGATATTTTCGTTTTGAAATTGCAGTGGTTTTCATTTCTTCAAATACATGTTTCACCGTAGCTCTATCATATTTTTTAATAAGCCATGAGATAAGAAAAATTCCCCCATACGAAAGTACGCGCTGCATGACAAATGAGTCCGGAAGCGTTGCGATCTTTTCGGGTTGAATATCCCAAAGCACTGTTTTTACATCGGGTGATTTCATATATTCATTATACCACAGTTTGAACAAAATAGGAATGTCACGAAAACTATTGAAGCCTCACTGAGATAGACAAATGGTACCTTTCTTTGTAACTTTGGTGAAGATTCACATGTTCTTATAGGTATCGTATATGTCTACTTTTGCTGTCATTCTTGCGGGAGGCTCCGGTACGAGGCTGTGGCCCCTTTCCCGGAAAAACTTCCCAAAGCAGTTTTTGGATCTGTATGGAGACAAATCGCTGCTTCAGCACACGTTCACGCGCATGGCAGAGCTAGCATCACCTGAAGGAGTCTATGCTGTCACCAATCAGGACCACTTCTACAATGTCCTCAATCAGCTCCGCGAAGTTTTCCCCGGCTTTCCCGAGGACCACATCATTGTGGAGCCCGAAGGTCGCAATACCTTCCCTGCAATCGTGCTTGCCCTGCGTACGCTTTCCGATCGTGATGCAAAAGGTAATGACCCCATCATTTTCACTCCCGCTGATGCTTATATCGCAAATGAGGAGGAGTATCGTGCCACACTCACTCTTGCGAGTCTTCATGCGGGAAAAGGTTTAGTTGTTGTAGGAATAACACCAACTTCCCCCGAAACGGGCTATGGTTATATTGAGGTTGGTGAGGATGCAGGCGGAATATTGCGCACAAGCGCATTCCACGAAAAGCCTGATGCGGCTACTGCAGAGGCGTATCTCAATTCGGGGATGCATCTTTGGAACTCCGGACTGTATGTGGGCACGCATGACGCATTCCTTGCAGAAATTCTGGAGCACACACCCGAAGTGCACAAGCTGTACGAACAAGGATTCGCTGCACTTTCTGAAAATTTTGGCGCATTACCAAATCTTTCAGTTGACCACGCGCTCGCTGAGCGGTCACGCAACGTGTATGTTGCACAGGGAGCATTCGGATGGAGCGATGTTGGCTCGTTCGATGCGCTTGCAAAAGTACTCGAAGAGCGGGGAACTTCCTACCCCAAACACGTGAGCGTTGATTCGACGGGAATTTTTGTACACAGCGCAGAGGGCAGGCTGGTGGTAACAGTTGGCGTGGACGACCTCGTCATTGTCGATCATCGTGATAGTCTCCTTATCCATAAAAAAGGGAGGAGCGATGAAGTTGGTGCTGTGCTCAAATCACTGATCGCTGCTGGACACAAAGAAGCCGAGCATAATCTTCTTGTGCATCGGCCATGGGGCCAGTACCACGTGTTGATCGATTCGCCGAACTACAAAGTGAAGAAGATTGTAGTCTATCCCGGCGCAAAGTTAAGCCTCCAGTCGCACGAACATCGCGCAGAGCATTGGGTCGTCGTTCACGGCACCGCAGAAGCCACAGTGGGCGAAGATGTGCTTACCCTCAATGCAAATGAAAGCGCATACATCCCCGCCGGCACACAACACCGCCTTGCAAACCCCGGAAACATCAACCTTGAGATCGTCGAAGTACAAACAGGCACCTACCTCGGCGAAGACGACATCAAACGCTACGAAGACAACTATAAACGCAGATAATCAAAACACCGATCTTGTCGGTGTTTTTCTTTTTATCTTACGAAAGCAGTATTGGTATTTTTTGTTTTATATTGGCATTTATGTTTACAATGTCGGGTCGTTTCTTCAAAAAATTAATGACATCTGAAGCAGCAAAATCATTGTTCTCTAAATAAAGCGCGTCGTAGACCTCGCTGATCACTCGATAATCTTCTGGAGTATCAAGGGTGAGCCTCAGTTCCGGCCACAGCATCTCCCCTTTCGCCCGAAGCGCCAATATTTTATATCGCTTCGGGTCCGTCTTGATATGCACTGTCACATGCTCGCGCATTTCTGGGTGTGTTGCTTCGTTATACCCATCTTCAAGTGCTTTTATCGTGAATACTGTTGCATCAAATCCGTCGGGTACGGGGGCATCCCCCATCTCATTTGAAACCAAATCAAAATTCCCTTCAAAAAGTTTAAGGATAAGATCGTCGACAATTCTGTGGTCAACGAGCGGACTGTCTCCCATGCCGCGGTACACGATATCTGCATCACAACTTTTTGCTGCTTCATATACGCGAGCGAGCACATCGGCTTCACTGCCGCGATAACATCGGTACTGACGCTCCGCGCAGAAGGTTTCGATCGCATCATCATTGGGATTGACCGTTGTGGCGATGATTATCTCATCAATGTATTTACTACGGCTGATACGCTCCACTATACGGGCGAGCACAGGCTCACCCGCAAGTGGCATGAGCACCTTGCCTGGAAGTCTCGTCGATCCCATGCGCGCGGAAATAGTGGCAATAGCACGTCTTCCGTTAATCATGTTATTTCTTATTAAAAAATGCGATGGTTTGTTGTAATATCTCTGCCTGTTTTTCCGCTCGTTCCCACTCCCAATAATTTGTCTTGAATGCGAGAATCTGTTGCTGTACTTTTTCCGCGACAGGACAGAGTCCGGGTTTCCATGCTTGGAGGGTACCTTTATAGGTAGCCTTAATAACCTCTTCCTTGCCCGCAAAGTTCATCTCTTGGAACATTGGTTCTTGGTAAGTAAGTTTCCATGTCGCATAGATACCATCACCACCCAATTCTTTGAATTTCAGACGAAAATCAGCCCAAGAAACAGGTGCGTCGACGAGTCGTACGGCGAGCCCCCAATACACGTTTTTATATCCTTCTGGTGTGTACTGTGGCACAAGCCAGTCGCATCCTTTCATCGCCTTCATAAACAAGTTTGCCGCATCAATACGTCGCTCTACAAGTTCATCCATGCGTTCGATCTGCCCAAGAACCACAGCTGCGCAAAGATCCGGCATGCGATAGTTATAACCCATTGAAGCGTGACGATTGTAATTTGGATTTTGAATATCGTCTTTAGAAATCTTGCCTGCTTTTGCAGAAACCGACGCATAGCCAAGAACAGAAAATCGCCGCACACGATCTGCCGCATCGACATCATTCGTGCACACCATTCCTCCTTCTCCGGCGGTAAGGTGTTTTGTGCTTTGAAAACTGAAGCTTGAGTAGTGCCCGATTGTACCAGCGAGCCGCCCTTTGTATTCCCCCAAAAAACACTGCGCATTGTCTTCAATGACTGCGAGGTTGTGCTTCTTTGCAATCTCCATAATGGGATCCATATCAGGTGAGAGTCCATAGAGTGCAACAGTAATGATGGCCCTTGTTCGGGGAGTAATTAATTTTTCAATCGACTTCGGGTCAATCTGTAATGTCTCTTCGATAACATCCGCAAACACCGGTACTGCATCCTGTTGCAACACCGCCATTGTTGTAGCAGCCATTGTTAGTGGGGGCACAATTACTTCATCACCAGCCCGAACGCCGGCTGCATACAGCGCAGAGTGGAGTGTCGCTGTGCCATTGATGTGCCCCACCGAATACTGTACCCCTATACGACCTGAAAAAGCTTCTTCTGCCCTCTTGAGCATTTTAGTATCACGCGGTCCTCGGAATTGAGAAAGAAGTACTTCTTTTACATATGCTTCTTCCTTTTCACTGATGCGTTTTATGTTGGGTTTCATATAGGTGTGATAACTTAAGCATTACAGCAATTGTGTCACCGCGCCATAAGCGGGACGAAGCGAAAGATGACGATGCACATTAAAGCCGTTCTTGTTAATTTTCTTGGGATCGCTATACCGTCCAGTATAAATACGGTCCCCGTTCTTGTCCTTGTCGCTACACCAAATGAAGTCATTTTTCCAGAGCAGTGCACCCTCATATAAATAATAATAGACAAAAAAAACATACGCAGTGAGCACCGCCGAGGGAAATTGTTCACCTTTTTTAAGTTTTCCCTCTATAATATCGGGTCTAACTCCACGTGTTTCCTTAATGACGTTCTTTCGGATAAGATACCATCGGTTTTTAAGCGTTGTGCTCTGTGCAAATTTTTCATTAAGATACCAATCCTGATTATAAAAGCAGGGTTCATTCTTTGCAGGATCAAATCCAAAGTAGGCGCGCATGTTGTTAAGCGTCAAAGGCTTTCCGTCTTTTGATTTTGTAACACCGAGTATCAGCAAATAATCCTTCGCTGCTTTGTTAAGCACTTGCGCATCGTAGTTTACTTTGGGAATAGTTAATGCTGGCGCCCCAATAAATTCACTTGCAATCAAGCTGAGCTCATCGGGCCCAATAAAATTTTTACCCATTATTTTTTTTGCATCCTGCCAATTCATATTATTTCTTTTCACTACTTAATTTAGTCATAAAATATTTTGCTCGATTTTGTATATGTTTATTTCCATCCATTTCACTCCAGCGAACCAGCTCTGCCTCTTTCAGGAAATCAGTCAGTCCTAAGAGTAAAAACGTTTCGGGAGGAAGCGTAGCAGTAAGATCATATTTTCGAAAAAGCTTTCCGATTGCGGTACGAAGATTTTGAGTACGAGTAACACCGCCCTCGCCGAGCTCACCAAACATTTCCATAGTCGTCGCAAAGACGAGGTGATTATACAAAA
The DNA here is from genome assembly GCA_043736515.1 of bacterium. Taxonomy (GTDB): domain Bacteria; phylum Patescibacteriota; class Minisyncoccia; order Phycocordibacterales; family UBA6899; genus MHLP01. The sequence goes on from JAYTCK010000045.1 coordinate 14,716, forward strand.
TGCCCACCATTGCCTTCTCCTCTAGTTCGGTCAAATTCAAACTTTCTTTTTCCATGTCGATTATCCTAACACACTATTTATTTTGCAAATAGAAGATTCCCTCCTGCCATAAAGCGACATCTCCCTTTTGTTGATATGCAGCAATACGCTCCAGCTCGGCGACAATAGCCTCTTCGTGGGTCTTACTGTGAAATGAGGGGAATTTATACTCGGGGACCATTGTAAGTTCAATATTTACGTTCATATCACGCATGGCCTTCACAAAAGTGAGGAAAGCGCGATATTGATGAAACTCGGTTGTCACAAGGAGCAAACTTCTCCAACCGTGTTTTTGAGCAAGGTGAAGTGTGGATTCTGCTTCTTCCCGCGTGTGCGCTCCTGTCTCCTCCCAGACAATATGCTCTTCTGGTAAACCGAGCGCAACCAATTTTCGGATCAGTACGTGTGCGGGAAGGCTTCCGTATGCATGGTCGTGCGCACTGCTTGTCACCACAACCTTCGGAGCTAGCCCTAAATGATAGAGTTCCGCAACTTTAAGAGTACGGTGAAAGCGGTCCCCCGCTAGCAAAACGATAGCGTCGGCTTTTCGGGGCGCATCCGTCAAAAGCAATTTTTTTAATTCTTCAAATTCGTTCATAAATAAAACTAAGGGCACAGTGTGCCCTTAGTATGCTTTAACCGAGCGATTCCCAGTGAATCGCTTCTCCTTCTTCGATATCTCTCTTTGCGGTTAGTCCCGCGACTTCATTTTTGTATTTTGGATAGATACCAAGCGCCGGACGGAGCTCAATAAGTCGCTCAACACCGATGATTTCGCCCTGCTTGATCGGAGCGGCGGCGTAAAGTGAGCGACGCTGCACAACGACCGTTTCCGACTCTTCGGCAACAACTTCTTTGCGTGCACTGCCGAGGGCCGACTCCATATCACGAATCCTTACCATCATCTCGGCAAACTGCTTCGGCTCCATCGAGTGGGGGTGGTCAGGGCCAGCGTTCTTTTTATCGTCGGTAAAATGCTTCTCAATCACTTTCGCGCCACGTGCAATTGCACCGAGAACTACAGTATCGGAGTGTGTGTGATCGGAATAGCCGACCATGACCTCAAATGCTGTCTTATAAGTATCCATCACACGAATGTTCGCACTTTCGATCTTTGAGGGATAATTGGTGATGCACTGAAGAAGCGCGACGTCTTTATTGCCTGTTGATTCGATCACGCGAAGTGCCTCATCGACTTCGGCAAGCGTGGACGCACCGGTTGCGAGTACGACAGGTTTCCCTTTTTTTGCAATGTACTCGACCATTTCAAGCCAAGTAATATCGCCCGAACCAATTTTGTAGAAAGGAACATTCGCTTCATCCATAATGTCCACCGCCCCATAATCATATGGACTCGATGTGGCGAGGATGCCGATCTCTCGGCAATAGTCGAAAAATTCTTTATGCCACTCGCGTGGAAATTCCGCCGACTTAAATACTTCCTCAACCGGCTTGCCCCAACTACCATGTACACCTTTCAGCTTCATTGATGCGAATCCTTTGCCGGAAACTATTTTTTTTGCAAGAAAGCTCTGAATTTTCACAACATCCGCCCCGGCTTCTTTAACAAGTTTCGCAAGCTTCTTTGCCTTCTCGATGCTTCCATCAAAATTGCCACCGAGATCCGCGATAACGAGCGCAGGCTGCCCTTCCCCCACAAGTCGGCTGCCAATCTTAAACGTTTTTGAGAATCTTTCTGTCATGGTATTACCTTCCAAAAATGAATTAATGACTACAAATCTATACCGCATCCTACACAGAACAGCAACATTCGCAACAAGAGAAAGGTGACAAATTCACTACTATTTATATCTTCTTGTTCTTCCACTCGCTCCGCAATAAGCCGAAATGGAGTATATCCTTCCACTTGCCCCCTTTAAATATTGCTTGGCGCGAGCGTCCTTCCTCTTTAAACCCGAGTGCAAGAGCGAGTTTCTGCATCCCCGCATTATCTTCTGTTGTACCCAAGAAAATACGATTTAAATTGAGCGCAGTGAAACCGTGATTGACAATGAGGTTGGTTGCTTCCCGACCGACTCCCTTTCCCCAGTATTTTTTGTTGCCAATAACGATTGCGAACTCAGCTGACTGATTGAGTACGTCGATGCTTTGCAGACTGACATTTCCAATGTGTACATCATCTTCTATGGTAGCAATGGCAAGGACAAGATTCTCATGCGACTTGATCACATTTTCATAATATTCGCGCATATTTGCATCGTAGTTCGGAAATCTGTGATGTGAATTGAATTCACATACATCGGCATCATTAAACCACTCGCGGTAGGTCGCATTCAGGTCCGCCTCAACGAGGGTGCGAAGGTAAACTGTACTTCCGATCAGAAAAGGATTATTCATGGTTACGCTTCACAAAACACTCTTTATTGATTAATGAGCTGTTCCATTCGATCAACAATACGAAGTAGCTCTTCCTTGGTCATCTTTTTCTCGGCATTATTACTGGAAAAATGAAAATCTCCAGCTAGGCTTTTTCCGTTTTGGGTAAATTTCTTTAATTTTTCTTGAGTGGCCTCGCTTGCGTGTTCGGGTAATATCACATAGTAGTCATCCAGCTCTACTGCATGTCGCGATTCCTCGGTGGTCAGCAATATCTCGTGCACCTTTTCGCCAGGCCTTATGCCCATGACATTGCGCTTGGCATTCGGGACAATGATGTCGAATAAGTCGCTCACTTTCATGGTGGGGGCCTTCGGAATAAATGTTTCTCCTCCCTCCATGTTTGCAAGCGCAAACAGAACAATCTCAAACGCCTGCTCAAGATCGATCCAGAAACGTGTCATGCGCTCATCGGTAATATGGACAGTATGGGCATCTCGGTTTTTTATCAATTTCTCTACTATGCTGCCACGACTCCCCACCACGTTGCCGTAACGAACGACGCTGAACTTTGTCTCACCTCCATACGCATTACCGGCAACAAATAGTTTCTCCGCACATAATTTTGTAGAGCCGTAGAGATTGGCCGGCATCGCCGCTTTGTCTGTCGAAACAAGCAATACTTTTTCAACGCCGCGATCAATGGCGGCCTCGATCACATTTTGACTGCCAAGAATATTCGTCTTTACCGCTTCAAAAGGATTAAATTCGAGAGCGGGCACCTGCTTAAGAGCAGCGGCATGCACCACAATATCCACGCCATGAAATGCGCGCTGTAGCCGTGGCAAGTCACGTACATCACCAAGAAAGTAGCGCATTCGCTCATCCTGTATCTCCGCCTCCATGACCGATTGCTTGAGTTCATCTCGCGAAAATACAATAACTTTCTTTGCATCAGAATTAGCAAGGATATATTTTATGAAATTACTTCCAAAAGAACCGGTTCCCCCAGTAATGAGCACTGTTTTATTTTTTAATATATTGAGATCCATAGTGTGTTTTATATTACGGACATGAGGCGTTTAAATCAAGTTGGCAATATCCCTTACACGGCGAACGTGAATTATTTCACTAAAGGGCAGTTGTGATTTCTTGCCGGGAGGCGTTATGCTTATCGTCTTTATTCCTGAAAGCGAAGCAACTGCCATGGCTACCGTTTCAGTACCGATAACTACCCGGGCACGCAAAAGGTCGCGTACAATGTCATTTTCCGTAGATTTTTTTACTTGGATCTGCTTCAGGTACTTTTTTATAATTGCATCATAGCGGGTACGGTCATCGGCGGGATGAAAGCGGATGTAGAGCGAAAGCGAATTTTTTTTCTTTACCAGTATTGCCAAAAGGGTCTCAAATATCTGTTCCAATCCTGGGGCAACATCACTCAAAAAGAGAATCCCACGATCTTTCATGTGGGATGCACGCGCATCGCGATAGCGTTTCACAAAAGAGTGAAAATACTGATTGGGAACCAGTTTAATTTTGGTTTGAGGGAAACAATTTTTTGCTATTACTGATGCGTGTTTATCACCTACCCACATCTCATTAGGAAGATTTTTTTGCCAGCTTTTTTCAGGATACCCAAATCGCTCGCGGTAGCCGGACCATGATTCGAGATAAACTACTGTTTTCAGGTTATTTTTTTTTGCTTCTACGAGTGCGTCTCTTTCAATCGTTGTCATCCAGCCTGTTCCCAGGAGCACAAATTCTACATCTTTGTTTTTCTGCACAAGACGTGACAAGCCCTTCTTGGCAATAGGAACTTTTTTGAATGGAATATCTTCCCTTCGGAAAACTCGCGCGCCTGGTCCAGCCGCGTACACATGAAAATCCTTTTCAAGAAGATGTTTTTTAACGTACGCCGCAATAATCTCAGATCCCCCCGCATCATGTGTCACCACAAGGACCTTTTTCTTCATAGTCATGTTAGCTCTGCACGATTTTCATAAACTTTGTGAAATGCAGCAATAACATCATCGAGATCTGCTTGCGTCATTCCTGGCCGCATCATGTCATGGGTAAACATTTCTTTTTCATGCAAGCGCTCCACAATGGGACACATGCCCTTTTCATAACGAGCTGTACCTTTATAGTATTCGGAGCGAAACGGATATCCTTTAGAGCCAAATGCGATTTGCTTTTGAAATAGCGGCAACATATAGATCGGTTTTACATACCCTCCACCCATGAGCACGCCCTCCTCCTCCTGAAGTAGCGTCGGGGGAAGCTCTGCATCAATCGCGGCAATAAATTTTTCACGAGATACTCCGGTTTTTTCTTCGTCATAGAGAAACGGCTGCATGTAAAATACGTGTGTAGTCCCCGGGCGGACTTTTGCCGGCCTAAAGCCAGGCATATCCTGAGTGCGCGCATCAATGTATGCACAATTTTTCAGCCGCTCCGCCACCAGACCATCTAATTTTTTGAGCTGTTCGCGACCAATGGCAGCGATTACTTCCGTCATCCTGAAATTATGGCCGACCATATTGGCAAGGTTGGTAACCCCCATGTCTCCCACAACTGCTTCGGCGTGATTGCGAATTAGCTGTAGTCTCTCTGCTAAGTCATCGTCATTCGTGACAACCACAGTCCCTTCGCCCGTATGAATATGCTTATGAAAATTAAGCGAGTACACACCAATATCAGACTGGGTGCCCGCAAATTTGCCATTATACTTACCACTTGGCACCTGTGCACTGTCCGCAATGACTTTGAGTCCGTGCTTTTTTGCGATCGCGTTTATTGCATCAGAATCATGCGCCCCTCCAAAAAGATCAACTACGATAATCGCTTTCGTGCGCGGAGTGATCTTTTCCTCTATAGACTTAGGATCAAGACAGAAATATTCAGGCTCAACGTCAGCAAAAACTGGCACAGCTCCGTAGAATAAGGGCGCTGTGGCAGAGATGCACATACTATATGGAGTAACGATCACTTCATCGCCCGCCTCAATGCCGATAGCTCCCATTGCGGCAATAAGCCCGGATGTTGCCGAGTTCATTGAAATGGCATGCTTCACATTGAATTTTTCACGCCACTCTTTCTCAAATGACAGGACTTCGATTCCACCGAGAAACTGTTCGCCGTACGATCCTATAAACTTTGAAAGTGCGCCGCTTTCAATAACGCGCACAGCCGCTTTTTTTTCTTCTTCTCCTATTGGCTTATAGGCAGGAAACGGTCGGTCCTTTGCGCGCACTGGTGTGCCGCCATTAATGGCAAGTTTTTTCATTATTTTTTAAGTGATCCTAATAATCGGTAACAGGTTTCCTGGGTGCGCAATGCCTCTTCAAGGGATGATCTGGGGCTCTCCTTCCCGTCTGCAACGCAAACCACGTGTTCTACCATTCTTGTCATTGCATCAGCTAATTGCGTTTTCTTTGTTGTGGCTTTTCCAAGTACTCTATCGTCTGGATAAACGGAGTCAGAAATTACCTCCTGAATGACCATCTGCCTGCCTTCATCGATGAAGCGAATGCGTCTTTTTTCGGTAATGATATCAAACTCAAACACATAGAAACTGCGTTCATCTCCAGTCATAAGATAAAACTGGGGACAGCGTTCGAAGGTTACTACTCCGCCCATGGAGGGCTCACCGTCAGGAAAGTCGTTTACAATAAAGTGCATTTTCGAGGTCGTTGCTTCACCAAACAGATACCGTGCAAGATCAATCATGTGGGACCCGTTGTGCAGTATCCCCTTGGAATAAATACCGCTTGCTGTGAGCACGCTTCCATATCGTCCTTTTATAAGCGCGTCACGCACCTCATTTACTGCCCCATCAAACCGGCGGCGAAAATTCACGATAACCGGGATTCCTGCTTTTTTTGCTGCACGACGAACTATTTCTATTTCACTTTTTTCATTCACCACTGGTTTTTCAACAACTACGACTCTGGGGTTGCGGGCAAGTACATCAAGTAATATTTTTTTATGAGTAGCGTCCGGGGTTGCAATAACCACGATCTCTGGCCTGAGAACGTTGAGCATTAATTTGTGATCATTAAAATATGCTACCCCCCACTTGTCTGCCTCTTTTTTTCCACGAATTGCATCTATATCAGAAATGCCCACAAGCTCAGTCCGAACATTATTTGTTAAGGCATGGGCGTGCGTGAGTATACGGCTTGAGTGCGGTTTATCATAGCCCGATGCAATCCGCCCCGCACCGATAATCACAGCTTTGTATTTGGTTTGTTTTTTAGAGCTCATGTGCTTCTTTTTGTTTAACAGTAGCATTTATTGCTACAACTTCGGGATGCATCCGTAAGTGGTTAGTCACATCCGCAACCGTGAAATTTGGATTTGTAATCATCAAAGCATCACAGACGGCGCAGATAGCCTCATAATCCGAATGCTCATCAAGAGTCATGCGAAACTGGGGGGCAACAAGTTCTGGCGGTGCCACCCAGTTATACGTACGATATTTTTCAGGATGCTTGTATATATAATATGTTACATGCGTGCGATCGATGATGTCATCAGTCAAGCGTGCAACCTCAGCAAGTACGCTGGTCGGAAATACTTGCACCTCAAAGCCCACGGCATAAGTATCCTTGATGCAATTTGCCGCATAATCAACATCGTGGGTAAAAAATTCTTCGATACCCCGATCGACAAGCTCAGGGTCGACAAACGGCGAATCCGCCATCGCTTCAACGATGATGTCGGCATGAACCGATTGAGCCGCTCCGAGTACCCTGCCTAGCACATCGGATTCACTCCCCCTGAACACATCAACTCCGAGTTTTTTGCCGAGTGCCTCCACCACATCATCGTTACTGTTTGTTGTGGTTGCGATGCATATGCCGTCAAGGTGTGTACTGCGCTTCAGTCTGTTTATCATTACCTCCAAAACAGGCACCCCGCCGATCGGAAGCAATACTTTTCCCGGTAAGCGCGAGGAGGTCATACGCGCCTCTATGGTTGCAACAATTTTCTCCTTTCTTCCGTTATACATAGGCGTATAATAACAAACTCAAACCTCTTTCTCTAGGTTGCAGTATTATGTTATGGTACATCGAGTTTACGGTGAAATACTATAAAATGAAACCCATCGACGCAAAACCATTGTTTGACCATCTAAAGTACTGTACTCGCTGCTGTATCCCTGAGACGCAAGAAGGCATGAAGTTTGACGAGATGGGGATATGCCAAGCATGTCAATCTTCCGAACAAAAAATTCATATCAACTGGATAGAGCGTGAAAAACAATTACAAAAAATTCTAGTCGATGCCAAGGCAAAGGCGGGTTCGAATTACGATTGTATTATCCCGATAAGTGGGGGCAAAGACAGCACGTATCAATTGCACGTTCTTACTAAAGTATATGGCATGAAACCTCTTGCTGTCACATTCAGCCACAACTGGTGGAGTGAGACTGGATGGTATAACCTCCAAAATTCGCTAGAGATGTTCAATGTGGATCATATGACCTTCACTCCTAATCGTGCGCTCATCAACAAATTAGTAAAACGTTCTGTTGCAGAAATTGGAGATGTAAGCTGGCATGATCACGGTGGTGTTGGGTCATTTCCACTTCAGGTCGCGACGCGCTTCAAGATACCCCTTCTTATCTGGGGAGAATCACTGGCAGAAAACTCGGGTCGCGCGACATACAATGACCCTGTGCACACCTTTGATAGAGAGTACTTTATCAAACAGTCCGCAAAATTACGTGCTGATCAAATGGTGGGGGGGGATATTACTGCCAAGGACATGCATCCATTCGAAGTGCCCAGCCAAGAAGAAATTGATGCCGTAGGTGTGTGGGGAATTCACCTCGGTGATTTTCTTTTTTGGGATGATGAGCGTCAAACAGAATTTTTGCGTGACACATATGGGTGGCGCGAAACAGAGATGGAGGGCACCTACAAGCGATATAAGAGTGTCGAAGATATTATGTACGGTATGCATGATTTTACTTGTTATCTCAAGCGGGGGTACGGAAGAACAACAGAACTCGCGAGTCTCGATGTGAGGAACGGTCTCTTGACGCGAGATGAGGGATTCCAATTGATACAAAAACATGACCCGGAGCGGCCGGAGGCACTGGATTATTACCTTGCCATTACCGGAGAAACAGAAGCAGAATTTTATGCAAAAATGGAGAGCATTCGCCACCCAAAGATGCGGGGAGTAGACATACCTGTCAAAGCAAAAACGCACAAAAATTCCGAACGAATTCTCCCTTTTCCCGAGCAACTCATAGCAAAATTTAATCAAAGCGGTGCCAAACGCTCATATATAGATCAATTTTAAACATGAACCGCTTATTTATCGACAACTCCATTGGAGAGATCATAGAAAAAATACGCACAAAGGAGCTTCTGCCTAGAAATGTAATGGGCGCTTCGCTTGAAAATATTAATGAGCTCGACAGTAAGTACAAAGCATGGGAAGCATACCGTGACCTAAACTGGCAGGAGCCAAATTTAAAAAATCCCATGGATGGACCTGTACTTAGCGGGGCACTGCTTCCCCACATCCCGGTCGGAGTAAAAGACATCTACAATACTCACGACTTCCCTACGCAAATGGGGAGTAGTTTGTGGAAAGGATTTACTCCAGGAAACGATGCCCGTGCCGTATTTAATCTTAAAAGGCAGGGCGGTGTTGTAGTGGGAAAAACCGTTACAGCTGAATTCGCCGTACACGCACTTGAGAAGACACTTAATCCCTGGGATATCACCAAAACACCAGGAACTTCATCGAGCGGATCGGCTGTCGCCGTGTCGCTTGGGCAAGTTCCTATTGCAACAGGAACACAAACTGCCGGCTCCATTATTCGCCCCGCAAGCTTTTGTGGTGTTTTCGGGTGCAAGCCCTCTTTTGGGTTCATCCCACGAACAGGAATGCTCAAAACCACCGACTCGCTCGATACACCGGGTTTTTTTGTTATCCATCAAAAAGATCTCCGTCGAGGTTTTGATTCAATGCGCATAAGTGGAAAAGATTATCCCGTAAGCGACGCGGCGCTCTCTGACGTTACGCGTCAGCAAAAACATTCTGGACGGCCGTGGCGTGTCTGTTTTGTTAAAACACACACGTGGCACAATACGCCAAAATACGCAAAAGAGGCTATGGAAAATTTTATACAAAAGCTTTCATCTCAAAAAGGAGTTGTGGTCAGTGAGGCAAAACTCCCGTCACAAATGGAGCATGCGCACGAGGTGCACGAAACTATCTACAACAAGGCTCTCTCGTACTATTTTCAACATGAGTATACGCAGGCAAACCAAATTTCTCCAATAATGAGGGAGCTTATTGACCGCGGAGAGAAAGTATCACTTGCTGATTACAATCAAGCGATTAGCAGCCAAACGGAAATGATGTACGCTATGGACACTTTTTTAAAGGATTACGACGTACTCATCTCACTTAGTACCGCAGGCGAAGCTCCTCCCCGTGAAATCGCCGAACTCCCCGATCCGGCACTCATGTGGACGCTTACCCACTTACCGGTCGTTTCTGTTCCTCAATTTACTTCGCCCTCGGGACTGCCGTTTGGCATGCAAGTGGTTGCAAGAAAATACAATGACTATTTATTGTTTGATTTTTTGGAACACATCGCCTCCTTGGGAATTATTCCTCAAAAAGCAGGATTTGCTGTTTCCAACAAGGTCTGACATTAATTAATTTGCCCATACCCCTAATATGAAAATTTGTTTTTTTCTCCAGCGCCGTTTTGCTTACATTGGCCACGCCATGGCATGTAATATTAAAGAGTATTCACCCGGAGCCGAATTTTGCGCTGTGGTGCAATCGCGATTAAGTCTCGAGTTTATTCAGGCTCAGAAAGATATTACCTATACTTCCGTTCTGTTTGACGAAGATGTGCACCGCACACTTTATAAAGAAGAACTTGACCTTGAGTATTTAAAGAGCATTGAAAAAGAATACGGCATCCCAAATCTTTGGCCATACCTCTATATTGATCGCGTCATTATGAACGGTCAGCTTGTGCGCGAATACCCTTTCAACCATCCCACACTCTCGTATCGAGACATGCAGCGATGTCTTCAGGTAAACGCAAAAGCAATTATTGAATTTCTTGAAAAAGAAAAGCCAGACGCAGTTGTCATTTCTGTTGTTGGGTCTGTAGCAAGTACCATGCTCTATCACCTTGCAAAAAAGAAAGGCATCCAGGTTATTAATATTGAATTCGCTCGGATCGGGAACCGTATCGCATATTCCGAAGATGATCGAACGTTCACGTGGGTAAAAAAACGCTTTGATGAAATCCAGGGTGGCCGCGTGTCAGCAGAGTTGGAATCAGCAAAAAAGTTTTTAGCAGAATTTCGTAATAATCCCGCCCCTTACGACGCAGAACATCAGCAAGAATACTATGGTAAAAAAGGTCGTTTCACGGCCTTGAAATTTTTGCATCCCAAACGACTGAGCAAAAACATTCCGTGGCACATCAAGACGTTTTTTGGTGACATCCGCAAGCGCAAAAATAAAGACTACATTGATATTTTTATCTGGTGGGCACTGTGGGACAAATTGAATCGTACCATTCGTAGCGTTATTGGCTTCGCGGATTTTTATACTAAACCGGATTGGGGAGAGCGATTTGCGTATTTTCCACTCCACACAGAACCAGAAATTGCGATGATGCGCTATGCTCCGTACTACCCAAACCAACAAGAGCTTATCAGAGCGATCGCGCATGCCCTTCCCATTGATATGCTCCTCTATGTTAAAGAGCACCCGGGTATGGTCGGGTATCGTACACGTGCATATTATAAAGAGCTGTTAAAAATTCCCAATGTTCGCTTAATCAGCCCGAATGTTCCCGGTAATGATTTATCCCGACAAGCAGCGTTGACCACCACCATAACGAGTACCGCGGGCTGGGAAGCACTGTTGTGTAAAAAACCAGTAATAACCTTTGGGGACGCTTATTACAACGATGTTCCTGGGGTTTTGCGGTGCCGGGGGTTTGAAGAACTACCCCATCTTGTAAAACAGCAATTAAACGAATGGGAAAATAATGATCAAACGCTACTCAATTACATAAGTGCATTATTGGAAGATTCTGTTGCTGTTGACTTTGCTGCACTGTGGAATGAGGCAGCCCCCTTTGAAAAAATAGTAAGTGACACGGGTATGATAAATTTATCACGCGTTTTGGCAGATAAAATTAAACACAATAAGCCTCAGTGACCAACATCAATGAATCATCAAATTAAACAACCTAAGGGGTCGACTGATCCTGTTATTCCCAGTGACATTCTGCAAAAATCACTTTCTGCTGGCCACTGGTTTTTCCTTGATGTCGTTATGCAGAAAGTCCTTATTTTTGGGTCGTTTTTTATTACTGCAAGACTCCTTACTCCAGAAGATTTTGGTATTATTGCTTTGGCGATGATCTATCCTCATCTTCTTGATTCACTGACTGCCATTGCGTTTGACCTTGCCATAACGCAGAAAAAAGATGGGGAAGAAAAACCCTACCTCAATGCGGTCTGGACATTTAACCTCTTGCGACTTGGCCTTGTGTTCTGTGTTGTTTTTTTGTCCGCTACGTTTGCTGCAGATTTTTTCAATGCTTCCCATGCAGTTTTTCTTTTTCAACTAAGCACGCTTCCTCTCCTTTTTCAGGCAATGAGCAATATCGGACAAATATATTTTTTTCGCAATATTGATCTTAAAAAAGTTTTTATTCGAGATATGTTCCATTATGGAACAGCCGCAGTGGTTTCAATTGTCGGAGCAATACTATTGCATTCATATTGGGCGCTTTTTATCGGAAGCGTATCGGGCATCTTCGTTGCGGCAGTATCAACATACTTTCTCAGTAGCTACCGCCCTCGTGTCGATTTCAAACTACAAAAACTGAGACCCTTGCTCAAATACAGTGAGTGGGTATTTGGACAGGGTATAGTCACTCGCATTGCGCAGACACTCGAAGATACGCTCGTTGGACATTTCACCAATGCAACAAGTGTGGGGTTCTATAGCAAAGCAAAATCCCTTGCATATGCACCAACTTCCCCTCTTGGAAACATCATCAGTAAAATTGGTTTTTCGGCCATAGTTGCGGTGCAAGATTCCTTGTCTCGCGTGCGTGAGGGATTTTACAAGAGTTTCGACCTTGCAACCGCTGTCGCCCTTCCTTTTGTTGCGGCGATTTGGATTGCGGGTGACCGCTTGGTGTTAATCGTCCTCGGACCTACGTGGCTTGGTATTACCCCCCTTCTCGGGATTCTTGTCGTTGTGGCGGCACTCAATTCTTCAATTCTCAATATCTCCACTGCAATGCTAAATGCACTGGGCAAGCCACAGCTTGTGTTTCGATTGAATATGCTTTCACTTGTATGTGCAGTCATTTTTTTGCCGCTGCTCGTTGTGCAAAATGGGATACAGGGCGCGGCAACAGCGATTCTGCTCACCTCAATAGCAGTAAACACCTACTCTCTGTTTCTCATTAATAAAATTATTGACCCGAGTTGGATTCGGCTTGGAGGAAGCGCTGCGGTTACTCTTTTCGCTGCGTCACTTCCTCTTTTATTTACTCCCCTACTTCTTAAGTTTGAACTCACCAATACCACTTGGGGCTTTTTACTCATCGGAGTATTGATGGGTATTTTGTACATATCAACAATACTATTTTTTGGTAAATTTTTTCAAAAAGGGCCCTACGGTACACTTTTGATAATCCTACAATCTTTTCACAAACGGGGGCAGAAATAAAAAGAAACCTACTCGCCTAAACATAATAAAAACAGTAATATACAATCATGAACTGCGCGGTCTGTCGGAGCACCAACCTTACAAAATTTCTTTCACTGGGACACCAACCTCCCAGTGATGCATTTTTAGATAAGCAAAATTTAGAACAGCCGGAGACTACCTTTCCCCTCGATCTTTACTTCTGCTCAGACTGCGCCCTCGTACAACTTGGCTATGCGGTTGATCCCGAAATTTTGTTTCGCGACTACGTATACAATAGCGGGACCAACAATAGCTTAAAGGTGAACTTTGCTGCCCTGGTGGAAAAAATTGTTACAGAATACAAACTTACCGAAAATGATCTGGCGGTCGATGTCGGATCAAATGACGGAACGCTCCTTGAGAACTATATTGCGCACAAGGTAAAAATACTTGGCATCGATCCTTCAAGCAGCACCTCGATCGCTATCGAAAAGGGCATCCCCACTATTGTCGACTTTTTCAATAAATCAACTTCGGAAAAAGCTGTTACGATGTACGGTAAAGCAAAAGTGATCACAGCAACGAATGTTTTTGCGCATGTCGCAGCTCTTGATTCGTTTATGAATGGCATTACTGCTCTTTTGGCTGATGATGGAATTTTCATTACTGAGTCGGGGTATGTCGTAGATATGGTCGAGGGTATGCAATATGATTCGATCTATCATGAACACCTGCGCTATTACTCCCTCAAGCCGCTTATTAAACTTTTTGAAGGATACGGAATGGAGATTATCGATATCGAGCACATCACCACTCACGGGGGGTCAATTCGGGTCTATGCAGCACGGAAAGATACGCAGAAAATAAATACTCGGGTAAGCGAGTGTCTCGAAAAAGAACGCGCGACAGGGTATCACGATATTGCGCTGTATCATGCATTTGCAAAAAACATTATTCTGACAAAATTTAAGCTACTCGATATTATTTTTTCGCTTAAAAAAGAGGGCGCTCGGATTGTGGGGATCGGGGCTCCGGCAAAAGGAAATACGCTTCTTAATTTTTGTAAAATTGATAGCGATATGATCAGCTACCTCACCGAAAAGAGTGCGCTGAAAATAGGTTTATTCTCTCCGGGGATGCACATACCCGTCATTGACGAACAGCGGATGCTTGAAGAGCAGCCCGAAGCAGCCCTTATACTTTCGTGGAATATCGCGGAAGAATTAAAGACGAAACTACGAAGTCTCGGGTATCGAGGGAAATTTATCACTCCTAATCCTATACCAAGGATACTTGAGGATTAATCTCATCATATGCAAAATATTCCACTCCTCGGCATGGGAACATGGGGCATGGGCGGCAAATTTGAACGCGATGCTAGTAATTTTGATGAATCAGTCCTCGCCTTGCGCTATGGATTATCGCTCGGAATAAACCTCATTGATGTAGCTGAAATTTATGGGGAAGGCCTCTCAGAAGAGATCGTTGGTAAAGCTATCGAGTCATGCGAAAGAGAAGATGTGTATGTCATAAGCAAAGTATGGAAAGCAAATCTCCATTATGATGATGTGTTAAAAGCCGCTGAAGGAAGTCTGCAAAGACTTGGCACAGACCATATTGATCTCTACCTCATTCATTGGCCAAACGAAGAGATTCCGTTAAAAGAAACGATCGCAGCAATGGAGGTGCTGCTCGCGCAAAAAAAGATACGCGCAATCGGTTTGAGTAACTTTTTGGTGCCCCAAATAAAAGAAGCGCAAAGTTATCTTACAAACGCCACAATCGCAGCCAACCAGATCGAATACAATTTAGGTGCACAGAGTGCGGATTTAGATATCATCCCCTATTGTAGAGATAATGATATCCGAGTAATCGGGTATCGACCTTTTGCAAAAGGCATACTAGCCAGCAACGCAAGTGTGCTCCAAAATGAACTCGCAAAAAAGTACAACAAAACTCCAAATCAGATCGCACTCAATTGGTTGATTGCGCAAGGTATCACTGCGATTCCCAAAGCAAGCAGTCATGAACATCTCAAAGAGAACGCCGGTGCACTGGGCTGGCAACTCAGTGAGGCAGATGTAGAGCTTTTACGCTCAAGCAAATAATAGGCTCGCACAGCACAAAATTTCTTCCACAAGGTGGTACTTTACCGTGCTACTTTTTCTTAATCTGGAAGGTTAAAAACAGTGAAATCATTTAAAGAAAAAAATTACTGTGCACACAAAACATGACACAATATTTTAAAAAACGTAAATAGTTATTTTAGTGATTCTGTTATAACATAACACCACCATGGCAAAAACAAAGCAAAAAAAGGCACTTATTACTGGCATCACGGGACAGGACGGTTCGTATTTGGCGGGATTACTGCTTGAGAAGGGATACGAAGTATACGGCATACAGCGACGAAGTTCCCTGCCCAATACTGATCGAGTGGATGAACTTTTTAGCAACAAAAAAAATGGGCGTTTTTTTATGCTTTATGGAGATCTCACTGATAGTTCCAATCTTGCAAATATTATCCACAAAGTTCGCCCTGATGAGATCTACAACCTCGGTGCTCAAAGCCACGTCGGCATAAGTTTTGATGTTCCTGAATACACGGCAAATGTTGATGCGCTCGGACCGCTCCGTCTACTTGAAATCATTCGAGGTCTCGACTACCCAGTCAAATACTATCAAGCAAGCTCCTCAGAAATGTTTGGCAAGGTAGTTGAAACTCCACAAAGCGAGACGACTCCTTTTAACCCGCAGTCTCCCTATGGCGCATCGAAGGTATTCGCCTTTAATGTTACCAAACTCTATCGGACAGGCTATGGAATATTTGCAGCAAACGGAATTTTGTTTAACCACGAATCTCCTCGCCGAGGACTTAATTTTGTTACCAGAAAGATTACCATCGGCCTTTCGCGGGTAAAACTAGGACTTCAACCCGTCCTTCGTATCGGCAACCTCGAATCGAAACGGGACTGGGGATATTCAAAAGATTATGTCGAAGCCATCTGGCTTATTCTCCAGCAAAAAAAAGCTGACGATTATGTTATTGCAACTGGCGAAACTCACACGGTACGCGAATTCATCAATGAGGCATCAAAACATCTCGATATGCATATTGAGTGGCGAGGAAAAGGCCTGAACGAAAAAGGGATTGATAAAATAACCGGCAAGGTTGTTGTTGAAGTGGACCCACTTTATTTCAGACCAAATGAAGTTGACCTTTTGCTGGGCGACTCAAGAAAGGCGAAGAAAGTACTCGGCTGGAAACCAAAGGTCACCTTTAAGAAACTGGCGGAAATGATGGCGCTCGAAGACCTTGAATACGCAAAACGTGAAGCCATTCTTCGTACTCCCGTTGTTTCTCAGCGCAAATCTGCAAATTATGGACAAGATACTTTACAAAAACGAGCTCCTCGGAATAAGAATTAAAAAACTGAAGAGTGGTTCAGTTGCCATTACGGAAAGTGGGGCTTCTTTGCAGCTCCTTACGCTAAAAAACAAGAAGGGTCACACAGTCACGCCGCATTACCACAAGTCAACAAAACGAGTGACGCATGAGCTACAAGAATGTATTGTAATTCTCAAAGGAAAAGTACGTGTCGATCTGTATGCTGCGGGGAATAAGGTCGTTAAGCGCGTGGTACTCAAGCAGGGAGAGGCGTTTATTACGATTTCTGGAGGACACAGTATTCATTTTCTTGAAAACTCAGAGATTATTGAGACGAAAAACGGTCCGTTTGTAAGTGACCGAATGCCCATTGTATCCGCATGAAAATCCTTCTCCTGACGTCAAAATTAAACTTTAAAACAGCTGGAGGCTCCGTCATGGACCTTCACCTTAAGGCAAAGGGGCTCGTCGAGGCAGGGCACGAAGTCACCGTGGTGACAGCTTTTTCGCGTGCAAATATAATTTCTGATTCCCTCCCCTATGCGGTTATCGAGACAGACACCACAGCGCGAGGATTACTGGGAATACAGTACCATGGATACAAGATCTTAAAAAAATACCAGTTGCATGCAGATGTGATGTATGTTGATGGTCAAATATTTATTTATGCAGGAGGCCTGTATCGTATGTTTGGAGGAAAGATTCCCGTGGTTCCTTTCTTTAATACGCGACTCAACTGCATGGGTGATACCTCAGGAAGTGCGAACACTACCCAATCATTCATCCAAAAAATAAAGAAGGCGCTCCGGCTTGCGATCGAGCACAAGATCGGAGTACCCATTGCCAACCGTTGCAATGCGTTCATTTTTAATACTCCACATGTGCAAGAGATATACCGCACGTTTGGCTTTGACACCAAAAGAAGTACGGTCATAGAAGATTTTGTGGACACGCAGAGTACCATCACGAAATACAGCATTACAAACGAGACAATTGCCCTTCAGCAGAAAACCAGTGGGGTGATCACCCTTTTTTCAACGGGCAGAATGCTCCCCGAAAAAGGCTTTGATATTATTGTGCGGGCGTTTGCATTGCTCCCCAATAAAGAAAAATACCACGTGATCCTTTCGGGTGGAGGGCCGGACAAAGAACGAATCGAAAAACTCATCAAAGAGATGAGGCTTGAAGAATATTTCACTCTTCCGGGTTGGGTGGACAAAGAAACCCTCGCCCATTATTTCCTTACCTCACAAATATTTATATTTCCCAAATGGTGGATCGAATATGGTTCAGCACTTTTGACCGAAGCACTGGCCTTCGGACTCCCCTGTATTATTCCCGGGGGCGGTGCACTCGAGTGGCTCACGGAGAGTAACTCACCTGTGTTTAAAAACGACGACCCAAAAGAGCTGGCACTGCGTATTTTAGAGCTGGGAGAAGATGAGAAACTCCGGATTTCCTATGGGATGAAGAGTCTCAAACGAGCGGAGACACTGGATTCCAGAAAACTTTCAAATAAACTTATTGCAATGCTCACCAAAATTGAGAGCGCGCGCGCCTAAGTGAGCTCGGTATTGGTCGCGAGATAGACCTTGGGGTGTGTCGGAGTGCGAACCACACTGAATCCTTTTTCTTTCAAAAATGTAATGAGCTCTTCTGCGGGGTGGTCCTTGTGGTCATGAATCTCAAGAGTAATATACCGCACCATTTTGTAGACATCATCAGGAAGGGCAAATAAAAGATCATACTCCAATCCTTCAATGTCCATTTTAATGAGGTCGATGCGGGCAAGTTTATGCTCAGAAATAATTTCCGGGATACTCGTGCAGCGAACTTTCTCACTTTTGGCGATATGCTCAGTTTCAACTTGATCAGCAATAAGACTGTGCGCAAACTCTTCGTCAGAGTAAGTCATCATTGCTTCTCCTGGTGCCACTGCCACTGCGAGTTGAAATGCCTTTACCTCGTTCTCAAGGTGATTAAGCGCAATATTTTTTTTGAGAATTTCAAAATTAGTGCTGGCCGGTTCATAAGCAAATACGCGGGAAAGAGGAAAACACTTTTCAGCAAAAAGCGTGAAGGCGCCAATGTTTGCCCCGATGTCAAAAATTATGGGCGCGCTCCCAAGCGGTAAATCCTTGATCTGATAATCATCGCGCGAAAACATTTCGTGTACGACAACCCAATCCGGTCCAAAAATATTTCTTACATACACACTCGGTCCATTTCTGATCGTAATAATCTTCGCTTTCCCACCCAAACGATTTAGGGGCCAAACTAATGAATACCAATTACTATAGGCATTAATTCGAGACAAGACATGAGCAAAACGGGAAATAGAATTATTGTCCTCAGTGGTTATTTCATTCATAAGTGTGATTATATTAGCATTCCTATCTCAAAAAGCATAGAAATAAAACCTGCTAGTTGAGGTAGCCAAAGTGAGTCCTGGAAGCTCATTTTTGAGGCTGGGTGAGATTGGGGCCTCTGAAGCAAGGTAATCCATGCGATAGGCCAATACTTGCTCCTTGAGGTCTTCTTGAACAAAACTTCGGTATTTTTCCACAAGCTCAGGGATTTGCGCCAAGACCCACGGATCAGCGCCTTCGGCAAACATATTGGTCCAGTTGGTAAAGAAGTATATATGGATATCCTCGGGGTGGGCTTCCATGTATTCACGAGCCTGCTCTGGGTCTATTCCGGCTAATCGCAGGCGCAAAAGATAGTTATGGAGAACCCGCTCATTTGTGATCCCAAAAAAAGTAGATGTGGTGGTATATGTATTACAGTGCGTATACGCCGGAATAAGGCGCTCAAATTGCTCATTGTTTTCTTTGATCAACACAACACAATCTTTTTGCGCCTGAGTATTCAAAAAATCAAACGCACCGGCATATTGTTGCAGCTTCCGAAAATCCCCGACCTTGTACACATAACTGAATGCATACAAGGTACCTACTGCGAGACAAAGTGTGACGCCGATGCTTATTCCCAAAAACCACAATGTGCGCAAATATCGACGCCACACTAAATAAGACACGAGCACTGAAACCAAAAGTGTGATTGGAATAGTATATTGAACAAAATGGTGGTACCAAATTGCTCTTCCAGTAATTATTTGTTGATTAAACGCTATCCAGCTTCCGAGCATAAGTGCGGACATAAATAACCACACCTTACTATTTTCTTCAATATATTCGCGATCTTTCTTGAAATAATATGAATAACAAAAGCTGATCACAAAGAAGAGTGTTGTGGCGATAAGCAGTTTATTAAAAACAGGACTGTGAGTAAAATATAGTCCATTTCGCTCGGCAAGCATCTTCCCCTCCTCCCCCCCGACAGCCGTCAGGGTGTTATACCAATAAGGGGCATCAATGATCAGGGAGATAAGCAAGGCGATTCCTAATTCTTTCACAATCACATACTCCTTTCGCAAAATAAAAATTCCTATTGTAGACACCAGAATTGAAATCGAGATACCGAGCGTAAAAAAATACCCTACTGTCGCCGCAAGCAGGACGCCGACCCCAACATATGCATAGCGATATTTTCGCGCGACAACCCACCAAATTAGGTTCAGTAGTCCAAAGATCATGAGTGCCCCGATAATCGGATTAGCCGGACGTGTCCACAACAAAAGACTTGTCTCGTGATTCATGCCCCGGAGTAAAGGAATGGAGACTTGATAATTTACCAGTTCGGTCCCAAATATGACTAAAAGTCCGGATGTAAGTGCGGCTAATTTTGCGTATTCCCTTTCTCTGCCAATCATATTGACCACCAAAAAATAGGCGAGGAAAAACAACATTGCGGGGAAAAGGAATTTGCTTGCGATCATTACAAACGAGAGACCGAACAATAACGCAGGAATAGCATAAAAATATTCGTTAATCGGGGGCATGATCACAGAATCATTTTTGTACTCATAGAGGTGAAACGAGGCAACCGCCAAGTGTCCATCAAGTATCTCCTGTATGCGCGCGCGGTAGTGATCTTCATTGTCTAAATACAGAAATTGTACCCCCCTGTAATCTTCCCCAAGCGCAAAAGGCGCAAGGATAGAGGGCAGAACCGCCAAAATGCCGACAAAGACAGCGAAGCAAAGTGCTAAAAAATATTCCCGGAAAAATCTCATTATTTCTTTTTTGCTACGCAATAGAGAACAGCAGACATCGTCTCAGCATGCGGCCAATAATTAAAAATGAGGTCGAGTAGTTTGATTGGAAATGTGGTGAACATCACGGTATTCAAGATCAGCGAATAGAAAAATGGGGATCCGAACGAGAAAATCGTGGCAAAAAGATGATTAATATAGACAGTGAACGCCGAAAACGGTCCGGCGCGAACACCAATCTCCATGATATCAAATCCCTCAAAAAGCACACTAATCCCCTCGTGCGTAAATCGCTGATAATCTGACGGGGAGGAATGAAATGGATACAAAAACGGAATAGCAACGTACACCAGCCCGCCAGAATGAAGCAGGCGCCACATTTCACGAACGGCCGCTTGCGGATCTTTTACATGCTCAAGGACATTATCAGAAATGATTCGAGACACAGCACCCCCCTCCAGAGGAACCGCTAATACGTCCGCAACGATCCCCACCCCCGCATAAGGATAGATATCTACATTTATTACACTTGGGTCGCTCATTAATCTTGGTCCCGAACCAAGATTAAGAGTTTTACCGTTAGATGGATATTTTTTTAGAAACTTCTCACCCGAAAGTCCGCAAAACATCATCGGACCAAAGACCGTTCCTATAAAATAATAAAATTTTGGCCAACGTTTAAAAAAAACACGAATATCAAATGTTGCAATAGTATTTTCTTGTTCTGTTTTTTTGCTCATTTTTTTGTTGCAGTAAGTATCCATCCTGAATTATTCGGTGGAGGAGTGACTTTAATATTTTGTAGCGGAAATCCTTCAACAAGGGCAATCACTTCTTCTTTCTTCCAGTAATTCGCCACATCAGGAATAAGTTGATCAAACACAATGCTATGCACATGCCAAAAATCAAAAGTTGAAAGTTGTTTCAAATAGTTACTGGGACCCTTGAATATCTTTATAAAAACATACAGTGGGATCGAGCAAAAATACGAGAGAAAATGCACGAGTCCTAATGGGAGTTTCGATGTGAGGTGGATACGTACAGGGTCTACGTAGCGCACTATCCACTCATTACCTTCATAACCGTATACCCAGATGAGGAGCTTCCCACCTGGCTTCAGCGCCTTTACCATGTTCGCAACTGCAAGCTTCGGTTCCTTGAGGTGATGAATCACCCCAATAGAGAAGGTAATATCAAATGCGTTGTTCCAGTCGATTTCATAAATACTTTTATACAAAACTTTTGCCGTGACAAATTCTTTGAGTGTTTCTTTTGCGCGCTCGACCGAACGCTCATCGAAATCAAAAGCGGTGATAGAAGCCGCGCCCCACTTCATCGGCCAAAAGCTATTGCGCCCCATGCCACAGCCAGCATCCAGCACGTCTTTGCCTTTCCAATCAGTTGGTGTTAAGGGGTGTGTCCAATTAAGAAACTGCCCCTCGTAGTCTTTTGCGACCCAAGAGTATTTATCCCACTCGTACCCGAAACGGTTTTGAGATGACATGATTTTATTCAGCTTTTATAAACAAAAATTCTATTTCATCGAATCCTCCGACCCAGAAGCACCAAATCCGGCTGGTGGATGCGGGAGAAATATTTGCGAGAAAAGATATACATGCATTCACTACACGCAAGAAAGCAATTGTCATTTTCCCATATCCCATATATGGGAGTAGGTGAAAAAATGCAAGCCACGAAAAACGCATAGATTTCAAATTAAGGGGAACGCCGTAATAACCAGATTTTGTGAAATTCTTGTTGAAGTAAAGTGGGAATGTCACATCAAATCCGTGTGAATGCTCTGCGTGTGTAAATCCACGACTAAAGTGCGGAACCTTTACATGTAGAGTCCCACCCACCTTGAGCATGCGATGAAACTCTTTCATGATGACAAATGGCTTATCAAGATGCTCGAGTACGTGAAATGCTTCAATGAGGTCTACGGAATTATCTTTAAAAGGATATGGGGCAGCATTAAGGTCGTGGACGACATCTGGCCTCGCTAGTTGGGACCAGTCGACATTAATATAGCCAACCTTGTGGTCTTCCCCGCAACCGAGGTTGAGTTTATTTAAAACATTGTCACTCATAAAGTCAGTCTAGTCTATCAACAATAATCAGTATAAACAACTTTACAGAAACCGCTTTTGCCACTCGAGGAATACGAGAATATTCCAGAGTTTTTTGCGGTGGTCGCGCTTCCCGGACTGATGTTCCTGCCAAAGCTCCTGGATGTATTTTTTGTTCACTATGTCATCGTTTCCAACTGACCCTATGAGCTCCTCTCCCCATGGGCGAAGCGGGCCACGAAGCCAAGCACCGACAGGTACCCCAAAGCCCTTCTTTTTGCGATGCACGATGTGCCGCGGTAGTTTTGTCTCCATCAGTTTTTTGAGCAGATATTTTGTCGTTAGTCCGCGCAGCTTGTACTGATACGGAAGACGGTTAGCGAATTCAACAAGTTCATAGTCGAGAAACGGCGCGCGCGTTTCAAGTGACGCATACATACTTGCGCGATCAACTTTTACCATCACCTGATCCATCATATACGTGCGCTGATAGGCGTAAAGTAATCGGTTGCGTTCATCCTCTGCGACGAACTCACTTCCGTATCGCTCGGCACTTTCGTACGGGTTTTCTTTTTGAACCACATTCCACACTTCCCGCGAAAAGAGTTGCGCACGCTCCTCTTCATTCCAAGTGCCAAGCCAGCGCATATGCCTTCGCACAATATTATTTTCTTCTGCACCACCCATAAATTGTCTCAATTTGAATTCGAGGCTCATGTTTGCGGAAGAAGCGGGCAGATGCTCAAGTGCAAATCTGCTAATTCCCTCGCGTATTCCTTTTGGAAATGTGCGGTAGGTGTTCATCATTCGCTCCGCCTGAAAGGTGGGATATCCGGCAAAAAGTTCGTCTCCCCCATCCCCTCCAAGTGCGACCGTCACGTGCTCTTTAGTAAAGCGCGAGAGCAGATAGGTAGGAATGATCGATACGTCCGCAAGCGGTTCATCAAGCATGCTCAAGATCTTTGGTAGGATATCTATGGAATCCTTTCCGGAAAGTACTTTGTGGTGATGTTTCGTATTAAGAAATGATGCGACCTCCTTGGCATACTGCGACTCGTCAAAACTTGCCTCATCAAATCCGATAGAAAAGGTGTGAATTGTTTCACCTTTTGCCTTGGCGGCGTAGTACGCGATTGTCGAGCTATCCAGCCCCCCGCTCAAAAATATACCCACGGGAACATCCGCGACAAGCCGTTTTTGGGTTGCTTCGGAAAGGTGACGATCGAGCCCGACAAGTGCCTCACGAAAACTGATTGGAGACTCCTTAAACTCCGGGTTCCAAAATTTTTCTTTGCGTATTTGCCCTTCCTCATATACCAAAAATGTTCCGGGTTCAAGTTTGGAAATACCCCTATAGATAGATGCGGGAGTTGGCACATAGTCGAGTGCAAAATACGCGTTAAGTGCCGATGGGTCAATCTCTTTTTTTACTCCCCTGTGTGCGAGGAGTGCCTTGGGTTCTGATTCAAACATGAACACTGTGTTTTTTTCATGCAACCAATACAGAGGTTTTTTTCCCATCCGGTAACGAGCCACGACAAGTTTTTTGCGATGCGCATCATAAAGAGCAATTGCAAACATGCCACTCAATTTTGCAAAACATGCTTCTCCATATTTTTCATAGAGCGCAATGATTACCTCAGTGTCAGAAGTACTTTGAAATGGGTAGACTCCCAGTTCTTTTTTGAGCTCTCTGTAGTTGTAGATCTCACCATTAAAAATTATTGCGATGGTACGTGAGGAATTCCACATCGGTTGGTGCCCCGAGGGCGAAAGATCGATAATAGACAAACGTGCGTGCCCAAGACCAACGTTGTGCTCAAAATAGGTCCCCTCATCATCAGGTCCGCGGTGTGCGAGTGTTGCGAGCATTGCTTTCAAGTCTCGTTCATCTCCTTTCCCAACAAAGCCGGTGATTCCGCACATGGCTAGTCAAGATTTAACGTCTTCTTTATCATGTATGGTCGTTTGCCCTGAGATTCATAATAAGTACGCATGAGCATTTCGGCGACAATACCCATCAAAAAGAATTGCATGGCGACAATAAAAAACATTGCGGAAAGTGTCGGAAGAGGAGTTTGAATGAGAGAAATATTTAATGCAATACGCATGTAGATTGCCAGACTGATCGCAATAAACGAAACAAGGAGGGACCAGAAGCCCGCATAGGCAAAAAAGTGCATCGGACGATTCATGTATTTTTCGAGGAATTTAAGGAGGAGGAGGTCCGGTAGTACCCGAAGCAAGCGAGAGAAGCCGTAATTGCTCTTGCCGTGAATGCGGGGTGCAAAACGCACCTCTACTTCGCCTATGCGCGCACCTTGTCTCTTAGCATATGCCGGAATGAAGCGATGCATCTCACCGTAGAGCATAATGTTTTTGATCACGTCGCGACGATAACCCTTAAGC
Organism: bacterium; assembly: GCA_043736515.1. Taxonomy (GTDB): domain Bacteria; phylum Patescibacteriota; class Minisyncoccia; order Phycocordibacterales; family UBA6899; genus MHLP01. The sequence continues at coordinate 39,791 of JAYTCK010000045.1, forward strand.
GTGCATCCGAAATCATTCAGATTCACGCCGGTTACCCACGAGATGAGACCGTTTGCCGCGAGCGATGGAATTTTCCTTCTCAGCATTTGCCCTTTCCAACGGTTCTTTCTCCATCCCGAAACAACATCATAACCCTCATCCATTTTGTCTATAATTGTCTTAATATCTTCTGGGTCATTCTCCAGATCACTATCAATCAGGATGACGATGTCTCCTGTGGAAGCATCAATACCCGCTGAAAGCGCGGCGGTTTGACCAAAATTATGACGAAAGTGGATGACTTTGACATGGGGGTCTTTAGCGGCGAGTTCCGCAAGAACTGCGAAACTATTATCTTTGGATCCATCGTCAACCAATATAATCTCGTATTCGTATCCAAGTTTCCTCAAAACAGCTGTCACTCGTTCATAGAAAATCGGCAGATTGAGGGCCTCATTGTATGCAGGAACCACAATGGAAATGGTCTCATTTTTCATTTGCCTATCATAGCAACCAAGGTCAAGGAGAGCAACGAAAGAGTGAGAATACGCATTATTAAAATATCTTCTTGTGCTGTATCATAAAAAAATGGATTTTTGGAAAAAGCACAATGTGCTTATACTGCTGTTTGTTATTGCGTTTTCTCTACGCCTAATCTTTGCCCTCCCCTCGCTGAACACACCTCAGCTTTCCGGATCCACAATCACCGCTGACGGGTATTATGAAATTACCCAAAATCTACTTCAGGGCAACGGATTTAGTAGATCGGCAATTAATGCTCCAGCTGTGGTTCCGGACTCAGTGCGCATGCCCCTCTACCCACTTCTCATTGCTTTTATGGTTTGGCTCACCGGGAACTTCAAAATCTTTTTACTTTTTCAGATCGTTATCGGGAGTTTTATTCCAATCCTCGCCCGGAAGATCGCATTCATGCTTACTGCAAAGGATACGATCGCCATTATGGTGGGATTATTCCTGGCCCTAGAACCGCTTAATGCATGGCTGTCGACATTTTTGCTTACGGAAACATTTTTCACATTCTTTTTTCTCAGCGCTTGTATTTACTTTCTTTCCTATCTTGATCAAAGAAAAATTTTCCACCTCGCACTCTGTGGACTCCTTCTGGGTGTAGCGACACTCGTACGTCCAACGACACAATTTCTTCCGATACTGCTTGCAATACTGCTTCTTATAAAACATTGGCAGTATCGGCGTGAAATAGTTAAGGCAATTTTTGTTTTTCTTTTAGTTTTTTATTGCACACTAACCCCTTGGATGGTCCGCAACTATAACGTATTCGGCAGTGCGGCACTCAATGTACAGAGTACGAGCATCCTCTATGCATTTTTCGTGCCATCAGTAATTGCGCTCGAAGAACATATCAGCTTTGGTGAAGCGCAGCGCAAGTTCACAGGAAGCGACAATATCGGGGGTATTGAAGATGTGAATCTTGGTAATAGCGCAGAGTACAAAAAACAAGCACTGAGAGAACTGCAAAAACACCCCGTTGGAATTGCGAAATCTTTATGGACAACTTTTTATGCATTCTTTACCAATGACGGATATCGCGCCATTACACCGTATTACCCACTGCTCTCGTTTGACGCCCCGGGAGTGGGAATGTCACAAATATTAAAACAGCCCAAAGATTTCATCCCGCTCTTTGCTTCGCCGGGCATACAGCTCATCATCTTTGGCAGACTCCTGTGGATCACCATCAGTATGTTCTTTTTTGTTGGTCTCTATCTCTTTATAAAAGAAAAGGAATATTCAGCCCCCTCCCTCTTCGTCGCCCTTCTCCTGTGTTATTTTCTTGCAACCACCGCATTGGTTGGCCTTGCCGTAAATGGGAGATTCCGTATTCCCGTTGAGGTTTTCATCATCACACTGGCGCTTTATTCCTTTCAGTATTTCATGTACCGATTCCGCACTAAAGCAGAAACTTAATCCCTTGCAGCACTTGGTGTCATTCAGTATACTCGTTCTATGAATTCACCCTGTGTAGAAAAGAAAATATGCCGACTTTGCAAAAGCGCCGCACTTGAGCCTTTTTTAGATCTCGGGGAGCAACCTCCCGCAAATTCCTTCCTTAAACCCGAGGACTTCAAGAGCGAAGTATCTTTCCCACTCGCGGTAAAACGTTGCACAGAAACAAACTGTGGCTTCGTACAACTCGCACACGTCGTCGACCCCGAAATACTTTTTGCAAATTATGTATACGTCTCCTCTACTTCTCCTGTGTTTGTCCGTCACTTCGAAGAATATGCACAAGCAATGCATGAACGACTCAATTTAAAAGGTGCGCTGACGCTCGACATCGGCTCAAACGACGGAGTGCTCGTACGTCCCCTTAAAAATCTTGGTGCAAAAGCATTGGGGGTAGATCCGGCAAAAATGATTGCTGAGCAAGCGACAGCGAGTGGGTGTGAAACAATCCACGGATACTTCAGTGAATCCTTTGCAAAAGAACTCGCAGCAAAACGCACTAAAGCAAAACTCATCACAGCAAATAATGTCTTCGCACACATCGATGATCTTGACGATGTGACGCTGGGTGTAAAAGCCCTCCTTGCACAAGATGGACTCTTTGCAATCGAGGCGCCCTACTTGGTAGACTTTATTGAAAAGAAGCTTTTTGATACGGTTTATCACGAACATCTTTCCTATCTTGCCCTCCGCCCCCTTGAAGCATTTTTCAAACGCTATGATATGCGCATTGTCGATGTCGAGCGCGTGAATACTCACGGAGGATCAGTGCGCATACTCGTTGCCCACCAGGACTCTCCTTTTACAAAGACATCGACCGTGGATGAGATGATTAAGTATGAGGAAAAAATAGGACTTCACACGCCGGCGATCTACCGCCAGTTTTCTGACGAAGTACTTAAAAACAAAGAAGCCCTGCACTCACTCCTTGGGGCGCTAAAAAAGGAGGGTAAAAAGATCGCTGGCTATGGCGCACCCGCAAAGGGTAATACCCTGCTGAATTTCGTGCAAATTGACTCCCAAACGCTCGATTATATAGTGGATGATAGTCCGCTCAAACAAGGACTTTTTACTCCTGGAACTCACATTCCCGTGCGTGGGAGTGCAGCGCTCACCGAGACCCCTCCCGATTATCTCTTCATACTCGCATGGAACTTTGCCGAATCGATTATGAAAAAGAATGATGTGTTTGTACAAAATGGCGGCAAGTTCATTATCCCCGTCCCTACCCCGAGTATTATTTCATAAAATTAATTAATTACATTTACTATGCGTCAATTCATAAACCAGGAGCTTGCAGAATTAGCACAAAAATTAGGGCCGCTCACCGATGAATTTGAGGGCAAGACGGTGCTTATTAATGGCGCCGCGGGATTTTTGGGTAATTATTTTGTCGGACTTTTCCAATATTTAAATCGGGAGCAATTTACAAAACCCGTAAAAGTCATAGCGCTTGATAATTTTATTACCGGCGCAAAAGACAGCCCATTTTTTGATCTTGAAGATCCCAATCTGCAATTTATTGGCCATGACGTACGTGTACCCTTCGACACTGAAGAGCCAATTGACTATATCATTCATGCAGCGGGTATTGCCTCGCCAGTATTTTATGCAAAATATCCAATGGAAACGATTGCCGCGACCATAGACGGGATCAAGAATACGCTCGAACTCGCGCGCCTCAAAAAACCGAAAGCCGTCGTCTATTTTAGCTCAAGCGAAATTTACGGAGACCCAGAGCCGAGCGCGATTCCTACAAAAGAAGACTACCGCGGCTCTGTTTCCTGCACAGGACTCCGGGCTTGCTACGATGAATCAAAACGCATGGGTGAAACTATTGCGACGATACACCAACGTCTTCACGATATACCCGTTATGATCATCCGCCCTTTCAACGTCTATGGGCCAGGCATGAAGATTGATGACCAGCGCGTGTTGCCAAACTTTTTGAATGCCGCGATTGACGGCAAGACCATCGAGATTCATAACCGCGGAGAGCAGACGCGCACCTTTGCCTATGTGACCGACGCAGTGAACGGCTTCTTCCGCGTACTCCTCCTTGGCCGCCCCGGTGAGGCATACAATATTGGCTCGGATGATGAAGAGACCTCGATATATGAACTCGCCAAAAAAGTGGAGAAAGTTCACGGTAAGCCCTTGGACATTAAACTTTCGGATTACCCTCCAGGCTACCCTGTCGGTGACCCAAACCGCCGCCAGCCTGATCTCACCAAAGCGCGAACTGAACTCGGCTATAAACCGGAATCAACGATGGATGAGGGTCTTAAGCGCATGATGAAGTGGTATCTACTCTTGCGAGAGAGAGAACGCGCCAAACAATAAACCTCTCAAAATAAGTGGCGTCACGAGTGGTGCCCTGCTGAAACCGTGGAGCCACGAGCTAGGAGCACGTACCTACCGCGAACGTTGTCGTGCAAGATATTTTTGTCTTTGCTTATGCTACTGTGCAATTCTTGCAATGAAAAAACTTTGTCTTGAAACCCATTTGCGCAAAAGCGTATTGAAAAAGTGTGCCAAATGTTTGGAATGCATATACGACTGATTTTTTAATACTGATCGAGGAGTGCTCTTTGGAGTAATCACATCTGATCGCAAGTTCACCGATGCGCAGGTTGCAATAACGCGCTTGTGCAATGATCTCGAAACTATAAAGAAAATCATCAGAAGTGCCGGTGAAATCGACAGTCTCGACGAGCTTGCGCGAATACACACGAAATCCTGTATGGAATTCGGTAAGCGGTACCCCGAGTACGATCCTGTCTATTGTGGAAAGCGCAATGTTTGCAGACCAGCGCGCAAAAGACATTTTGTCACGTAGTGGCTGCATCACATCGGTAAAACGAGAACCGAGCAAAAAGTCCTTCCCCTCTCGCATAATCTCAAGCGCTCGTGGAATAAAGGATGGATCATACTGCCCATCGCCGTGAATCTCCACCATGTAATCAGCGCCGAGCTCAACCGCCTTGTGAAGACCAAATTTAATGTTGGCACCATAGCCACCATGAGGATGCGTGAATGCCTTGATGCCGAGTTTTTGAGCCACCGCAAACGTATCATCGGTCGACCCATCGTCCACAAGAATAATCTCGTCGAAATATTCTTTCGGTACGCGGTTCCAGATCCCCTCTACCATACTGGCGCAATTCCACGTCATGATAATGCCGACAACTTTGTCTTTTTTCTGTTCAGTAGTCATTGTAAGAAAATATTTTAAAAAAACTCCGAAAAATACATCGTTCTATTTTATCAGAAAAAGATTATATCCACTCACCTGACTACTTTTGATCTTGCCCGTCAAACGATCAAGCACGTAAAACACGTTGCAAATAGATTTACTTCTTCCAAGTGGTGAATTTCTAATCCATGTCTCGAGAGCCCCTCGCACTGATTGTAGCTCCATCTGTGCAAATGGTTTCGACAAGAGTGTCAGCGTATCCTTGGTAAAGCGCCAATAATCCGCATAATATCCTTTCTCCGCATGATAATAGTACAGAAATGGCACGTAAATGAAGCAATATCCGCCCGGCTTGAGTACGCGATACATTTCTTCAAATGCCTTGATAGGATTCTCCACATGTTCAAGTACCGAAATACAAATTATTGCGTCAACTGAATTATCCGCAAATGGCAAATCATGAATATCCCCCACTATATCGGGATGATAATCTGGCACGGGATCCATAACCTTGTAGTCAGTTTTTTCGGCGTACGGCAAAATCCATGCGCGACTTTTGTCAAAACGATTATTTTTCTCTTTTGCGATTCGCAACCCCCCACCGATATCAATAATAAGTTTTTTCTCAGTAAAAAGTTTTTTAATCTTTTCCTCAAAAAAGATCTCCCAAGGTTTTTTGGGCCATAAATTCATTTGTCTATTATAAAGAGCACCGATAGATAATCAAGCTTGTGAACACCCAACTTAGTGGTGTAGGATACATGGAGCATGAAAGGAGTCATTCTTGCGGGAGGCAGTGGTACACGTCTTCATCCGCTCACTAAGATCACCAATAAACATTTGCTTCCGCTCTACAACAAGCCGGTGATTTTTCATGCAGTGGAAAAACTTGTGCATGCGGGCATAGACCGCATCATGATTGTTGTCTCTCCTGCCTACCTCGACGACTTTGTGAGTGTTTTGGGTTCGGGGCAGGATTTCAGGACACAAAATGGGCATCAAATTCAGATTATCTACGGCATCCAAAATGAGCCAGGTGGGATTGCGCAAGGACTTTGTATAGCCAAAGACTTCGTTGGCACCGAAAGCTGCGTGCTACATCTTGGCGACAATATTATTGAGGATGATATATCCGAACATGTTGCAAACTTCATTTCAGGAGCAAAAATATTTCTTAAGGCGGTGCATGATCCGGAGCGCTTTGGTGTTGCGACACTCGACAAAGCCGGTAGCGTCACCGAGGTGATTGAAAAACCAAAGCAACCAAAAACAAACCTCGCCGTCGTCGGTGTGTACATTTATGATAATTCTGTTTTCGCAAAAATGATTGGACAACCCGTATCTGATCGTGGCGAATACGAGATCACTTGGGTGACAAACAAATACATTGAGGAAGGCACGCTCAAATCGGGACACGTTGAAGGTGCATGGTTTGATATTGGCACTTTTGACAGCTTACTCAATGCGTCGCAATACATGAAAGAAAAAAATCAAAAAAGCGGCTCATCAAAATAACCCATGAGTTACGACAAAACTATCCTTGTTACAGGCGGAGCAGGCTTTATCGGAAGCAATTATTTAAATACGGTAGTACCCAAATATTCCAACTATCAATTTATTAATATTGATGCGTTGACCTATGCTGCCAATAGACAAAACATTGGTGTTGAGAATGAGCCAAACTATGTGTTCGTAGAGACAGACATTCGAGACAAAAAAGCGTTGGAGCTCATCTTCAATAAATTTTCTCCAACACATGTCATTAACTTTGCAGCAGAAAGCCATGTTGATAACTCTATCTCGGGCCCTCTCATTTTTGTTGAGACAAATATTGTTGGCACAGAAAATCTTCTCGAATGTGCGCGCCAACAAAACATCGTGCGGTTTCACCAGATCTCGACGGACGAAGTGTATGGGTCGTTAGCACCCGATGCAAAACCGACAACTGAAGATGCGCCACTCCTTCCCAATAGCCCCTATAGCGCCTCAAAAGCGAGCGCAGACCTACTCGTGCGCTCTTATCACAAGACTTTCGAGCTCGACACCATCATCACCCGTGCTTCAAATAATTACGGACCAAATCAGCATCAAGAAAAACTTATCCCCCGCTTCATTACCAACCTTCTCGAGAATAAAAAAATCCCCGTATACGGTGAGGGGCTGAATATACGTGACTGGATACACGTATCCGATCACGTGGAAGGGATCGATGCGGCATTCCACAAAGGAAAAAGTGGTGAAATCTACAACCTTGGAGGTGGTCAAGAGTTAACGAATCTCAGCATCACGAACGAGGTACTCGGACTCCTTGGTAAGGGTGATGAAATGATCGAGCATGTCACCGATCGACTTGGCCATGATTTTCGTTATAGTCTTGATTCGTCGAAAGCAGAGCAAGATCTCGGCTGGACACCCAAAAAAGATTTTTCAACTGGACTGAAAGAGACTGTTGGATACTACGCAAATAAAAAATAACAGCCCCCATCTCTGGGGGTTGTTATTAGGAGTTGTTAACGCAATCTGGCTAAGTGTGAGCCATTTAATTTGGGTTTACAATGCGTTCGTGGTGGTTGCCGTAACAATCATATTGTCAAAGCTTAAACCGTCACCTCCTTCTTGTTCATCGTTAACAAATACCTGGTCAAGCACCGGCACAAATCCTCCCAACGGGGCCGACACATTGAATACTTGAGTACCATTGGAGACACTTATCTTCAGCTCATTGTTCACGATAGTGAGGGTAAAGAAGTATGTTACACCGGCGTCAAACTGAAATGGAGTAGGCATAAAAGATGCCAGGTTGGTTGGTGACTGTCCGTCATACTTGAACAAGTATATTCCCGAATTACCATAAGCAAAGCTCGGACGAGAGAGATTCACGCTTAATCCTTTTATTGGACGATACGACAAATATTGATCAACCGGAGCCCCAGGATAGTAAGTGAAACCGGAGGCTGCATTCATGAGTCCGACCGACTGGGTCACGCGACCAAAGCCACCAGGAGTGTACGTGAATGTCATGGTAGCATCCCGAGTGCTCGTAGCCATCGGAGCATAAGCGTAAGGCTGTGCATGGTGACAACAGGCAATTGGGTCAGGCGGAGCGTAGCGATATTGAAGCGAACCATTTCGGAGTTCGATATGCGCCGGATACTGGGTTTGCCCAGATGCAGAAACCGTTTGCGTAAAAAGTTCGTTTCCTTTTGCCCAAATTCCCCCAACCTGCGCGCTTCCCAACGCAAGACTGTCTGGGCGAGTAAAGTCATCCTTAAAAATGATACGCGGACCAACTGATACTGGAGGGGGTGGAGGTAAGATTTGAGCGAGCGTAGTAAATGATTGTTTACTACTCGTTGCTGTGTTTCCACTTGCATCGCGAGAGACAACAACATAGTTGTATGTTTTTGATGCCGTCAGTCCGTTAATGCTTAAGCGGTGACTTACCACAAACTGAGCATCGCTTCCAACTGCAGGGGATGTCGTTGGGAATAAATAAATTTTACTATCAGATAATTCATTTGTGGTCCACGTAATCGTTGCCGTTGTTTTGGTGGTTGTTGACCTAATGCCTGAGATCACCGGCGCGGTCGTGTCGGGTACATTTGAACTGCCGCCACCTGGGATCGCGGGGACTGCTGGGATTGCCGGATTGGGACCACCACCTTGCTCGTTCCCCGAAGATGGGATTGCCGGTATCGCGGGAATCGTACCCGACGGAGTTACTGCGTGGCGATTCTCCGCGCGATTTTCCAAACCAGGGGGTATCGAGCTTCTCGTATTACCAGCATCATTTCTGCCGGAACTTGAATTCGCTGACACCAGTGAGACGAGACCGACAGCAAACACAACAAACGCAATGCCAAGTAATTTTATTTGCATATGATTAAATTATATACCAACTCGGCCTCGCGGCAACTAATACCAACGTGGTACACAGCAGCTGGTGCAAAGAATTGTGCGTGGGATACCGATAGTATACAATACGAAAACACATTATCTTCATATATGAAAATACTCATCTTTGGAAACGGATTTCTCGGAAAACAAATGGCGGATTATCTTGAGGCAGAATTAAGTTCTGCCCGAATTACTACTCCAGAAGATCTTGAGATCAGTATCACACAAAAGCCAGACATCATTATTAATGCCGTTGCAAAAACAGGCCGTCCAAATGTTGACTGGTGTGAGGACAACAGAGAAGAAACGTACTTTGCAAACGTGGAGGTGCCCAAAATACTTGCTGATTATGCAAATCGTGAAGGAATTCGTATGGTGCAATTTTCGAGCGGCTGTATCTATGAGGGCGACAAGGGAGGTGCGGGCTTCGACGAAGACGATCAGCCAAATTTTGAAAAATCTTATTATTCATATACTAAAGCTGAAGCAGAGCGTGCACTCGCCAAGTACGACAACATTCTCACCCTTCGGCCGCGCATGCCCATTACGGCAGTCCCTTCCGATCGCAATCTCATCAACAAGCTCCTTGGATACAAAAGTATCATTGAAACTCCAAACTCAGTGACAGTAATCGAGGATCTCCTTCCTGCACTAAAAGGACTTATTGAGGGTGGGCATACGGGCACTTTTAACATAATTAACCCC
>JAYTCK010000046.1:0-21089 GCA_043736515.1 bacterium
GAAAAACAACGACACTTTATACGTTGATCAAGATGCTCTCGACTCCGGACGTTTCCATAGTGACCATTGAAGACCCGATAGAATACGCAATGAGTGAGATTACACAGATTCAGATCAATCCGAGAAGTGGGCTAACTTTTGCAAACGGACTGCGTTCGATTCTTCGCCAAGACCCGAACGTTATAATGGTAGGCGAAATACGCGATGCTGAAACTGCCGGTATTGCTGTGAATACCGCCCTCACGGGTCACCTTTTGCTTTCAACACTCCACACCAATGATGCTGCGACCACACTTCCGCGGCTCCTCGACATGGGTATTGATGCATACCTTGTTGCCTCAACGGTCAACATTGCAATAGGACAACGCTTGATCAGACGCATTTGCGAAGCGTGTAAAACTGAATATAAACTGAGCGAAGCGGAAGAAGCGAGCCTTTGTGAAAGTCTCCCAAAACACATAAAACCAGGAAATAATTTTTATCAGGGAAAGGGATGCGACGAATGCGTGGGAAGTGGATATAAAGGCCGAATCGGCGTTAACGAGGTGCTTGTTGTCGATCAAGATATACGGGAGTCCATATTGGGCAAAGCATCGGCGTCAATCATTAAAAATATTGCAATAAAGAACGGAATGACCACGATGTTCGAAGAAGGCTTTAACAAGGCAGCACGAGGTGAAACGACTATTGCTGAAATATTACGTACGATCAATGATTAAGTTTCTCGCGATAAGTTTTAATATGGATACGCTCACACGTTTTTCCATCAGGGAGCAGACGCTTTTTGCAAAGCGTATGTCTTTTCTCGTAAAGGCCGGCATACCTCTTGTGGACAGCTTGTCACTTATTCGGGATCAGACAAAATCAAAATCAAAAGTAAGAATATTCGAGAAGGTTATACACGATGTAAATAACGGGCAATTTCTTTCTTCGAGTCTTGGTAAACATCGTCATCTTTTCGGTAACTTTGCCGTAAATCTTATTCGTGTCGGAGAAGAGAGTGGGATCCTCAGTCAAAATCTTGCGTACCTTGCCGATGAGCTCCATAAAAAAGACATACTCCGCCGTAAGGTAATCGGTGCGCTGATTTATCCTATTGTTATTACACTTGCAACATTTGGCATCACAGCCATACTCACGATGTTTGTTTTTCCAAAGATCATGCCCATCTTTGGAAGTCTGCATATGACACTTCCTCTTTCGACGCGCATACTGATCGCCACTAGTGACTTTTTACGCCTCTACAGCATATGGCTCATGCTGGCTATCATTGTAAGCTTCATTGGTTTTGCGTTTATCAATCATCAGGTAAAGGCGGTGCGTCTTTTTTGGCATCGGTGGATGCTTTCTATTCCCGTTTTTGGAGGTATGGCAAAAAGCTATAACCTGGCTAATTTCTGCCGTACGCTTGGTCTGCTTCTCAAAAGTGGGGTGCATCTTGCTGACGCGATGGTCATGATCGCCGAAACAACCAATAACCTCGCATACCGCCGGTCTTTTGAGAAAGTTGCGGCTGCCATCGTGAGGGGGGAACCAATGTCTCGACAAATCGGGCGCGATACAAATCTTTTTCCCGATATACTTCCGCACATGATTGCTGTGGGTGAAGCAACTGGAAATCTTTCTACGACACTACTCTATCTTTCTGAACTTCACGAGGCTGATGTTGATGATCTGACAAAGAATCTTTCTAATGCCATTGAGCCAATCTTGATGATCGTGATGGGTCTATTAGTCGGCTTTATTGCCATTTCAATCATCAGTCCTATCTATGGAATTACACAAAGCATACAGGCGCGCTAGGATACGGCGTTTTTCTGGATTTACACTAATAGAAGTCGCGGTTACCATTGCGATACTTTTGGTTATTATCAGTTTTGGAGCAGTGGTGAGCATGGATTCGTTTCGGGGATACTTATTTCAATCCGAGAGAACGCTGATTGTATCCGCACTCACCCGAGCCCGCGGTCTTTCGCTTAATAATGTATCAGGTGTGCCACACGGGCTATGCTACGACAGTGTTGCCCACCAATATGTTATTTTTCAAGGCCGTAACTGCATTCTTGGTGCCGCGAGCAACGAAACAATAAATGCGAATCAAAACATAACTGTCACAGGACTTTCAAGTTCAATTATTTTTTCTCAGCTCGCCGCAACAACAAGCCCAGCGACAATTCATCTTTCAGACGGTACTTATACGAGTGAGATTATGATCAATTATGAAGGTACGATTACTTGGTAAATCTGGAACAAAAGGAGCAAGTACACTCGAGTTGCTTATCGCATTCGCGGTACTCATTAGCACGATCAGTGCTTCTATTCTCGTCTCTGTCGGCAATCAAATTGTTGCAGTTGATTCGCAAACCAGCGCAGAAGCACTCTATGAGGTTCATGCGCAGCTTGAAGATTCACGAGCGGCCGCACGGCAAGATTTTAGCTTAGTTGTAGGAACGACAAGTACGAAGATGTTTGGCGGCCTTTCTTACGAGAAGACGCTCGGGGTTACCGATCTTTCTCGATGCAAAAAACTGGCGACAAGTAGAATTACTTGGAATAAAGAGACAAGTCGCCCGCAAACAATCGAACTAGAGACATATTTCACCGACGTAGTGGGCGCACGTGCGCTCGGAGGTGACTGCACTTCGGGTTCACCTGAATCAGATTGGACGAACCCCCAGCGTTTTGCCGATGACACATTTAATCCCGGAAAGCCAACAGCACTTGATGTACTCAATAAATTTGCATACCTCAGTGTCAATAAGCCTCCGTACTTTATTATTGCGAGCACCACATATGCAACATTGGGACAGTCGGGAAATCTTTTTTTGACTTCGGAAAACGGGTTTGATCTTCTTGGTGTTGCGAATGCGCTTGACGTGGTTCACTATCGGGCAACGAACAAAACCTACGCTTTTGTGGCAATGAACTCAGCGATAGATCAATTGAAGGTCATAGATGTGACAGATGCTAAGAATCCGTTTCTTGCGGCAACCCGATCGCTAGACAGCACGCTCATCCCCTTAGCAAAGCGCGTGAGCGGAAGTAGTCCCCAGGCGAAAATAATTTACTACTATGATCACAAGATTTACCTCGGTTTTAGCAGGACAAGTGGTCCTGAATTCCATATCTACGACGTCACAGACCCACTAAATCCGGTTTGGTTGGGCGCGAGAGAAATGAATCATAATGTGAATGATATCAAGGTGAGGGGTGAGTATGCTTTTCTTGCGATGACCACAAGTGACTCCAACGACATGGAACTTGCGATACTTAACATCAGTGACTCTTCCGATGTCATGCCGCTTTTTGTGAATGGTGCCCCCGAGCAATGGGGATATAATGCTGCCGGTTTGCAGGATGGATTGAGTATGTATCTTGTGGGCAATAAATTATACCTGGGTAGAGAACAGGGAAGTGTCACAGAGCCGGACTTACTTATTCTTGATGTCGCCTCTACGACATCCGCCATTCCATTATTGGGTACAGATACCCTGGGTGCGGACATTTTCGAGATACAAATAGCAGATAAATTTGGTTTTTTTGGCACCTCGAAAACAAATCAGGAATTCCAGATCTGGAATATCTCAAGCTCTTCAAATATTTCGCTAATAAAATCATATAACTTTGGAAACAATATCAGACAAGGATTTGACTATGAGCCGGATTTCATTTATGCGACAGGTCAGTCAACTCCCAATTTTCAGATGCTTTATAGCCCCTAATATGCTAATGAATAATCATCAAAAAGGTTTTACGCTGCTTGAAATGATGATCTATGTCGCACTGTTTTCGCTTATCATGATAGGTTCTCTTATTACCGCATGGGAGCTTATCAGAACCAGTCAAATGACGAGCGAGCGGGTCACCATAGAAGAAGAGGGAAACTTCCTCGTGAGAAAAATGACTTGGGCACTCACCGGAGTTTCAAGTATCAGTATTCCTTCAGCGCTTGCAACGACGACGAATACTCTGGTCGTCAATAAATATGGTTTCTCCACAAACCCCATCACCATTCGGTATAACAGCGCGAGTAGTAGTATAGAGATACAAGAAGGAACAGGAAACCCCTTCTATCCACTGACGACGGCTGATGTATCCGTGAGTGGTCTGGAATTCGTCTACAGGGAAGCAACCGGCCCCGGCCCCACTGGTGTTGTAGCATCAACCACAATAAGTGGTATTGCGTTTACGCTCACAAAATACATCAGGAAATAATCATGCTGAGAATAGAAACAAAAAATAATAATAACGAACTGGGATTCATCGCGCTTATGTCCGCGATCATCATTTCTGCAATCCTCATGATGGTTGTTATTTTGCTTTCGTACAGTGGCTGGAATAGTCGCTACAACATTCTCAATTCGGAGTATAAAGAGCGCGGCAATGCGGTCGCAGAAGCTTGTGTTGATCACGCATTTTTAGAACTTACCAACAACCCCAGCTATGGTGGAAACGCAACGACAACGGTTGCCGGCAATGAATGTTATATCGGGTCGGTGACTGCGACGGGGGCACAAAGAACATTCACCACACGCGCCATATATAATGGCACCCACACATCTCTTAAGGTTGTTTTCAACATAGACGATGGTTCTGTTTTGTCATGGGAAGAACTCGCAGCTTACTGATTCCCATGGATTATTCACATATTTAACTCGAAAAGGCTTGCCAAAGTAGGTAAAATTTGGTATACTCTGGGCAAGTTCATTTTGAGTTCATGAAGTGAGGGAAACGAACGACCAAGGAGGCTGAGCATTAATTATGCTCCTCTTTTTTATTTTTTTTGTTATTCAATTTAAAGGTAATAATCCTTAATAATAATTTATGCAGCAGTCACTTTTTGTATCGACAGGTAAGCGTGCGACACTTCGCAAGATTTGTGCAGGTGCACTCATGCTCTCCCTTAATCTCACTGGAGGTCTCGGAGCACTTTTTTTAACAACCGAAGTCGCTTACGCGGCAACGACGTCTGCGCTTGCTCCAACGGCAGTTGGAAATTATAACGCTTGGAGCAGTACCAGCGCCGTTAAAGTCAGCGCTGTTGGAACAGACGACGGTGACACTTCATATATACTCACCCCGGGATTCAACAACACCGACCAAACTTTTATTGTTCCTGGTGCTGGTGTTCCGGCTGGTTCAACAATTAATTCTGTTACATTGAATGTTGTTGCCCGTAATACAGACACTAGCCAAAAGATTAGCCTCAAGGTTGAAAAAGGTACGGGAAGCGGAAACGAAAGTAATGGACCTACACTTTCTTTAACGGGTAGTTATGAAACCTATAGCCGTGTTATGGCAACTAATCCATTTACGAGCGTCGCTTGGACTTTGGCTGAGGTCAATACTTGGACATCTCGGTTCGGAGTAAGAACAGAAAACAACCCAGGCACCGGTAGAGTTACAAAAATTTATGTGGTGGTTAATTACACGGCACCCACACCACTAACAATCACTGCCTCAAGTGACACAATGATATACGGTGGTACGGTGCCGACAATTACTTATAGCCCATATACTCCACTGTCTACTCAGCCAACATGCACGACGACAGCAACGGCATCTTCGCCCGTTGGCACAACATATACTTCTAGTTGTACGGGAGCATCCGACTCCAACTATGCTATTTCTTATGTTTCAGGTTCGGTTTCTGTCACACAAAAAGCCGCTTCCGTCACACCCAACGCCGCTTCAAAAGTGTATGGCGCCACTAACCCGGCACTCACAGGAACACTCACTGGCTTTTTGCCAGCTGACAGCGTGACCGCGACCTATAACCGCACCGCAGGCGAGACAGTCGCCGGTTCTCCGTACGCCATCAGCGCGACTCTTTCTCCTGCTGGCGTACTTGGCAATTACACTATTACCTCCAACACCGCTGGCTTCACTATTACCCCCAAAGACGTTACCGTCACGGCTGATGCAAAGAGCAAAACCTACGGCGATGCTGACCCCGCTCTCACATACGCAATTACCTCCGGCTCATTGGTTTCTCCGGACGCTTTTTCTGGCGCACTCACTCGTGACCCAGGTGAAAATGTTGGTACGTATGCCATCAAAAAAGGAACACTCGCTCTCTCAACCAACTACGCGCTGACTTATGTAGGTGCAGATCTTACGATTAGCAAAAAAGCAGCTTCAGTCACTCCAGATCCAAAGACAAAAGTTTACGGCGACGCTGAACCTTCCTTCACAGGAACGCTTTCCGGCTTCCTCATAGGCGATGGCGTGACAGCGACTTACCGCCGCACCACAGGCGAGACCGTCGCCGGTTCTCCGTACGCCATCAGCGCGGTTCTTTCTCCGACTGGCGTACTTGGTAATTACACTATTACCTACAACACCGCCGGCTTCACTATTACCCCCAAAGACGTTACCGTTCTCGCCAGCTCCTTTACCGCAAGCAACAAGGTGTATGACGGTAACGCCAGCGCAACAGTACTTACAAGCACATTAACAGGCGTGATTTCTCCTGATGTAGTAACCCTCACCGGAGGCACGGCAACATTTGCAGACGCCAATGTCGGCACAGGTAAAACAGTGACTCTCACAGGGGCAACCCTCGGTGGCGCAGATGCTGGTAATTACAGTTTGGGTGTAGTTAATAACGCAACCGCGGACATAACCCCACTCGCCATCACAGGAAACTTCACCGTTGACGCAAGCAAGGTATACGATGGCGGCACTTCAGCTAATGTTCTTACTCGCACGCTATCCGGAGTTATCTCTCCTGACACTGTGACGCTAAATGGTGGTACGGCAAACTATGACAACAAAAATGTCGGCACAGGTAAAACCGTTACCCTTACAGGCGCAACTCATGATGGCGCAGGTGCGGGCAATTACACTCTCAGTTCAGTCAACACAACAACGGCTGACATTACTACTCTCGCTCTCACTCCAAGCATCGTTGCCAATAACAAAGTTTATGACAGCAACAACACCGCTACAATCTCCACTCGCTCACTTGCCACACCTGTTCTTGGTGATGTTGTGTCGTTGGTCGGTGGAACAGCAACATTTGCCGGTTCTGCGGTTGGCGCTTGGACAGTAACCGAAACAGGACTATCGCTTACTGGAGCAAATGCAGGAAACTATTCACTCACTTCAACCTCGGCGACGGATACAGCGAACATAACTGCTGTAGAAGAAGAGCCAACTCCTCCAACTCCACCGACACCTCCATCGAGTGGCGGAGGTGGAGGTAGCTCCACGTTCACCTATTGGGGATGCACCAATCCACTTGCAACGAACTACAATAGACTTGCAAATACCAATGATGGCTCTTGCGTGCTACCTGGCGGCGGAGAAACAACTCCTCCACCAGTTCCTGCTGGAGAAGTCTTGGGTGCATCGACCTCAACGCCAGAGCTTCCACTCCCAGCTGCTTGTGCAGCGAATCCCTATCTTCGTGATTACATGAGAATAGGAATGAAGAGTGATGTTGAACAGGTGAAACTCCTCCAGACATTCTTGAATGAGGAAATGGGAGCAACTCTTCCCGTAAGTGGATTCTTTGGACCCCTCACCAAGGCGTCGGTCAAGAAACTTCAAAAGGCTAATCACGACGCAATTATTAAGCCATGGATCGACGCAGGTTATGATGCAAAAAGCATTAAAGAGGGGACAGGCTACGTCTTCAAGACAACCAAGCGATTCATAAATATGTCGAAGTGCAAGGAAGCAAATATCCCCATGCCCGCACTCACTCTCTAGAGCTTCCAGAAATTGCGAACTTCTTCGTTGCGGGGCCCCTGCGACTCGGTCAACGTATCAGAATACGTCTTCCTCACCACTTTCCCCGCACCTCGAATTCCATCAATTTCTGAAAGCTCCGAACTCTCTTCTCAAATGAAAATCCCCTGAATTCAGGGGATTTTCATTATTTATCAAAAATTTTTACTTTAGCAAAAAGTATGTTTAAAATATGGCTCAACAAAAGCTTATTTTTTTGGCGCACAGTACTTGACAAAAAAATGATTTTGTGAATAATAGAGAGCGGCTACAAGCTCTTTGACTTGTTTTCAAACCCCAAATGGAAAGGAACTGAGATGTTCGATTCGTTGAAAAAACTCGCAACCCAAGCAGGGCTGCGAACTGATGAAGACGCTGACGGCACACCGCCATCAAGCACGCCAACGGTGCCCAGCACTCTCGCACCCCAATCAAGCCCCGGAGGGCCGCAGCTTTCTGTGGTTTCGCAGGCGGCTTCGTTTGGAGCAGCGATGGGGGTCGCAGATCCAGAAATGGTGGCAACGATCAAGGATTCGGTGCTCAAGGCATCGAACGTGATCAGCGTGTTCCTGGCAAATTGTGAGATCATGAGGAAGGCAATTCCGAATGACGACACAATGCGCATGAGAGCAGCACTTGCCATGATGACCAACATTGATAAGACGGTGCTCTTGGCCGAAATTCAACGTACTGTTGCTGCCGCACTGGCGCAACAAAAATCCTCTGCAGAAGCTCAGCGTGCGAACGAACGCAACAATGCGATCGGAACTCTCGAGCGCGAGCTTGAGACGCTGGGCAAGGAGATTACTTCCGCACAGGAGGAAATCGCTCGGCAACAGGCGCTTGTGACCCAAAAGCAGACCCGTGCGGTCGCGCTTCAGGGTGATATTCGCACTGCCGAAGCACTTCTCAAGCAGCAGAACGCTGTTGTCGATGCATCACTTGCCGAAGTGGAACGGCACATTCAGTCCCTCACCTCAACCTTCACCCAACTCTGAAAGGAAACACTATGAGCGATAACAATCAAATGGAAGGACTCCCTGTCCTCACCAAGGAGAAAGTGATGCGCGGGCTTACCAAGTATGGTGTGCCCCTCGCCATCACAGTCGTCCTTGCCAATCTGTTCATGCCAAGCATCAACCGTGCGCTCGACCTGATGGTCAACGGCGTGTGGAGCTTCCTCGAACTCGGCATTGGCGCACTCTGCGTTATTGCTGTTACGTTTGCTGTCATGATGGCATGGCCGGTCTACAAGCGTGTCATGGAGAGTCTTGCTCGCAAGGCGACCTGGGCCATTTTCGAATGGGACCCGATCACTCCGATGATGTTGTGGATCGACGAGATCGAGCGTGACGGGAAAACTCTCGAAACGGCACTATCAAACGTCGATGGTGTAGTCTCGAGGAACGAAGAACGCATTGACGCGGCTCTCGATGAGTCTGCCGATGCGCAAAAACGTTTCAATGTCGCGGTAGAGCAGTATGGCCCCAATTCGCATCAAGCACAGATGGCTTCGATCGATGTCGGATCGCCAAAGCAGACCGCCGAAGCGATCGAGAAGATGAATGCACCGCTTAAGGTCCTTCGCGACTGCCTCACGGAAGTGGCGCAGGCGTCGGAGTTCACCCTTGGACAGGCGAAAGCTCAGGTGAAACAAGCCGAGAACACATGGGAAGCGGCACTCGAAACTGAAAAGGCTAATGACGCAGGATTTCGTATTTTGCGTGGAAGAAGCGAACGTAGCAAGAACGCGGACATTGCCATGGGCATGATCCGCGACCGCTATGCATCGCAATTCGGGCGCATGCGCACGCTGCGCAAGCTCTCTGAAAGCCTGCTCAATCGGGTCAATCTCGAAAAAGGTGTCTTCCGCGAGGAAGCTCTGCTCGAGTTCAGGACCCAGACCGCGCTCCTCACCGGCAAGACAGTTGGCAATGACGTCATCGACGTACAAGCCACTGTGGTGCCAACCCCAGTCGGCGTGCCGATCGACTTCTACGCATCCCGCAAGAAGTGAAGTACGACTCTCATCCCTCCCTCAACTACGCAAAGGAAAACGCAATGAAATTGAATCAATTTGGTAAAGCCACCCCCCTCGGCATGGGCCTTGCTGCTGTGGCTGTCGCCGCCGTTTTCATTGGAGGTCTGTACGGCCTTCAACGACTCCGCCCGGCAGGTCAAGCCGCATCGGTGCCCACCGCTGTTGAAGCGGTCGTGAGCAATACTCCGGCGAATTTCCAGCATGGAGGAGTACCCGTCAAGGTTGCGCAAGCTCCCTTGCCCTCGGGCAATGTTGCAGGCGCGAATGGTTCGTGCCGCGTAACCGTGCTCACTATTCCCTGGAACGGAACGATGGGACTGCAGTACGCTAATGGCGGAGTGAAGACCACGGCGGGCAGTGTGATGGACAAGCAGGGCCTTCGGGTTGTGCTTGCTCGTCAGGATGACTACGGCAAGATGCAGGAAGCCCTCCTCAAGTTCGCGACGCAGGTGAAAGCCGGCGTTGCGTGTCCGTCGGAAGGCGCCGCATATGTCATCATCATGGGTGATGCGGGCAGTTCATTCGCGTTTGGCATCCAAAAGCCGCTGGCAGAACTTGGTCTCTCTCTGGAGATGATCGGTTCGGTTGGCAGCTCGCATGGTGAAGACGCGTGCATGCTCCCGCATGAAGTGAAGCAGAATCCGCAGAAAGCTCGTGGATCGCTCATTGGCGCAGTGATGCGCGATGGCGACTACAACATCTGCGCGGTGTTTGCGGCTCAGAACGGCATCCCCATCAACCCTGACGAAAAGACGTACGATCCGGAAGCGATGAACTTCATTTCGGTGAGTGCATTCACAGAGGCTGACGAGGGCTATATCGCCGGCAAGTGCGAGGAACGCGTGGTCGTGTCGAAAGGCAAGCGCACCGGAGAGAAGAAGAACGTGTGCCAGAACGGCACCGCAACTTGGACTCCCGGTGATGTGAATGTGGCCATGAAGAAAGGCGGACTTGCAAAGGTCGCTTCGACCCGTGAGTACTCCAATCAGATGGCCGCAACGCTTTTCGGGATTCGCGAATTCAATGCGAAAAACCCGAAGATTACTGAAGGTCTCCTTGAAGCAAGCTGGAAGGGCAGCGATGCCGTAAATTCATCAAGTGAAGCGCTCCTGTTCGCAGGTGGCGTAAGCGCGAAGGTCTACGGCGAGCAAAACGCTGAATACTGGGCAAAGTATTTCAAGGGCGTCACCGAGAATGACAAGACAGGTGTGCCCATTTTGCTCGGTGGCTCGCGGGCGTGGAACGGTGCCGACAATGCGTACTACTTTGGTCTCTCGGGCGGTGAAGACGTGTACAAGCGCGTCTACATCATGTTCGGTAACCACAATGTGAAGTACTATCCGTCAGCAATGGACTCGTACCCCACGTATGAGAATGTCGTCAACCTCGCGTATATGAGAAATGTTATTGCGCGGAGTGGTGCAGCGACGCAAGTCGCGGCCGCACAGCCGGTCTTTACGCCCGGTCAGACGATCAGTGTTGTTACATCCAAGCGCAGCTGGGTTGTGGAGTTCGATACCGGGAATGCAAGCATCCGACCTGAATCGATGGACGCTCTGAACGAGCTCCTTGACCAGGTGGTGATTACCTCCTTGGCAGTTGAAATCCGTGGCCACACTGACAGTGTTGGCAGCGAAGATTCGAACCTCGTCCTTTCCCGCAAGCGCGCTGAAGCCGTGAAAAGCTTTTTGATGGCCAACGCCACCAAGAGCATTACGGGGGATCGCGTACGCACCAAGGGTTTCGGACAGCAGGTTCCCGTTTCCGAAAATAAGACCGCAGAAGGTCGTGCAAAGAACCGTCGTGTCGAGGTGATTCTCGGAACGACAAACTAAGTCGCCGCAAGGCATGATCGGGGTCCATCGCGACTCCGATTTTTTTTCAAAAGGAAATAACATGTTTGTGATCCGTTTATGGTTTACCCCGAATACTCAATTGTTTTCTGTGAATGCGCGAATGATGGTTCTGGTCCAGGTTGGACTGCTCGCGCTTATCTGGATGTTTGCAGGCATTCCATTCTTGCCACAACCGGCGGGGATATGGAATGCGTTTGTGAAGTTGTCGGGCGATGGGCTTCCTGCCGATCTTGCCACAAGTATTCTTACCAATCTTGAGGCGGTCGGGTACGCACTCCTCATTTCGCTCGTGGTCGTTTACTTGAGCGTAATGAGTTTCTTCCGAAAGATCGCTTCGCTCATCTCGATGCTTCGGTTCAACGGCTTGGTGGGGATCACGCTTTTCTTCACAATCATGACCTCGTCGGGTCACGGTCTGAAGCTTTCGCTGCTGGTCTTCACCTTAACAACGTGGTTCGTAACCTCCTTGCTTGCCGTGCTCGACGATATTCCGGAGGAAGAGTACGAACATGCGCGCACACTTGGCATGAGCCCGTGGCGCGTGGTCGTCGAAGTCGTCATTCTGGGAAGACTCGACAAGGTATTTGAGGTCTTGCGTCAGAACACCGCGATCGCGTGGGTGATGCTCACCACCGTGGAGGGCATTGTCCGGACCGAAGGCGGTATCGGTGCGATGCTTCTGACACAAAGTAAGTACTTGAAACTCGATGAAGTCTTTGCTATTCAGATCACCATCCTTCTCCTTGGTTTATTTCAGGATTGGATGTGGGGAGCACTGCGTAGAATGATCTTCCCGTACTCTGTCCTATCAACTGAAAGGAAGTAACATGGCCTCTTCGTTTGTATATGAGAAACGGGAAAGAGTGCTCACCGTCACTCAACTTTCGCTCGCGTATGGAAAACGTACGATCTTGTGTGATGTCAACATCGCGATCGACAATATCGTCCGTCCCAATTTGCGACAAGGGCAGGTTGTGGCACTCCTCGGTCCTTCGGGTGTCGGCAAGACTCAGTTCTTTCGATGCTTAGCGGGCCTTCAGAAGCCCACAGCGGGGGTTGTCGCCATTACGGATAAACAAATACCCGTAACAGCGGGAATGGTGGGAGTTGTGGCGCAAAACTACATCCTCTTCAAACATCGTACGGTCATGGGAAACCTTCTCGTCGCCGCAAAGCAGCGCGGGTACTCCGATAAAGATGCTGAAGCACGGGCCCTCGAACTTCTGGCTGTCTACGGACTCGTTGACCGCAAGGATGCGTATCCTGGGCAGCTCTCGGGAGGTCAAAGGCAGCGGGTGGCGATCATGCAGCAAGTGCTTTCAAGTGGACATTTTCTCCTGATGGACGAACCGTTCTCGGGACTGGATCCGCTTATGAAGGATACTGCATGTCAGACCATACAGAAGCTCTCTCAGCTCGATGAGCTGAATACGTCGATCGTCGTGACGCACGACATTGAAAGTGCTGTTGCAGTCGCGGATACGGTTTGGCTCATGGGTAGGACATTCGATGAAAAGGGAGCAAGCTTGGGTGCCTCAATCAAGAAACAGTACGACCTCATCGAAGCGGGTCTTGCGTGGCAACCGTCCATTCAATCAATGCCTCAGTTTCGCGACATGGTCACAGAGATTAAAGCGCAATTCCAGCATTGCTAAGACATAAAACAAGTCGTTTTCACAAGCCGAAGGAGTAACATCCCTTCGGCTTTTTTCTTGTCGTAAAAGTTGCATTTATGATGAATTTGTGCTATACTTATATACGTGAACAAATGGATCAAGAAGCTTCATTGGCACTTCATTCCCGTAGAAGGGAACGCTTTTCAGCCCCATGCGCTCCGCATGCCGGCCGCAGCAGGGATACTCGGGCTGATTGTTGCCGTTGAAGCACTCTATCTTGTCGGAACATTTGTAATTCTCCCCTCGAGTAATTATTTTGCCGCTGTATTTGCGAGCGTACTTGTCGATCAAACCAATGGAGTGAGACAAACCGAATCACTGGGTACTCTCAAAACAAATCCCATACTTGAGCATGCCGCACGCTTGAAAGTAGAGGACATGGTAACCAAAGGGTATTTTTCCCATAATTCACCAGACGGCAAAACTCCATGGTATTGGTTTGAGCAAGCGGGATATAATTATGCCGCAGCAGGGGAGAACCTCGCGGTAAATTTTGTTGACTCGCAAGATGTCACGACCGCATGGATGCAATCACCGACACATCGGGCAAATATCATGAGTGGCAATTACACTGAAATCGGAATTGCCGTGATGAGCGGTATGTACAAGGGAAGGGAAGCCATTTTTGTTGTTCAAGAGTTTGGCCGGCCTTCAGTTGTGGCGCAGGAAACATTGATTAACAAGAGCGAGGTCTATGAACCTATAATTGTTTTACCTCCCTCACCACCCGTTACGAAACCTGTATCCCCAACGACAATCAAAAAGTCTGTTGCCGCTCCAAAAGCAACGATAACACCAGTTCCAGCAAGAAGTACTCAAACAACAACGATAGTCGCCGGTGTGGAAACCCAAAAGCTTCCCCTTTCTGTCTCCTCAATATCGGTTCCGAGTGAATTGGAGCCTGTTCTTGCAGCAGGAAATCCAGAATCGCATAGCCTACTAAGTCCGATAATGGTAGCTGAAGCGTCAGAGGCCTCATCGATTGACACGATTGTCGCGTCGCCGAGAAAGCTCACAACGACAATATATTTTATATTTGCGACAATTCTCGCACTCATCCTCTCACTCACGATATTTATTAAAATTCGCGTACAACATCCCCACCTTATCGTAAATGGAGTACTGTTAATTGCCCTCTCACTATCTCTTGTTCTCTTGAATTCTGTTATTGGATTTACGGGAGCAATCTAATTTTTTATTGAGTAATGCATTCTGATATGGAATTTTCAAAAAAACACGTATTGATTGGCGCTGCAGTAGCAGCAGTTATAGGTTTAAGCATGTACGCATTTGTGCGGAAGGAAGCAACTGATGAAACGATAGTCACAGAAACGCCCGTAGGGACGACTACGCAAGATATACCAGCAGCAGCTCCCGCTGCCTCATCTGCGGGGAGTAAGAGTGTATCCACCGTTTCGCCTACGGCAAAAGCCCCTGCTCCACTTGCAGGGAGAATTGCACCGGATTTTGTACGCCCAAATGGTTTTCTTAACACGAATACGTTGGGAATTCCCAATACGAACGAATTCGCATTGAAAGATTTTGTTGGCAAAAAAGTCATACTGGTGAATTTTTGGACAGCATCTTCACTTAACTCACTACGTGTATTTCCATACTTGAACCAATGGAATAACAAATACAAATCGAGCGGTCTCATGATTGTTTCCATCCATACCCCCCGATTTGAGTTCGAACGCTCACAGGCACTTGTTGAAAAAACGGTTTTCGCTCATAACGTCATTCATCCTGTGGTGCTTGATACCAGTTATGCAACATGGAATGCGTATAAAAATACTGTTTGGCCGCACCAATATCTTGTTGATCAGAACGGCCGCATCGTCTACGACCACACTGGGGAGGGTGGTTATGAGGGCATGGAAGCTAAAATTCAAACAGAGCTTGCAGCTCTCGCAAAAAGAACAGGAGCAAAATATATATATCAAGCTTTTCAAGAACCAGCTGATGTATATGATGTGGATCTCTCAAAAGCTAAAAGTGTAGAGGAGTATGCCGGAGCGGGTCGTAATGATGCGCTAGGGAACGGGGTCAACCGCAAAGAGGGCGTACAGTCTTTTGTTGCTCCTACCGGAAGTCTCCTTCTCAATACATTGTATTTCAGCGGTAATTGGAATTTTTCCAAGGAATATACGCAAAGCATGGGCGAAAACTCGGGAGTGATCTATCGATATAACGCAAAAAGAGTATATTCACTCTTGGGTGCAAACGGTACTGTTCGCGTAAAAATACTGCTTGATGGCAAGCCGCTTACCGCAGCTGAAGCAGGAGAGGATGTCCGCTACGAAAAGGGTGAAAGTTTCATCTACGTCGCCGATGAACGAATATACGATATCGTAAATAATACGGCAGGGTATGGAGAGCATACGCTCGAATTTCTTCCAGCAGCAGGCGGCCTCGACTTCTACACCCTCACTTTTGGGTAGGATGGCAGCAACATCTTTCCCGCAAAAATGAAGATTTTTGTGGTCTGGTATTATTCCCGCAGTGACTTTTTTGAGCAGCGTACGTTATAATGTTTGTACAAGTAAATAAAGTTTATCTAGAGTGCAGAGGAGGGAATTGGCCCACAGGGCTCGATCCCGAATATCATCTCGGTAAATTTTTTAAATTTTAGGCTATAAAAAATTTTATGAAATTGCATCGCAGGAAAGCTGCGACTTACTTGAAAAAATTTTTCTCGCACTAAAATATAAAAAATTTACTCGAGAGCATATTCGATGTCGAGCCCACGATCCTGCCGGCAACCTTTCGTCGTTGTGACGAAAACGGTGCCGCATCCAACCCTATGGAGGGGAAGATAAAACACCTTGCTCGCAAACTTGCGGCAATAAAAAATCTTCTCTTACCGAGAAGATTTTTTTGTTCTAGATCTATTATTTAATTATTTATTAAATAATCGTTTTTATTATGATTCAGCAAGATTCAATTTATACTGTTGAGAGTGTTACTTCGGGACACCCCGACAAAATGTGCGATCAAATATCAGATGCAATCCTCGATGCATGCCTTGCACAGGACCCAAAGAGTCGTGTGGCAGTCGAGAGTTTTGGTGCGCATGGACTCCTTGTCATTGGCGGCGAAGTGACAAGCGACGCAGTCTTTGACGCAAGCGCTATTGCACGAAAAGTTTATAAGGACATCGGCTATGATGATGAGTTGGAAATCATTGAACGCATTGTGCAGCAATCTCCCGATATTGCGCAGGGTGTTGATCAAGACGGAGCCGGTGATCAGGGAATCATGTATGGCTATGCCACCGACGAAACACCAGAGTATCTTCCGAAAGGAGTAACCTATGTGCACAAGCTGACAAAAGGACTCGAAGAGCTGCGCAAAAACGGCACGCTTCCATGGCTCCGCCCAGATGGCAAAGCACAGGTCACAATTAAGAATGGTCGCGTGGCATCGGTCCTCATATCCACCCAGCACACAACCGATGTCGAACAGTCAGAGATCCGTGAAGCACTGATTGAGCATCTTATTAAGCCGGTTATTGGCGATATCTCTTATGTTGATGTATATGTAAACCCCACCGGACGATTTGTGCAGGGAGGTTTTGAGGCAGATACAGGACTCACGGGGCGAAAACTTATGGTTGATACCTACGGTGGACTCATTGTTCATGGCGGGGGAGCATTTTCCGGAAAGGATTCGACAAAGGTTGATCGGTCCGCTGCGTATATGGCCCGCTTTGCCGCAAAAAATATTGTGGCGAAAGGTCTTGCAAAACAGGCACTCGTTTCTGTTGCGTATGCGATCGGTCACCCCGACCCATTGATGGTCTCCGCGGTGAATGAAAAGGGGGAAGACATCAGCCAATATGTGCGCGAGAATTTTGACTTTCGTCCACGTTCGATCATTCAGCGACTGAAGCTCAGGCAACCCATCTATCAGCAAACAGCAACCTATGGCCACTTCGGGAAAGCAGGACTCCCATGGGAGGAAATAGTATAAAATATACCAAATTGGTAGAAAAAACGACTGAACATGTGTTCAGTCGTTTGCATTCACAGGACTTCGACCGCGTATTCGGCGAGTGGTGAGCGTACTACGTGGGGAAGTGTGACGTGGGCAAAATGTGCCCAGCCATTACTTCCTTTAAAACGTTCGATAAGGTACGCCAGTCCTGAGGATGTTTCCGTCAGGTACGGAGTGTCGATCTGTCCGAGATTTCCAAGACAAATGATTTTGGTCCCGGGACCAGCACGAGTGATAAGCGTTTTCATCTGCTTCGGAGTCAGATTTTGCGCTTCATCAATGATGACCACCTTCCGCATAAACGTTCTACCGCGCCAAAAGTTCATGGCCTTGATCTGAATTTCCTTGCGGAGTTTTGAGATAAGTCCGCTGCTCCCTTCGTCAGCCCCGTTTGAACCGTTGAATTTGTTCCTGAGGCGTTTTGCCGGATCACTTTCGTTCGATAGTACTTCTGCAATGACTTCGAGGTTGTCATCAAGCGCTCCCATCCATGCGCCCATTTTGTCTTCTTCGGGGCCCGGCAGAAAGCCGATGTCTTCTCCGATAGGTACAGTCGCGCGCGTCATAATGATGCCGTTGTACATGCCACTTTCTTTCATCGCAAGCGACGCAGCAATGGTGAGTAAGGTTTTTCCTGCGCCTGCATTTCCAAGAATACTGACAAGATGGATTGTGTCGTCCATTAGGAGATTCATGAGAAACGATTGCTCAGGATTTCGTGCCACTATCCCATACACCGCCTTGCGACGGTAGTCCGTCCAGTGTTTGATGAGGACATTGCCGTCACCCACCTCGACAACAATAGATGGATGCACTCCGGCGTCCACATTTGCTGTTACGAGCTGGTTGATGTAAAGCGGCGTTCCCTGTGGCGTGTCGATCTGGTAAAGCGCGGTGTCACCTTCTGAATCCGGCGGCTTAGTCTGTATCATTTTCTCAAAGACAGACGCTGGCAATTCCGTCATGCCGGTGTAGATACCTTCATCTGAATCGGTGGCCACCAAGTCATTGGTGTAGTCTTCCGCTTTGATGCCACGAGAGCGTGCCTTGATGCGCACATTGATGTCCTTGGTTACCAAGACAACATCTGTGTATTTTTGACTCTCTGTTTCTTTGAGTTCACGCGCTGCGGCAATGATGTGGTTGTCGGGAATGCTCCGCTCAAATTCTGTGAGACGCCCTCCTGCCTGAGTTGCTTGAACATCAGTCTGAATATAGAGGGTACCCAAGCCCTTTTTGCCACCTTTGCCCTGTTCCAAAGGAAGTCCATCGATGAACTTCCACTTGGGATTCTTCTTTTCCATGTGTTGGATCAGTGCCTCAATGAACCTTGATACTTCACGAGAATTGCGCGAGACATCGGTGGGCCCCTTTTTGTTGTTATCGAGCTCTTCAAGCACCATCGCAGGAAGAAAAATATCGTTTTCCTCAAATCGCACCAAAGAGGTGGGATCATGCATAAGTACATTGGTATCGAGAACGATGATCTTGGGTTTCGGCAAGGTAGAGGTTGGCGCGCTCCGATTATTGTCCCGGTGCTGCATTTTATCGCGAGATGGCATCAGTGAGCTCTCCTGGTTGTTAGTTTGGATGAACGAGACTGTCTTTAAACTACACCTCATTTACAATCCCGCAAGAGTTTGTATTAGTGTTATATGGTTGTCATGGTATAATATTCCTATATTGCGACTCATGGGTCGGTGCACATGGAAAAAGAACCATCACAAGAAGGGAAACGGCATCTACGAAAAATAGAGTATCCCCATGGAGCGCTGCTCTTGCTTATTTTGATACCGTGTGTGCTCATTCTTGGAACCTTACTTCTTGTGTGGCTTGCCTATTACATACCCGCTACGCCGTATACGGAATATCTTACGATTTTTATTGGTGGCGCAACACTCATCGAGGCCATCATCATTGTAGGCATGCTCTATTCAGTTGTTCCATTGTATGCGCATTTTGCAAAACACGCCCAAGCAGTCGTAGAAGGTACGGCGTTATCAGGAGAGCGGTACGCCCACGCACTGATCGGAAGTGGGCTCGGATTTTGGGAGTACGACCCAAACAGTGGCGAATTATTTTTCTCAGCACACTTGATGGGCATGCTTGGGTATGCCGAGCAAGACAAAAACGATACTATTGATTTTTGGTATGCGAGTGTGCACCCCGATGACCTCGAGGGATTTAAGCGCTCTATGTCCTACCACTTTGATCGTCGTACTCCCGAATTTTCAATTGAATATCGCATGCTGCGAGCTCATGGTGAATTTGTTTGGGTTGCTGATCGAGGGCACGCGCTATTTGATGAAGCAGGCAAACCAACTCGTATTTCAGGCGTAACACAAGACACATCGAATATCCACCGTGTTCAGGAAGTGCTTGAATCTCGTACCTATGAATTGGAAGAAGCAACAAAGAAGATCGAGATAGAGGTTCAAAATGCACGCAAATTTCAAAAGGCGGTTGATTCGGCAACACAAGCAGTATCAATCACCACTCCTGACGGTGCAATTATTTATGTGAACCCCGCATGGACCCTCTTAAATGGATATACGGAAAAAGACGCTTTGGGTCGCAATACACGCATGCTCAAAAGCGTGTCGACGAAACAGGAAATCTTCGTTGAGATGTGGGAAAAGATCACCGCAGGCCTCACCTTCACGACAGAAGATCTGAGCAATGTGAGAAAGGACGGCACAAGCTATCAGGCGGAGCTCTCTATCTATCCGATTCGTGAAGGCACTCAAACGCTCTTTTATGTTTCGCTTTCTCAGGATATTACCGCACGCAAAGAGATCGATCGTGCGAAGACAGAGTTTGTTTCCCTTGCCTCACACCAGCTGCGCACCCCACTTTCCGCAATACGTTGGTATTCCGAAATGCTTCTTTCAAAATATGTCGGTGACCTCAATGAAAAGCAGCGTCAGTACGTGAAGGAAATCTATGCAGGAAATCTACGTATGGTTGAGCTGGTGAATGCACTTCTTAACGTTTCGCGTATCGATCTCGGCACATTCGTGAGTGAACCCGAACCGGTCAATCTTGTTGAGATCTGCGAGAGTGTGCTTTCCGAACTTAACCCACAAATTCTTGAGAAAACCCAAACTGTTGAACGATTTTTTGCTGGGGCGCCACAAACCTATTCCGCCGATCCAAAATTAATTCGTATTGTATTTCAGAATTTTCTCTCCAATTCCGTTAAGTATACTCAACCCGGAGGCCAGGTATCAGCCGAGATCAGCGTGCGAGACAACTCGGTCTATATTCGTGTTTCCGATAACGGATATGGTATCCCTGCGGCACAACATGGAAAAATCTTTGAAAAGCTCTTTCGTGCAGACAATGTCCGTCAAAAAGATACCGAAGGTACCGGTTTGGGAATGTATATCGTGAAAGCAATTGTTGAGTCCTCGGGTGGGAGAATTTGGTTTGAATCCGAGGAAAACAAGGGGACTACTTTCCACGTACTCTTGCCGCTCTCGGGAATGCCCAAGAAAAGCGGGGTAAAAGGACTCGGGTAACGCTTCTCACTATTGTACACACGGGACTCCTGTTGTCAGGGTTAAAAAGATGTTAGTATATAAAAGTCATGGATGAAATAAAGAAACGCACAATACTGGTTCTTGAAGATGAACGGCAGCTCGCACGGACCATTCGTGAAGCATTTATTATGAGAAAGTTTGACGTGATAGTAGTAGCTACTGTTGAGGACGGTATTCGTCAGCTTGAAAACATGAAGCACGTCGATGTGATATGGCTTGACCACTATCTTCTGGGTGCGGCAAG
>JAYTCK010000047.1:0-2900 GCA_043736515.1 bacterium
AGCCGATTAAATAGTCGTCATCAGTGAGTACATTGGCGTGATCATCGCCATCGCAAAAATGCCCACAAAAACGGCAATGACGACCATAAGGAGAGGCTCGATCAATTTAGACATATCGGCAGTTGCATTATCAACTTCCTCTTCATAAAAGAGTGCAATCTTGAGCAACATGTCGGAGAGTTGTCCGGTTTCTTCACCAACCTCCATCATGTCTCCCACCATAATTGGATAAATATGGTCACTTTGAATAAAGATCTGTGAAAGCGGGACACCTTTTTGGACATTTGCTTTTGCAATATCCAAAGTCTCTTTGTAAAACTGATTCCCAACGACATCTTTGGTGATTTCTATTGTATGCACAATATCCACTCCCGCAGAAATGAGTGACGAGAGGGTGCGTGTGATTATTGCCGCATTAAATTCTCGGACGAGCTTTCCGAAGATGGGTACACGGAGTGATGCGAAGTCAAGAGCACGGCTGCCAAATGGTGTCTGCTGAAACCACCAGACTAGTCCGATAAATCCAACGAACCCGAGTATCGCCATGAGTAGATCATTTTGTAGAAACTCACTGATCGCAATCACGCCTTGCGTAAGCTTTGGAAGCTCAGCGCCCACCTCCTTAAATGACGCAGCGAGTCCCGGAACAACAAATATCATCATAAGCACCCCGACGACAAGCATCACGCACAGGACGACAGCGGGATAAATCATTGCTCCCTTCACTTTCTTTTTGAGATTGTAAGTTTTTTCCATTTGTCCACCTACAGTATTGAGCGCCTCAACAAGCCCGCCAGACTCTTCTCCTGCACGTATCATCGACACCATCACCGCAGGAAATATTTTTGAAAACTTATCCATCGCGTCCGAAAGCGGGGTGCCTTTGTTGATATCATCAATAATCGAGCGGAGCACTTCTCGAAACTTAGGATTTTGTGTTTGTTTTAAAAATATTTGCAGGGCGCGTGATAACGGGAGTCCGGCCTTAATCATTGTTGCCAAGTTTCTTGAAAAGAGAATTTTCTCGCGCAGTGAGATGTGCGAAAGGAAGGCGTTGATCTTGTCCATGTTGAATGAGTGCGAGGAAAATTCCGTCGCAGTCAAAAGGAGCTTTCCCTCTGCCTTGATTTTTTTTGCAAGCTCAAACTTGTCTGCAGCCTCACCAGTCCCTTCCATTTCAGCCCCAGTTGCAACGAGTTGCGCTTTGTATGTGTATTTGGGCATACCTACATCTATTATATAGTATGTCTGTGTCCGTCCAAAGTGTTTTTGGGTATGAAAAAACCGAACTGACGGGTTCGGTTTTCTTTTTTATTATTTGTCCCAGACCAACCGTTTATCAAATCCACCTTTTTCTTTGTGTTTTTTGTCGCGCAAATCGAGAATTGATTGAAATATAAGTCCTTTTTCACGTGCAATGGGCCGCACAACATCAAGAGTATCCGCCATCTCAATAGGCTCCTCTGATTCTAGAAACTCATTTACTTCTTCAGATAATTTCTTGAGGAGGAGTTCTTTGTATTCCGTCGGTAAGCGACATGATAATGCATCGTTTCGCCTTTCCTCTTGGCGATTTCGGGAATGTTGTCACGAATGAGTTTCATGAGTATCTCCTTGTGAACGATATTGAAGTTGTTTTACACTTTTGGAGAAGGAAATGCAAAATTCGAACTTGAAGTTACATTCTTATGTAACTTTTTTACCGATAGTGCGCCCAAATTACTCGGAAACCACACGGAAGACCTCTTCAATAGTGGTGATCCCTTACAGGGACTGTCCACTCATTGGGTCTTTTGTTTCACAAAGCCTCACAAAAGTCCTCAATGAGTCTTGCGCTCTGGCCCCATCAGAATGGGTTCCCAGTAGCCAGAGCTCACCACCGCCGCCAAGGCCTCACAGGGGTTATTCACTAACGACTCGGAAGACCTCCTCTATGGTTGTTAACCCCTGCGCTGCTTGAAAAATGCCATCTTCAAGCATCGTGAGCATTCCTTCGGCGCGTGCCTGGGCTTCGATCTTCTCTGCTGACGCACGCACGATAGCAAGGTCGCGGATGGCAGGAGTCATGCGTAGCACTTCATGAATACCCATACGACCCTTATAACCTTCCTCGCATTCCGACGATGACTTTGGTTTATAGAACGGGATCGTGGACCATTCGGATCCCTTTGCGACGACATTCTCTTCAATGAGTGCTTCAAGTAGTCGCGGGAGATTTGCTTTTTTTCCAAGTGCGTCGATTTCTGCCTTCGAAAGCAAATATTTCTCTTTTGTGCCGCATAATTTGCGCACAAGGCGTTGTGCGATGATGACGTTCACTGTTGAAATAATAAGGAATGGCTCGGCGCCCATGTCTATGAAACGCGGAAGTGTTCCGGCGGCAGAATTTGTGTGTAATGTTGAAAGTACTAAGTGTCCGGTGAGCGCGGCGTTAATACCGAGTGATGCCGTCTCGCCGTCGCGGATCTCTCCTACCATTACTATGTCGGGGTCCTGACGGAGGAGCGAGCGCAGTCCCGCCGCAAACGTAAGACCGATATCAGGCTTCACTTGTGTCTGGTTGATGCGCGGCATCTGATACTCAATAGGGTCTTCAATGGTCGATATGTTTACATCAGGAGTATTGAGAATATCGAGTACAGTATAGAGTGTTGTCGTCTTGCCTGAGCCCGTAGGTCCCGTGACGAGGATCATTCCAACGCGTTGCTTTGTTGCATCATGGAGTGCCTCAAGTCCCTGTCCATGAAACCCGAGCGACTCAAGACTGAATCCCCCCGATGATTCACGCAAGAGGCGCATCACCGTCTTTTCTCCATGATGTGTGGGGAGTGTCGAGACACGGAAGGATACTTTCTGACCATTGAGTTCGATCTTAAAGCGGCCGTCCTGAGGCAAACGCT
>JAYTCK010000048.1:0-21008 GCA_043736515.1 bacterium
CTTTGCGCAACTTCGATCGCTTCTTGTGCTAAATATACAGCAGTAACTTGCTGACGGGCCTCACGAGAAAGTCTCAAGCTGTGCATAGCAAGTGCGAACGGTCCGAGGAGTGCAAAAGAAAGGAGCATGACCGCAACGAGGGTCTCGACGAGTGTGAACCCGGCAGTAGAATTTCGCATTGCGGCTTTTTGGGAAGATGAGAGGTATTGCATGTATTATAGTTACTATATCAAACCGACTGCATGTTATTGGAAATTGCCGCACAGGCAATAATGCGAAATTTCACTGACCGGGTGAACCCCACCACCTTTGTATGAATGAAGTTTTGTTTGCGGTTGTGTTGTTGTGTGTGCGTCATATCGTTATCAAAAATCAAAATTGGGAATACGTGAACTTACGCTCGTTTGCACAAGGAAGGGGGTCGTAATTGCTCCCCTGCCAGCCACTCCGCGCATAATAATTCTCACGACTGGTTGATTTGTACCAGCATCAGCTCCATCCACAAAAAATGTCAGTTTGTTGATAATTATTTCAGGTGAAGTCATTGCCAAATAAGTATTAGCTGCCCCGCTCTGCGTAGAACGCCACACTTGTCCGTTCAGCAGTTTGTAGACGATTTGGTCAGTTGTGGCGATGCTTCCCTCTTGACCTTCGAACGCCAAACAGCTATCCCCTAGGCCACCGGAATCGGATGTGCAGTTGCGAATACCACCAGGAAACGTGGTGTCGCCGGGAGTAGAGGGATTCCCAGTGATTCCGCAACCGCAATGAAATTGTGAACCCATACGAATGTTTCGCGACATTGAATCCATCGCCGCACCCACATTGTCCATTGCGACACGAATGGCGCGCTCTTTGCGACTTGCATTGTTCATACTAATAAGTGCTCCGACAATAAGCACCATGCAGATTGTGAATACTCCCATCGCAACAATCATTTCAATAAGTGTAAACCCGCCCCTCTTGGCGTGGGATGTGTGCATAAGGTTTTTATGTAAAAAGTTACGCATAGCCATGTTATTGCACATAAATTTGACCCGTTGTCCACGCCCCTATGGTGCGACGATATCCAATAGGGGTCACAATGGTAATGTTTACATGCGAATATGAGGTTGTTGCAACAGGTGCTGCTGGCAAATGTCTACCGATAATATTCGCATCCGGATTAGGTCGCGTGAAAACAATATCTGCAGCGAGTAATTCTTCAAAACCCGTCCGACATCTTCCTTGTGGCTTGGGCGGGGTTGTCGCTGCCCCACAGATGAGTTCCACGCGATTGTTCTGATAAATCATTATTCGCTTTTCGCATTCCGCGAGTGCGGCTCCGCATGCCCCAGACACAGCATTGTATTGTTTGTCGGGAGCATAGGTATCCGCAAAATAAATAAACGCATTTGCTGGAGTAGCATCAAAATGAACACCGTACCCGGGATACTTTCCCGCACCTGTCCGATCAATCCGTACACTCATCGCAGAAACTTGCGCCTCACGAATCCACCCTGCAATTTGATGTGACAATATATCAAGTGTGAGGCGATTACCAAACTTATTATAATTAAAAAGCAATACAGATGTAAGTACAATAAAAATTCCGATAGCAACGATCAATTCTGTCAGAGAAAACCCGGCAATAAACAAGGGGTGGGGGGTTGCTTGTTTTTTGGGGTGATGAGTTTCGCGTTTCACGGTATCAAAAGGTCCAATTAAAAAGATTAATACCACACGCATACACAACGAGTGTCCCGAGGACAAGAAATGGTGCAAACGGTATTTCACTTTTCATTGTATAACTTTTCCTTCGAAGCAACAACAGCATGAGGCTCGGGATAAATGCGATCCAAAATGAAAAAATAACGGCAGTGATCCCCTTGGTAAACCCGAGGAACCATCCGATACCCCAGGCGAGCTTAGCATCTCCAAATCCCATCGCTCTCCCACGCGAAAGTAGCCACAGGACTGCAAACGGCAGTGCGAGAAGTGGCCCTGCGAGAGCATCGATAAAGCGTGGTAGGTTTCCCAATAGCGACGTGAATGTTTCGGGCAAAATACCAAAATACCCACGAAAGGAGAGCGCGGCTCCGGCAAGAAGGGCAAAAAGGAGTGAAAGTTTGTCCGGTATGATTTTGTGCTTGAGGTCATACACCGTGACAACTACGAGGGTGCTCAAGATTAACGCATCAAGTAAGAACAAAATTGATGATACTGCTGTAGGGAAAAGCAGATTGAGTGCATTGACGTAAGCCGCGAGGACAAAGAGGAGTCCTGTCGCACATTCAACCAAAAAATATTGTATCGAAATCTGACTTTGACAGTACCCACACCGACCCCGCAAAAAAAGATAGCTCCAAAGCGGTATAAGCATGTGCGCCCGCAGTATCTTTCCACAGGCAAGGCACTTTGAGCGCCCCCCGAGACTCGCACCGCTCCCTAGTCTGTAGATAACAACATTGAGAAAGCTCCCAATAATCGCGCCAAAAATAAATATAATACTGAGCGCTAATCCACTAAAGAGGTCCATGTAAGAAGTATAGCATGACCAATCCAAGGCAGCCTTAGTGGTTTCCTAAGGCTGCCTTGGATTGGCTTTTTCCCCCGACAAAAAAGCAAATCACCGCACCCTATGGGTGCGGTGATTTTGCAAAAAACGAGAAGCTGCTCTGATTATGGCTTAATGTCGTAACAGCTATCTATTGAGCCGGTAACTACGGCACAGCTCGGTCTGGTACCAAAGAGAATTCCACCTGCAGCATTTGCTGCTGGCGCTGCCGCATGTACAGCCCAACCAACAGTAAGTTCTTGATCAGCATCTGCATTTAAAACAGTGTTATCGGGGCGCTCAAGAGTTACCGCCAAAGCGTATGTTGTGCAGGCAGTGGTGTCACCTACTCCCAATGCAGCACACTCTACGGCGGCTGAAGTGATTCCACGGTAATAATACTTTGCACTACCGCCCGCTGGAGGAACGGGGGTCTGAGGGAGGAAGCTACTGTTCGTAAGCCTAATTACGCCACCCTCCATCGTTGCCGTACTTGCAATACCAGGTGTCGTTGATGGATAAGACTGCACAGAATCAAAGAAAAGCTCGAGTGCAAGCTGGATCTGACCCAAGTCTGAAATACGCTTTGCGTCGCGAGACTTCTGGCGAGCAGTTGAGAGCGATGCAAGCACGACTGATGAAAGGATACCGATGATGGCGATCACCACGAGGAGCTCGATCAGGGTAAAACCTTTTTTACTATTTTTTAATGAAGTGAACATAAAAAGCTATAAAACTAATAAATAACCGCTAATAAGTTAACCATGTGTGTCACGCCATATCGCCCCATAATCTCGAGCAATATAGGCTAATTCTAGCATGGGGGCGGGGGGAGAAGTAAAAGCACCTGTGGATAAGTCCCGCTCGGCCAGCCCAACTTTTGAGCAGTCGCAGACTTCCCATAGACCAAAAGTGGGGCTGGCCTCGCTTCTAAGAGTTGCGTTCGAGTTGCTCTGCGTCTGCGCAAGGTTTTTGGGAACGATAATTACCCTCGCTTTCAAGAATGGCGTTCGAGTAGGTGGCCTAAGGTCGGGCCTTGGCTTTGAAAGACCCGACCTTAAAGAAGTTGGCCACCAGTCTCTGTACAATGTTTTGCAAAAGAAGAGGCCTCGCTCCAAAGAGCTGCGTTGGGGGTCAGTTGGTGAACGCCTCATCTACCGGCCAATGAGGCGTTCAGGTTTATTCTAAAAGGTAGCCAGACCCCTCTTGTCATTCCGTGTCTGCCACGGAATCCAGATTCCGAAACAAAAACCTAAACCTGGATTCCGGCGCGGATGCCGGAATGACAGGAGAAGCAAATAGAGCAGAGGAGAAAAATTTGATGCAATCCGAAGTTGTTTTTGTACAGTCACAATTCCAAAGTCCGTACGAAGCCACAAAGTGAACGATTTCGTGGATAAAAATAACATGCGTCACGAAGCAGATAAGCAGAAGGTCTAAATTGGATGCAATCCTTGTTATTTTTGCACAGTGTCACAGGAGGCGTATGAGTTATACGTCTCCGTGACCGAGCACAAAAATAACGAGGAGGGCGCCGATTTTGAGTTTCTGCTGCCCGCTAGAAAGATGACGTGATGTCGTAGATCGGGAGAAGAATGGAGGTCAATAACCCCCCAACGCCCAAACCGAGTAGTACGATCATGGCCGGCTCGATGAGCCCAATAAGCGTATCCACCGCGGTGTCAACCTCGCGTTTGTAAAACTTGGCAAGTGTATCGAGAATGTTTCCCACCTCTCCTGTTTCCTCACCCACCTTGATCATCTGGATCATAATGCTGGGTATTTCCTCGTGTCTCGCCATGGCGACGGAAAGTGCGACACCTGAGCGTACCGCCTGTGCAACATCAAGGAGTGCATCTTCATAAATTTTGTTACCTACTACGGTGGAGGCGATTTCAACTGCTCGTACTACTGCAATTCCCGACGTAAGCATCGTGCTCAGGTTGTCTGCAATACGCGCAAGGTAGAGTTTCTTGTAGAGATCGCCTACATACGGGGTCACGAGCGCGAAACGCGCAAGCATAGCCTTCCCTTGAAGTGTGCGCATATACTGCCATACAAAGACACCGAGAACCCCGATAGCAACAAGCAAGAAAAGTCCGTAGTTCACAAAGAAATTAGAAAATCCAATGACTGCCTTTGTATAAATCGGGAGATCTTTACCTGTCTCAAGAATAACGGCGGAGAGTTTTGGCACGACGACAACGAGCATAAGGATCATCACGACGGCGAATACGATGATAACAAACGCGGGATAGATAAGTGCATTCCGAGTTTTTGACACAAGCTCGTAGTTGCGATCAAGATAATCGGCAAGATAACGGAATGTATCTGAGAGATTACCTGACTCTTCTCCTGCGCGGACCATGTTGACATAAAAGTCTGAAAAGCTTTCAGGATGCTTTGCGAGCGCGTTGGAAAGCGATGTTCCGCCTTGAATGTCCTCACTCACCTCCTCCATGCTTTTTCCTAAAGCTGGATTTTCAGTCTCCTGTGAAAGAAGCTGAAATATACGAAGAGTCGACACCTGTGCTGTGAAGAGCGTCGAAATCTGTCGGGAAAGGATTACCACGTCACGATACGAAACCCGGGGGCGAAATGTAAAAGATTTTTTCCAAAAAGTGACTTCGTCTACTCCCACAATGGTAATAATGACAAACTTGCGGCGCTGGAGCGCAGCAATGGCGATATCAATAGTAGCCGCCTCAATCGTGCCCGACTTTTCATCGTTATTTGTCTGATCAATTGCGGTGTATCTATAGAGCATAAAATCAGTTAGTCGTTAATCCGGTAAAGGGTCCCCCTTTGCCACGTCGTCGCTCGATCGAAGAGCAAATGAGGACATTTGCTCCCCCTCTCTCGCTAGACGTAGCATAGAGTCCATGACGTTCATTTTGAGATAAAATTCGAGACGGTAAACAACGATGTCCCCAAGGCGTATTCTGATACGATGACGGGGACTCGTTGCGCGACCAACAAAGAATTTTGCTCAAAATGGATGTCATGGTTAGATCATTCGCTCGAGGGCTCTTGGATTAAACGAATGAAGATATGCATTTTCTGCCGTAATCTCGCCAGCCCGAACCAACTCAGCCAATGAGCGATTCATGTCGATCATGCCAAGCTCGGAACCCGTTTCAATAACCATGGGTACTTCGTGCGTACGGCGCTCACGGATAAGGTTTGACACTGCATTGTTGTTGATGAGTAGCTCATACGCAGGGACCAATCCTCCGGAAATACGGGGCACCAAACGTTGTGAAAAAATTCCTGCGAGTGAGCTGGAAAGCTGAACCCGAATCTGATCCTGCTGATCTGCAGGAAACGAGTCAATGATACGATCGATGGTCTGTGCAGCATTGTTGGTGTGAAGTGTTGAAAACACCATGTGACCAGTTTCTGCTGCGGTCACCGCAGTTGATATCGTATCGATGCCGCGCATTTCTCCAATGAGAATGATATCAACGTCTTCACGGAAACAGGCATGGAGTGCGCCGTGAAAATTGACGGTATCAAAACGAACTTCGCGCTGACTGATGATTGAGCGGTCGGGTGTAAAAACGTATTCGATAGGGTCTTCAATAGTAATAATATTTTCTGCTCGCTCGTGATTGATCATTTCGATCATTGCTGCGAGGGTTGTAGATTTACCCTGACCCACAGGTCCCACCACAAGAAAGAAACCTTGCTTTCGTCTCGTGAATATCTCAAGTATGGGTGGGAGGGCAAGCTCTTTTAATGTTTTTATCTTCTGGGGAATAAGGCGAAGTGCGCACGCGATAGTTCCCTTTTGAAAAAAAGCATTGCCACGAAAGCGGGCCTCCTTACCGAAGCTGAACGAAAAGTCCATTTCTTTTGTAGCGAGGAATTGTTTAAGATTTTCTTCATCAAGTAGCTCTTTAATAATTCCCTGCGTGTCCTCCTGAGAAAGAACGGGCTTTTTAACAAGAGGAATGAGCTCTCCCGAAACACGGATCGTTGGATGACGCCCGACAACAAGATGGAGGTCTGATGCACCCTCATGGATCACGGTCAGTACAAGATCTTCAAGTTCTTTGCGATATTCAGCTTGTGACATGATGGTAAAACAATTAACAATAAAAGAACAAATGGAATTACATCAATACGTGGCGACATTATTTTTTCTGCCTCGATTCAATGGTACTCAATACTTTATCGACAACTTCAGAAGGCGTGGCGGATGCCTTAATAATATACCCCGCTGCGCCGAGAGCGAGCCCGCGATCAATATCTTCCTGTTCGCCCAAATTTGAGAGAATAATAATGAGTGCATCACTTACTAGTCTTTCGCGGCGTACGGTTTCCAGAAATTCAAACCCATCCATAGCAGGCATAACCAGATCAACAACAAGAATATCGGGAGCATATCCCCCACGGAGCTTTTCAAGCGCCATGAGTGTCCCGGATGCTGTTTCCACTACAAAATTTTTTTGCGTAAACTTGAGTGCGTACATATCGAGCAGAAATGCATCGTCGTCAATAATGAGCACGTTCCATTGGCCAGGTTTTTCTTTTGACATATATACATCCATTATAAAAGGTATTAAACCCCAGAGCAAGTATAGACTCGCGAGGAACTCGCGTTACCTCGTGCGAGTCAGCGGCCAGAGCCGCGGGGTTTACAAAACGTCAGTTTGAGCTTTGTTTTTTGATGTACATCTGCTTTGAGATGTCTGCATCATTCCGATGACGCCACTCCAGGATGCCCCTTCCTTTCGGTGGGCATCCGTTTGAACATATAGCCTGACGCTCATTTGGGGATGTAATTCAATTTTTTCACGGCGGAAGTGTTTGATGTTTGATTTAAGGCGACACAACAACGGTAGCCCAAGCTCAATTTTTGAATGCAGGACGAGTGAAAAGCCGCAAAATGCAAACGAGACGTATTCCGAATACGTTGAAGTGCATTTTGTGGGTTTTCACGAAGTAATGCGTCAAAAATGGAGCTTGGGCTCAGAGGATGTTGTTGATCTCTTCGAACGGTATAATGCCCTGAAATGCCTTAACCACCGCATCATCCCTCATAGTCAGCATCCCTTTTGCACGCGCTGCCTCATACACCGCCTGTTCAACTGGGTTGGTGAGGATTATATGTTCGATCTCGCGGTCCATCTTCAGAAACTCAAATACCGCAGTGCGTCCCTTTGTCCCGGAGGGACAGGTCGGTGATGGAATTGCCTTGTACACCTCGGTTGGGAGCATTATTTTACTGCGCACCTCAGGAGGAAGGTCGGAAAGCTGTTTTTCGATCATCACGCGCATGCTCTCAGTAAGCGGTATGGCGCTCTTTGAATCCGGACAGATCTTGCGAAGCAGGCGCTGGCCTATTGCAAGGATAAGGGTTGGTGCGATCAGGTACGGATCAACTTCCATGTCGATTAAGCGCGGAATAACCCCTGCGGCATTGTTGGTGTGGAGTGTGGAAAAGACAAGATGACCGGTCAGTGCAGCCTGAATAGCCAATTGCGCTGTTTCTTTATCACGGATTTCACCGACCATGATAATATCGGGGTCCTGACGGAGAATAGATCGGAGTCCATTTGCAAAGGTATAGCCAATTTCGGGACGTACTTGTGACTGGTTTACCCCTGAAATATTGTATTCGACAGGGTCCTCAAGTGAGATGACATTGCGTTTCTCGCGATCGAGTTCATTCAGCATTGAATACAGTGTTGTGGACTTACCCGAACCTGTGGGCCCTGTGATAAGCACGAGTCCATAGGGGGTCTTGATCGCATTACGCACCAATTCAAGATGCTCGGGCGACATCCCCATGTTGTCGAGTGATACAATACCGCGCGAGGAGTCGAGAATACGCATAACGACTTTTTCGCCATAATACGCGGGAAATGTTGAGACACGAAAATCAACTTTTTTATTATCCATGCGCACGCTGAAGCGTCCGTCCTGAGGCTTGCGCTTCTCATCGAGTTTGAGTTGCGAGAGGATTTTGACACGAGCGACAACCGCACCATGGATATTGGTCGGAAGTATAAGTGATGTGTACATGACTCCGTCCACACGAAAACGAACACGAACCTTGTCGCCTGTGTGTTCAATGTGCACATCGGAAGCATTCCCTTCCACTGCATGCTTGAGTATAACTGCAACAATCTTGGTGACGGGTGCGTCCTCAACGATCTTCATCTCACCCCCTCGCTCTTCCACATGCTCATGTGATTCCACAGACGAGTCAGCTTCCATGGTCGTTCCTTCAAGAGCTTCTCGTGCTTCGTCAACGGTAATTTCAGAAAGCGCATTGGTGACTTCTCCGGACAGATTTTTGTACTGATCGAGCAGGCGATTAAAATCTGGTTGCAGAATAAGATAGAGCTTAAAAGGCATCCGCAGTTTTGATGCAATGAACTGGACCGCATCACGAGCTTGGGAGTTGTCGGGGTCTACAATACCGACTTCAAGTATGTGGTCAACCACATCAAGCGGAGCAATTTGATAGTGCCGTGCTGATTCTTCGGGAATATATTTGAGCACCTCGGTCTCAACTTTCTGCCCCTCGAGACTGCGTGCGTCCATGGCATAATACGCACCTTTCATTGAAAGTACTTGATCGTCGGTCATCCCTCCCTTTGCAAGTACTTCATCTATACCCCCAGGGGCCTTTTCTGCCTGAGAAGAAAGCTCGGGGATATCCTCCTCGCGAAATATTCCCTTCTGCGACAAATAAAGCAAAAAACTCATAAGTCTATCATACCAAAAAATTGGCGCTCATGAAATGAATTTGTAACAAGTTAATGAATGCGCTCGCACAAGCAACGCAGTGTTAACGCAACTCAGATTGTTTAACGGGATTCCGTTTTATATCAACAAGTACCTGTGGAGGCGTGAAAGGAAAACTGCGCCCCAAATCCGCTGAGGGAATTTCCACAGTATATTTTTTAAGCAATAAATATGCCGGATCCGAAAAAAGTGAATCATCAAACTGTATGGATGAGAGAAGCGCGAGGGCAACTTCGGTTTTTTTGCCCAGTTCTGGATCAACCTCGTTTTGCGTGCCAATAAATGGAGTTGCGGAAAGTAGCGCCGAGCTGTCAGTTTTAAGAAAATAGTACCCGCCAATAAAAAGGATTGGGGTTATAAGGACAACGAGGACATCAATGAGAAATTGTTTTGCCATATATGAGTAATATTATTGTGCCAATGAATAGGTTGTAAAACTGACATTATAGTTATTTACAAAGTATTCAGGGTTACCTGTGGCTGTCGAGTCTGCACCGCTCGTGACGAAGCTAATTGTTGCCAAATCGCGGAGTGCGAGTGAAACCTCAAGATCTCTCAAGAGTTCGCGAAATATGAGATAAGGGGCTCGTACGCCGAAGGTAAATGTGTGTGCCGCAACGCTACTCCCGTTTACGTTTCCCGTACTTGATACCGCAGGGCCACTCATGACAAGCCCACGCTTATTCACCACCGCCTCTATATCAATGATCAGTCGGGTGGGATTGATGGAATCGGGAAGTAGCACATGAAGGTCCTCGTCAGCGCCCTGTGGAAATGATTCATATTGGGCCTTTAGCTCATCAATCTTTGTTTGTGCTGTTTGGGCGTCCACGAGCGTCTTATTCAGTTGATTTTCTCGAACAAGTTTTTGTTGTATATCTGCCCACAACGGATCAATGGAAAAAACGTATAGACCGACGGTCAGAAGCGAAAAGATAATGGGGACAAAATAGCGGTTCATGGTGTGGGGGAGTTTGATTGAGTAGCTGCTTTTGGTGGAATTATACCGTGCAGATTGCCCTCTCTTTCAAGCACAGTAGAAAGCTGAAGATAGGTGGGGTCAATATTGAGTGTCACGGCAAATGTTACGATACCCGTTTCTTCACTAAGTCCCATGTTTCCCACTGTTAGTTCTTTGATTGTCGGCTGCATACTACGCCATTTTTCTACTTGGAAATAAGCAGCCGAATAGCTCGGAGCTTGGCCAACCAGTGATACACGATATCCACCATCATCTTTCATTGCACCAAACGAAGTGAGGCCGACGTTTACAGCCGTGTTCTTTTCAAGAAAGTCCAAAATAACTGAGTTAATTGTATGCTGGTGTACAAGATTTTTTGCTGCTCGCAACCGAGTGTCTGCGTGCTTGT
This sequence comes from bacterium, assembly GCA_043736515.1. Lineage (GTDB taxonomy): Bacteria > Patescibacteriota > Minisyncoccia > Phycocordibacterales > UBA6899 > MHLP01. The sequence goes on from JAYTCK010000048.1 coordinate 10,666, forward strand.
ATTTGTTTATCTCATCAATGCTGAAATATTGTTCTGCGGCCGCCAGCGCTGTTTGGGCACCAATTATGCGCTCGATTACATTTGCTCGGTAGAAGTAGAGCGCGCCCGCAACAACTGCTGCAGCAAGAAATATAACAACCGAGAAAACAGCTGAAAAATTTACGGCATCTTTTCTCCGTGACACTCCCTCCACTTTGAGAAGTGGCTGCTGGGGGATAAATGATGTTTCAAATGGATTTGCCATGTGTAAATAGGTGGAGTTGCCAAAAATACAGTTTGTGTGTTCTACGCAACAACTAACACCTATTTTACAGGGGATGTTCTGTCTTGACTAGGAAAGTTATACACTGCTCGGTAATTATCGTTCCCAAAAACACGCTTTCAATTTTGCCAGCGCAAAATTGTTGCTCTGCTCGACACAGTTTGCCGCCCCAAAGCGGGCGGACCGTGCCAAACTGGTCTGCGCAAGGTTTTTCTGAACGATAATTACCCTCGCCAAGAAAGAATTGCGTTCGAGTGGGGGGGGGGTGAAGCTACGCCGTCCTATAATTTTCTCAAGGCGAGGCCGATGGCTACTGCAAACTCGGGGCCAGCGTCTTTGAGGAGAGGCTCCACCGCTGGAGGAGTTTCCACATGCTCAAATGCTTTTCCATATACTACTTTCGTTTCGAAGCTTCCTCCGGCAACTTCAAGAATTCCCTTCATGAGCACACCACCACCGGTGAGCACCACCTTTGAAATGCTGACACGTTTCTCGTGCTGGTATCGCATAAGCACGCGATTTGCTTCGGAAAATATGCGCTCCAGTGCCAATCGTGATATTTCTGCAACAGCTGGGTCGAGCGGGTTTTCAAGAAGACCAAATTCACGCTTCATTTCTTCTGCTTCAAGTATGGAAATTCCGCGCGAACGTGAAAGCGCAAGTGTTACATCTTGAGACCCCAAATTAATCAAATGAGAACTGCGCACAATCCCCTCTTCAACGATGGCCACCTTGGTGTTCGCCGCACCAACATCAAGAATCATGGATGGCGTAGCGTCATGGGCGAGCGTGGAGCGAATGATACTGAATATTTCAATTTCGAGTGCTGAGTTTTTTGCACCCAACTTCTGTGCAATCTCATTATATTTTTGAAGCACATCATTGTGTACTGCAGCCAAAAGCACATCGACTTTTTCCACACCCTTTCCGTCTTCTTCGTGATCGGGGTCCACATAGGTGCGCACAAGCTTGGGGATGATCCAGTGTGAAAGCGCAACCTCAGAAACGGAGGTGGGAATATACTTACGTGCCTCGATGGGGACCATTTCTCTAAGTTTTGTTTCACCCAGGTCCGGCATTTCAATAACCGTAAGGAGTGTCGAAGTAAGTGGGAGAGAAAATACCATGTCTTGACTGGTGATTTTTGCCTCCTTCATAAGATTACTAATTGCCGTGATGAGCGTATCAATAGGTAAGTTAGTTGATTGTCCAATTTCAAGGCCAGCCAGAGGTCCGAGGGCGATTTCCCCGTACGTATCAAGTATTACCTTGTTTGCCTTTTTGTGGAGCTGAACAATTTTTACTGATGAGCCACCAATATCAATGCCCACAATGGCGCCGGCCCCTTTCGCGGGCATGAATTGTGCAAGTAATTTTTCAAATGGATTAGCCATGCTCTCTTATTATATCACAAAGAATTTATTCAAAAAATGAAGAAGGCGTGTCAAGGATCCACACATGCGGAAAGGACGAGCAGTTTCGCATGTGTGATACCCCTTGCGAGGAGATAAAACACGTGTACACTCTGTGAATCTACATATGTGGGACGAACTCCTCAACATCATCTTTCCTGAGCGCTGCATCAACTGTGACAAACAGGGGTCTCTCTTGTGTGCCCTCTGTGAACGCACTATCACCACAAAACCGCGCGCCCTCTCGTCGTGGGTTGCCGTCCTTTTTGATTACCAAAATCCGTTGGTGAAAAAATCGATCTGGGCACTAAAGTACCATCAAAAAAAGGCCTTGGGGAAGTTTTTTGGCACCGCACTCTATCGTGAATTTTTTAAACAGCTTGCCCGGGACGGAAAAAACAACACGGAACAAATAGTGCTTATCCCCATACCCGCAAGCGCAAAGGCAAACACGGTACGCGGATACAACCACGCGCACATTATTGCAAAAACGATCGCCCAAGCCGCCGCCAATGACGGATTATCGTTTGAGATCGCACACAACGTCCTTTATAAAAAGCGCGAAAACATGCAGCAGGCAACCGTGCGTCAAAAATCAAAACGTCTCGAAAATGTTGAAGCGGTGTTCGATGTGCACAATGGAAAAATACTTGAGGGAAAAACACTCATACTTATCGATGACGTCATCACCACCGGTGCGACAATCACTGCAGCAAAACGCGTTCTCAAACAATACAAGCCCAAACGCATTCTCGCTATTGCCGTTGCACATTAGAACTTGGATATGACAGAATTTTGGGAAACAAACTTTAAGGACAAGCGGGCCATGTGGGGGTTTCAATCTGTGGACTGTGTTACTGATACGGTAAATTTATTCAGTAAACATGGACTTAAAAAGATCCTTATTCCCGGGTACGGTTATGGGAGAAACGCCAAAGTCTTTACGAACAATGGATTTGATGTAACGGGAATAGAGATTTCACAAACAGCAATTAATTTAGCGAAAGAGCACTACGGAAATGAAATAAAGGTACAGCACGGTTCTGTAAGTGACATGCCGTTTGATAATGAGGTATACGATGGAATCTATTGTTATGCACTTATTCACTTATTAAACGAGGAAGGGCGAACGAAATTAATTCAAGACTGTGACAACCAATTGCGTAAAGGTGGCTACATGGTCTTTGTGGCAATCTCTAAAACCACCCCAGCGTACGGACAAGGAAAAGAAGTGAGTAAGGATACATTCCTCACACCACATGGGGTTACCATTTTCTACTACGATGAAGACTCCATAAAAAGAGAGTTCTCGAAGTATGAAATACTAGAGACTAAAGAGATACAAGAATCATCTCAAACGTTCTGGCAAGTAACATGTAGGAAAGGTTAAATAAAACAAAAAAAACACACGATTAGCTCGTATGTTTACCATCTCCATTACTTGGGTGCATCTGATGCATCGTCTGTGTCATCTTTTTCATACCCTTTCAGCACAGTGTGAAAATCGTTCGCCACCTTTTTCCAGTCAGAAGCAAGGCGTTCTGCGTCGGTTCCAAACTGCTCTTCGTAGCTCGGTGGTCGGGAGCGTGAAGGCCCCAAATTAAATATCGACGCCATCCCCTCCCCTATGCTTGCCATACCGTCCACAAGTACACGCCACAATGATGTTCGCTTCATGGTTACCTCTTGCACAAAATGCTGTCGGTGAGCATGGCATGTGGGGGTTGGGGGACAAGGCAACCCCAAGGTGCTTTGAAATCCCCAGACAAAAAATTAAGCAGAGGCGGGAGTGAGGTGAGCTACTCAGTTATCGTGAAACAAATCATTCTTCTTTAATTCTTCTTGTCCAGCTTCTAGTTCTAGCAAATCAAGTCCTTTAATCTTTGGCATCGCCGTAGCACCAATATGCCCGGCCATTCCGCCAATAATATTCGCTGTCCCCATGAGAAGTCTCTGCGCCTGCGCGTCTCTTTGCGCCCAAAATTTTTCGTATGCAGTCCGCTCTTTCTGAACTTGTGCTCTCATTTCTGTATACGTTTCAACCATCGCTTCTATTTGGTGTACGAATTCATGACTAGTCACGAAACCAAATAGTGCGTCAGCTTTCGTGCCTCGATTCTGAGCGAGCGCTTTCTGAAGTCCAACGTCTAATAGTCCCTTGCGAAGCAAGGTTGCCAAAATCACTATAGAACTTGGTTTACAAACCCAAACACCATTGGAATTTCCAATTTCTCCAGAAATTTGTTTAGGCATAACACTACTTACGATTACAGGAATGTTGGCCTTAGCAGACCGCAAATTCTCTTTGGCGGTCTGTATCCATTCCTCTTTCCAGTTTTTATGACTTTTGCATTCCCACAAAATGATTCCGCATTCTGATCCTCTTGGGCTCCGAACAGTCTGTCGGATGTCAGAGCCTTTTACACCCTTCCCAATGGGATCGATTATGTCATCATGAAATTCGTCCCTTAAAACCTGTTCCATATCAAGCTCTAAAACTTCCCCCTGAAGCTGTTGGGAGCCTTGCGCTGCCTTGCGCTGAGCTTCGTCTAATGCTTTTTGCGTATCTGCCAATTTCTTGTCAGTCGCAGCTAACTTCAATCGATATTTTTCATCAGCATCTCTGGTTGCCTCTTCCCGTATTTTTGCTTCCTCTTTCGTCATCCGCTCTTGCATTTCTAATTCAACATTTTCTTTTGCCTTACGCTCCTCCCTTAGTTCTGTCATTAATTCGCTCAGTTTCTCACGTAACTCCTTATTTGATTTTTTCTCGCTCTCCGCCTCAGCCTTTAATTCCTTTATTGCGATGTCATTTTCGGCAAAAGCCTTCTTTTTTATCGCGAGCGTTTCTGCTTCAAACTTTTTCTTTTCAATCTCAATTTCGGCATCCGTAGATTTTTTTAATGCATCAGCTTCTTGCGCTATCTTTTTTCTTTCAATTTCGAGCGTCGATTCTACGCTCTTTTTGGCCATAGTATCCGCCTCTTTTCGCACCTTTTCCAGTTCGGTCTCATGCTTTTTGTGTTCAGCAAGTAGGACTGTCTTTTCGATGTCCTTGGTTAGAGCCTCCGAAAGCTCTATTTCTGTGCCACATTTTGTACAGGTAATTGTAGTCATAGTAATACATTCAAGCGATTCGAGACGGTGTGATTCGGTCACAAGTCACTAAGTCTTATGTCATGCTTCGCATGTCAAAAGCCTAAGTGCTCGCGACCCCGACTCGGCGACAATCTTGCAGAGCCAGGATCGTAGACCGCCTCCGTCTTTCGAAATCCCACCGCCTCGCGCAACGGCAATAATGTAAACGCTGCTCGTTTTCATTAGCCGATTGCGGAGACGGTGGGATTCGAACCCACGGAGCCTTTTAACGGGCTCGCCTCATTAGCAGTGAGGTACTTTCGACCGCTCAGCCACGTCTCCAATATCGCCTAATCTAGCACATAACATCCAATGTATCAAAACATTACCCAACGTCAGCAGCTTTCAATTTTGTATTTAGACGAGGCACCAACTTCAGCACACGTTAGCCCGCTTCATTTCGGGATACATCTGCTTTGAGATGTCTGCATCATTCGGATGATGCCACTCCAGGATGCCCTTATAATCTTGAGGGGCATCCGTTTAGACTACAGAGCGCCAAAATTGGAAGCCGTGCCCTACTCCACTGTATACCCAAGCATCATGCCCGAGTGCATATGTTCGGCTATATGACAGTGCACCATCCACTTCCCTGGATTTGTCACCTCAAGCAATATATCCATCGTATCTCCTCCCTGTACCATTGTTGTATCCTTCCAAACCATATTGTCATTAGGGATGCCGTTTGTCGAAAGTACAGCGAAACGATTGCCGTGGAAATGTATAGGGTGCTGCATGGGGTGCATCGAGGCGGGGTCATTCACGATGCGGATTTTTACCATATCTCCTATCTTAAACTTCCAATCAATATCCATATTTTCGAGCCCCGTTGCATCGTCGCGAAGTATCCACTCTACGGTGTCCGAGGTTGAATACACATTCATCGCGCCCATCTCGTCCTCCCACTCTATTGCAATTGGCGCCGTGGTCGCCCCCGCTCCGTGCCCCCCATGTGCGCCACCCGCACCGGGATAGCTCATGATTTTCGTCATATCCGCATCAAGGGTGAGACGCAGTGTTTTGTCAGGCTTTGCTCCCAAGTAGCGGCGCAAGTTCATAAAGGTTTCTGATTCTGCTTTATTTGTTCGCAAGTTCATAAATTGCTCCTAAAGTGGGGTGGTCGCTGCACCTCCAGAAATAGTAACGCTTCCGAGTGCGTAAGCCTTCTTTGGGGTTTTGTGTTCGAGGGCATATGTTCCCGCTTTTTCAAAATAGACATCAATGACTGCGCGTTCAGAGGGAGCAAGTACAACGCCTTCTACAAATGTTTCTTTTTCATAGCGACCGTTATCGCCACCAATAAGTTTCATTTTTGCCCCAGCTATTCCAAAATTAAATGTGCGCGTGGTTGCCGCATTCGTCACGTAGAAGCGCTGCACTTCGCCAGGTTCGCCTTTTATTTCATACTTTGTCTTTCCGTTCACTAAAAGGGTATTGCCAAAACGTCCCATGAGCGCGTGAGTGACATACGCATCACTGTAGGGAGCGATCATCCCGTCCTCCATAAGTATGTCTGAGAGAAAAAGGGTTGCTTCGTGATGGACGGGTGGCCAGTAGCCTTCCTCTTTGGGGACAACAACGAAGTTGCCGAAGAGTCCCAGGTTTTGCTGCTTGTCCTCCCGCACGTGCGGGTGGTACCAATACACTCCCGCATCATCGAATTTCAGTCGATAATTAAAACTGGCACCAGGGACCACATCCTCTTGTGTGAGCTGCGAACCGTCAAATGCATTCTCCATGCGTATACCGTGCGAATGAAGCAGCGTCGGCATATCCATCTTGTTCGTGAAACGAATCGTCACCTCATCACCTTCTTGCACGCGAAGTGTCGGCCCGGGGATCATGCCGTTATATGCAAGCATCGTCACGGTTTTGCCATCTATACTGTGTGTCACCGGAGCTGCGGTGAGTTCATAGACGCTTCCGTTTGCGAGATCGATCGTTTGCATTTCCTTGGAGGCGGGAACCAAAGTCACTGTCGGCTTCTCACCTTTGTCCCGTATCGCAAGAAGACCGAGCACAAGGAGCACGAGTAGTCCGATAAAGATGAGCGTATTTTTATGCATGGTGGAGTAGTTAGTGGGTAACGATGCTCAGTATAACAAAAATACCGACAATAAAAAAACGCCCCGCACAAGCAGGGCGCAATACTGAACATATCTGTTACGACGAACGCAAACGACGAATAAAATGCTGAGAGAATTTTTCGAGTTCACAAATCCCACTTGCTTCTGCGTTTTTACACCACAGCGTGAGTCGCGTAAGTGCATCGTCGCAAGTCGCTGCCCTATCCGTCCAAATGACTTCTAGGTCCCTGCGCATTTCTGCAAGCGAGGCGAGGGTTCGGTGCCGCGCATAAATGGCCGCCAGTTCGCTCTCCTCTCCTCTCGACAATTGCACTCTGCCATTACAGATCAGTTTCCTGGCACGCTTCAAATCGGCAATTAAGACGGTTGCTTCTTTGTGCTTTGCTTTTTTGAGCACAGCAATTTCTTTTTTCCACTCTATATGCATAACGCCGCGATACTCCCGCATGAGCGCATCTCTGTGGAAAACCGTTGCCAGAACAAGATGATGGTCAGGCCAACGTTCCTCGCCAAACTGTGGCACAGGAATTTTCTTTTTCACTTTCGCCATGCCACATATTTCGAGTATGCGAATATACATCCATCCGATATCAAACTCGCCCTTACGAACAGAAAGCTTCGCAGATGCGGGATACGTATGGTGATTGTTATGAAGCTCTTCTCCTGCAATCAGAATTCCCCAAGGAACAATATTTGTACTCTGGTCCACAACCTCAAAGTTGCGATACCCGAACATGTGCCCCAAACCGTTGATCACTCCCGCGGCAAATACCGGGGTCCAGATCATCTGCACAGTCCAAATCGCGATTCCCGGAATTAGACCGAAGAGTGCAGTGTCTATGAGCATCATCGCCGCGATTCCCAGTTTTGGGTATCGGCCATACACATTGCGCTCGACCCAGTCGTTGGGAACACCTCGAGAATAATTCAGATCGTTGATTGTTTCTTTCTTGTGCGACTCTTCAACATAGGAGCGAACACCTCTCCATGACACCCATTTACACATGAACCACAACTGAGCCAGGGCGCTTGTGATGCCGAGTGTCTTCATCTGTGCCGCAGGAGAATGTGGATCATCAACCGTCTCCACTTTTGCATGATGTTTACGGTGAATAGGCACCCATTCTGGGGTCACCATCCCTGTCGTGAGCCAAAGCCACGATCGAAAAAAGTGACTCGGGATGGGGTGCAGCTCGAGCGCCAAATGTGCCATGTGGCGATGCAGGTAAATCGTTACTGCAGCCATCGTCACGTGAGTAAGGGCAAGTGCCACAATGACACACCCCCACCACGGGAGAGAAAAAAGTCCGGAAAACCAGTCCATAAAGTATCCTTAAACGAAAAGAGCAAACTGGGCAGAGTATAGCAAAGTCGACCCAAAGCGCCACTATCCGTCATTATTCCTCAATTTAGATGCAGTTCCACTCTTGAGTTCTGATAATCTTCAGATGAAAAAACAGCAAAGGCTGTAGCAAAGAGTGCGGCCACAATAATAAAAGAAATAATAGCATATCGTGCGTAACGCGCAGCGGACGTGCTTTTTCTTAATTTGGCAATAATAAAAATAGCAAAGAAGACAGCCAGGCATGCAATGCTCGCCAAGTGTAAAAATGGATAGGTAAGATCAAAAAAAGAGAAGATCAAATTCATTAATATGTTTCTTATTGTATCCCATAGGCAGAATGTCGTACATCCCCCGCCTTATAACGATATCTTCGTCATGCTATCATTGAACGCATGCAGCCTCAGTCGATTCAGCCAGACTCTCCGATCGGAGTACTCGGACGCATTCACCCTGAGCAGACAAAAGCGCTGGCTCGGCTTGGACTCTCCACCATCCACGATCTCCTGTATCACTTCCCCGTGCGTCATATCGATGCGGGCAAAGCATCACCTATTGAACTTGCTACTGACGGGGAGCGTGTCACCCTTTATGGCCAGGTAGAAAAAACGGGGACAAAAAAATCTTTCCACACAAAAGTCCCCATGGGCGAAGCCACCATCCGTGATCAAACGGGGAGGACGAAGCTCGTGTGGTTCCATCAGGCATACATGGCAAAAATGATCGCCACGGGCGATATTATTCGCGCAAGCGGAGTTGCAAAAAAACAAGGCAACATGATCACGCTCATCAACCCCGAAGTTGAGAAAGTTGCAGCACTCCCCACCGACCTCGGACCATCCCTCTTTACCAACGGAGAGATTGCCGAGGACGCACGATTCTTCCCGGTATACCCTGAATCAAAAGGGGTGAGCTCAACATGGTTCTATCACAAAATTCGCAAGATCCTCGCGAGTGGTATCTTGGAAATGCTTGATGACCCGATTCCCGACGACATCCGCGAACACTATAGCCTCCCCACCCTTCAAACTGCCCTCGTCTATATTCACTCCCCTCGCGATGAGAAGCACACACGTGCAGCACGGAAACGATTTGCATTTGAGGAAATCTTTGCCATTCAGCTGGAAAGGCAGCAGAGCCGAATGCAGTATGAAAGCAATCCATCATTTACCATTGCGCCTCCCCCCGAAAGCCTCAGAACTTTTGTGAAGCAATTCGGCTTCCCGCTCACTGATGCGCAAACAAATGCAATCCGCGCCATCCTCAAAGATTTTGCAGGGACACGCCCGATGCTTCGCTTGCTTGAGGGCGATGTGGGGAGCGGCAAGACCGCCGTTGCTGCAACAACCGTATACGGAGCGGTGCATACTCGCCCTGCTGGACAAACATTCGGCAATCTCCAAGTCGCCTATATGTGTCCGACCGAAATTCTCGCCACGCAGCATTTTGAATCGTTCATTAACTACTTCGTTGAGAGTGGAATACAAATCGGTCTTATCACCGGCTCCGGTTGCCGCAAATTTCCTTCAAAGGTAGACCCTTCCGGATTTACAAATGTCTCGCGCACGCAACTTTTAAAATGGGTAGAAAGTGGTGAAATTCCCATATTGATCGGTACACATGCCCTCATTCAAAAAAGCGTGAAGTGGAAACACCTCGCCTACGTCATCATCGACGAACAACATCGCTTCGGCACCAAGCAGCGTGCGAAGCTGGTGCAAAAAGACGGACGTGTTCCTCACCTTCTCTCCATGACCGCAACTCCCATCCCCCGCACGCTTGCACTCACGCTCTACGGCGACCTCGACCTCACCCTGCTCGACCAAATGCCGCACGGCCGCAAACCGATCATCACGGAAATCGTGCCGACAGGGAAACGCGCGCAAACCTATGAAAAAATTCGCGCAGAAATAGCTGCTGGCCGACAAGCCTATGTCATTTGCCCACGTATCGACGAACCGGACCCGGAGAAAGAACAAGCACTTATCGCAAAGTCGGTAAAAGAAGAAGCAAAAAGATTGAAAGAAAAAATATTTCCCGAATACACCATCGACATCCTGCACAGCAAAATGAAACCCGCGGAGAAGGATGATGTGATGGAT